>NZ_QLJK01000069.1:0-7051 GCF_003950715.1 Sphingomonas sp. S-NIH.Pt3_0716 | reverse complement strand
CTGCAGCGACACCACCGCAAAGCCTTCAGGGGCAAGACGCGCTCGTTGAAATCGCCCGTTCATGACAGATCCTCCCAGTAAAGCGGGGGAAGGATACCATCACCAGCAGCAAAAGTGATTCAGAGCCGAAATTGGATGGGAAGCTGAAGACCGGCAGCCCCTGGTCATTGTTGCGGTCGATGGTGATGCCCGACACGCTGGTGCCCAGCGAAATGAGGTTGGTCTGCTGATCGGTATGGGCGGTCGCATGCGATCCCATCACGTCGATCTTCAACCGGCTATTGGGTTCCCAGGTAAAGCCGCCCGAGAAATATTTGCTGTCCTGGTCATAATCGAAGTCGCGGCGCTGCACGCCGATGATGTTCGCCGCACCATTCCAATTGGGGTTGGTTGCGGTGCCGATGTTGACGGCGTCAAGCGCGGTGGTGAGGCCGGTGACGACATGGTTCCCGTTGACCGTCGAAGTGCCCAGTTGGACCCGGCGACGCGACGTGCCGCCGCCCGCGCCGGCTGCCAGCTGCGGATCGAGGTTGAAGCGCTCGATGCGGCCCAAATCCACCGAATAGTTGGTGTCCTGCAGCTTCTGGTTGCGCAGATTGACCTGGCCGTTGACATAGGCGCGGAAATTGGGCGCCACCTGATATTGCAATGTGACATCGGCCGAGATGCGCTTGTCATTACGCACCAATTGGCGATAGCGCGGCACGGTCGGCGCCCAGTCGAAGAACTGGGTTTCGCACGCCAGCCGGTTGGCGGTGGCGGCCCCGGTGGTCGCACCACCGACGCCAGCGCAGCTCTCATATGTATTATAGTTGCTGTAGAGCGGGTTAGCGACCGTCTTCTCGGTCGAATGATCGAAATCGGCCAGCCGCTGCCAGTTGGTGTTGCTGATATAATCCTGGCGTGTGTCGACGTCGCTATAGGTGGCGTTGACCAGGATGCCCAAGCCATCGATCAGGAATTTGGGCGCGCCGGCAAAGAAGGTCAGGCGCGGCTTCCAGCTTTCCGTAAGATCCAGATGCTGGCCCGACGCGACCATCGAGATCAGTGGATCCTTCAGTTCCAGCGGCTTGCGCGTTTCGACGCGCACCGTGCCACCAATGCCACCTTCTGTCAGGTCGACGGCATAGCCCTTGTAGACGTCGATCGACTTGACCAGTTCGGCCGCGATTTCGCGGAAGTCGCCGGCGCGCGAACCGAGCGCGCTGACCTGGCTGACACCGTTGATCTCGACGCGGTTGAGGTCGGGTTCGACGCCACGGATCGAAATCTGGTTGCCCTCGCCAAATTCGCGGCTCAGCTGGACGCCGGTGATGCGGGCGAGCGAGTCACCGATATTCTTGTCCGGGAAGCTGGCGATATCATCGGCGACGATCGAGTCGACGACGGTGTTCGCTTCCTTCTTGCGGTTGATCGCCGATTGCAGCGAGGCGCGAGTGCCGACGACGACGATATCGGCAGCCGAAACGGCACCTTCCTTCTTTTCGCCTTCGTCATTTGTCTGAGCAATGGCCGAAGCCGACACCAGCATGACGCCGGCCATGGCGAGGGCGGAAGCGCCCTTCAGCGTCCGGCGAACCATTGCGATGTTTGAAAAATTGCGTGCACTTTCAGTGGTATGCTCGCGCATAGCCGATCCCCTCTCTCCCAGAACACCCCATGACCGACTCCGTTTCCCCACGGTCGTCGAATCAGTTTCTAGACGGAGAGTTACTGAACCTATATGTGGGATGCAATTCTAATATTTGGATCAGTAGTGATCCGGAGGGGAGCTTGATGCAAATGCGCACCACTATTCGGGCCTTTACCATGACGCTCGGGCTGGCGACTTCGACCATGGCATTGGCAACTGGCCCCACCGCCCGAATAGCGGCCGAACGACTTGATCGCGGCGCGGTAGCGCTACCAGCGCAGGGCGGCGGCATGCTCATTACATGGCGTCTACTGGCCGATGATCCCGCCACCATCCGCTTCCGCCTGTTGCGCGACGGCAAGCCGATCCATGACAGCCGCGTCGGCGAAGCCACTGCCTTCGTGGACAAGAAAGGCAGCGCCACCAGCCGCTATGCGGTGCAGCGGATCGGCGACAAGAGCGCCCCCTCCCCCGCCATGATGTGGGACAAATCCTATCTCTCCATCCCCCTCACGCCCCCCGCCGACGGCGTCACCCCGGCCGGCGAGTCGTTCAGCTACACCGCCAATGATGCGAGCGCGGCCGATCTGGACGGCGACGGCCGTTACGAGATCATCCTGAAATGGGATCCGACCAACAGCCATGACAACAGCCAGGCCGGCTATAGCGGGCCGGTGCTGCTCGACGCCTATCGGCTCGACGGCACGCGCCTGTGGCGCATCGACCTTGGCCGCAATATCCGCGCCGGCGCCCATTATACCCAGTTCCTGGCCTTCGACTTCGACGGCGACGGTCGCGCCGAAGTGGCGATGAAGACCGCCGACGGAACGGTCGATGGCATCGGCACGGTGATCGGCGACGCGAAGGCCGACTGGCGCGGCCATGATGGCGAAGTGCCCCAGCGCGACCGCACCGGCGCCAAGGTGCTGCCCGATGGCACCAAGGTCGCGCCGATGCAGGGCCGCATCGTCAAGGGGCCGGAATATCTGACCGTTTTCGACGGCCTCACCGGCAAGGCGCTGGCCACCGCCCCCTATGATCCCCCGCGCTATCCCGGCGGCAATCCCACGACCGCGCAACTGACCGAAAGCTGGGGCGACGGCTATGCCAATCGATCCGACCGGTTCCTGGCCGGCGTCGCCTATCTCGACGGCCATCTGCCCTCGATGGTCTTTGGCCGCGGCTATTATGCCCGCACCGCGATCGCCGCCTGGGACTGGCGCGACGGCAAGTTGACCCAGCGCTGGCTGTTCGACAGCAGCCGGCCAGGCAAGGGCGACTATGCCGGGCGCGGCAATCACCAGCTTTCGATCGCCGATGTCGATGGCGACGGCCGCGACGAGGTGATCTACGGATCGATGGCGGTCGATGACGATGGCAAGGGGCTGTGGACCCAGCCACTCTTCCACGGCGACACCATGCATGTCAGCGATCTCGACCCCGCCCGCCCCGGCCTGGAAAAATTCGGCGTGTTCGAGGATCAGCGCCAGAATGGCATGATCGGCTCCGCCCTGCTCGACGCGCGCACCGGCGAGATGCTCTGGTCCACCCCGGCCGAAAAGGATACCGGCCGCGGCGTCGCCGCCGATATCGATCCGCGCCACTGGGGCGCCGAGTTCTGGAACTCCAGTTCGGCCGAACTGTTCGACGTCGCCAGCAAGCCGATCGGCCCGCGCCCGCGCCAGATGAACTTCGCCATCTGGTGGGATGGCGACCTACTGCGCGAACTGCTCGACAAGACGACCATTTCCAAATGGGACTGGGAAAATGGCAGAGAAATCCCCCTGCTCTCGCCCGAAGGCCTGTCGTCCAACAATGGCACCAAGGCGACACCGGCGCTGCAGGCCGACCTGATCGGCGACTGGCGCGAGGAAGTGGTGTGGCGCAGCGCCGACAATCGCGAACTGCGCATCTACACCACCCCCTATCCGACCACGCACCGCTTCGTCACGCTGATGCAGGATCCGGTCTATCGCCTCGGCGTCGCCTGGCAGAACACCGCCTATAACCAGCCGCCGCACACCAGCTTCTACCTGGGCGCCGGCAAGCAGGGCGAACGCTGACCCTTGATCGGGTGGGTCGCGCCCCGTGCGCCACCCATCTGACTGACCAATATGTGGATCACATATCCATTTTTAGGGATATCTATTGACCCATCGCCCGCCATCGCCCAAAGTGGCCTGACCAATATTGGAGAGGGCAAGGGCATGAAGCGGAAATCGGCTGTCGGCGCGCGGGTGCGTCAGTTGCGGGGTGGCCTGGCCCTGCTGGCGCTGGCGCCGCTCCTTCCCGCTCTCCCCGCCGCCGCCCATGACGCCTCCACCGTCACCGCTTCGCCGCGCCAGACCTATAATCTCAATCCCGGCTGGCTGATGACCACCGGCGATCAGGCCGGCGCACAGCAACCCGGCTTTGACGACAAGGGCTGGCAGAGCGTCACCCTGCCCAACGCCTTCAACGAGACGCAGGCCTTCGCCCGCGATATCAAGGCGCTGTCCACCGGCATCATCTGGTATCGCAAGCACATCACCCTCCCCGCCGATGCGGCGCGCGGCAAGGCCTTCCTGGAATTTGAAGGCGTGCGCCAGGCCGCCGAAATCTGGGTCAATGGCCGCTCGGTCGCGCTGTCCGAACATGGCGTGATGGCCTTCGGCGCCGACATTACCGCCGCACTCAAGCCCGGCGACAATGTCATCGCCGTGCGCGTCGACAATGACTGGAAGTACAAAGAACGCGCCACCGGCAGCGGCTTCCAGTGGAATAATGACAATTTCAACGTCAATTTTGGCGGCATTACCAAGAATGTCCGGCTCCACCTGACCGGGCCAGTCTATCAGACGCTGCCGCTCTATTCGTCGCTCGGCACCACCGGCCAATATGTCTGGGCCGACGGTTTCGACATCGCCGGCCGCCGCGCGACCATCCATGCCGAAAGCCAGGTCCGCAACGACAGCGCCGCCGCCCGCGCCTTGTCGCTCCGCGTCGAAGTGCGCGATCCCGCCGGCCGCCGCATTGCCCGCTTCGACAGCGCCGCCGCCTCGATTGCGCCCGGCCAGACCGCCACCCTCGCCGCCGCCGCACCGGTCGCCGGCCTCCATTATTGGAGCTGGGGCTATGGCTATCTCTACACCGTGACGACCAGCCTGATGGACAAGGACAAGGTCATCGACAGCGTTGATACGAAGACCGGCTTCCGCCAGACCCGCTTCGGCGATGGCAAGATCGACCTCAATGGCCGCACCATCATGGTCCATGGCTATGCCCAGCGCACCTCCAACGAATGGCCCGCCGTCGGCACCTCCATCCCGCCCTGGATCAGCGACTTTTCCAACGCGCTGATGGTGGAGAGCGGCGGCAATCTGGTCCGCTGGATGCACGTCACCCCGTCAAAGCAGGACATCGAATCCGCCGACCGCGTCGGCCTGATGCAGGCGATGCCGGCGGGCGACGCCGAAAGCGACGTCACCGGCCGCCGCTGGGACCAGCGCAAGGAAGTGATGCGCGACGCGATCATCTATAATCGCAACAATCCCTCGATCCTCTTCTACGAAAGCGGGAACGAGAATATCAGCGAAGCGCATATGGCGGAGATGAAGGCGATCCGCGATCAATACGATCCCCATGGCGGCCGCGCCATCGGATCGCGCGAAATGCTGGACAGCAAAGTCGCCGAATATGGCGGCGAGATGATGTATATCAACAAGAGCGCGAAGCATCCGATGTGGTCGATGGAATATAGCCGCGACGAAGCCGCCCGCGCCTATCAGGACAATTTCACCCCGCCCTTCCACAAGGATGCGCCCGCCTATAATCGCAACCAGGACAGCCATGCCATCGAGGATGTGAAGCGCTGGAACGACTATTATGTCATGCGGCCGGGCACCGGCACCCGCGTCAGCTCGGGCGGGGTCAACATCATCTGGTCGGACAGCAACACCCATTTTCGCGGCGACAATAATTACCGCCGCTCGGGCGAAGTCGACGCCGTGCGCATCCCCAAGCAGGGCTTTTTCGCGCATCAGGTGATGTGGGATGACTGGGTCGACAGCGTCACCCCCGCCACCCACATTATCGGCCACTGGAACTATGCGCCCGGCACGGTCAAGGACATGAGCGTCGTGTCCAATGGGGATAGCGTCGAGCTGTTCCTCAACGGCCGCTCGCTCGGCAAGGGCCAGCGCAGCGATAGTTTCCTCTTCAGCTGGAAGAATGTCGCCTTCGCCCCCGGCACGCTGCGCGCCGTCGCCACCCACGCCGACGGCAAGACGTCGGAGTTCAGCCTCATCACCACCGGCCCGGCGGTCGCGCTCAAACTCACCCCCCATGTCTCACCGCGCGGCTTCGTCATGGACGGCGCCGACATCGCACTGGTCGATGTCGAGGCGGTCGATGCGCAGGGCCGCCGCGTGCCGGTCGACGCCAGCAAGGTCCATTTCGACCTCCAGGGGCCATCACTCTGGCGCGGCGGCATTGCCCAGGGCGACAGCCAGGGCAAGGTCCGCGCCGGTCAGACCGAGGGCGAAGCGGTGGTGACCAAGGCGCATGGCGCGGACGGCACCACCTCCTATGCCGGCACTGCGCGCGAGGAGGATAATTACATCCTCTCGCCCGACCTGCCGCTGGAAGGCGGCGTCAACCGCGTCCTGATCCGCGCGGGAACGAAGGCGGGCACGGTGTCGCTCACCGCTACCGCGCCGGGCCTGGAAACGGCCAGCCTGTCGATCCACACCAAGCTGCCCGCCGCCGCCAAGGGCGGCCTGTCCACCGATTTCGCCGACGCCTTCCAGCCCGGCAGCCTGGTGCGCGGCCCGACGCCCGCCACCCCCAGCTTCACCCCGCACCGCACGACTTTCGTCGCGCAGGATATCCGCGCCGGGTCAGGACAGGCCGATGCCGGTGCCACCGTCGACGACAATGAACTCACCCGCTGGGCGAGCGACGGCAAGCCCGACAATGGCTGGATCGAATATCGCTTCGCCACGCCGGTGCGCCTCAGCGAAATCGACCTGAAGCTGGTCGGCTGGCGCTCGCGTGCATATCCGCTCGAACTGACGATCGACGGCAAGAGCGTCTGGCGCGGCGAGACCGAACGGCAGCTCGGCTACACCACGCTCCGCTTCCCCGCCACGACCGGCCAGGCACTGCGCATCCGCCAGACCGGCCCGGTGCAGGACAAGGACGCCTTCGGCAAGGTGGTCGAACTGGCCAGCGCCCGCCAGGCCGGCGACACCGGCGCCGACGCCGTCCCGCCCGGCTGGCACCTCGGCATCGTCGAAGCCGAATTCCACGGCCCGGTGGACTGAGGCCCCCAACCCGCGCGCTCCCACATCCGTTCGTTTCGAGCCTGTCGAGAAACGACCAATTCCAGACATGTTCCCCCTCCCGCAGGCGGGAGGGGGTTAGGGGGTGGGCCTGCGC
>NZ_QLJK01000068.1:0-7143 GCF_003950715.1 Sphingomonas sp. S-NIH.Pt3_0716 | reverse complement strand
GCCTGATGAACGTGTTGCTGGCGGAAGGCGTCAATCTCGGTTTGCGCAAGATGGCGGCGGCGACCAACACGCACAGCTTCTGGGAATTGCTGCGGATCGCGCGCTGGCATGTCGAAGGCAGCGCCTACCCATATCGCGCCTGATCTACTCGCCCACGTCTCGCCGTTGGGATGGGAACACATCAATCTAACCGGGGAATATCGCTGGCCCAAATCCTTAGCGTAGGATTCCGCCCCCTCCCGCAAACGCCCCCAGGAACACAGAGACGTTGCGGCGCTTGAGATCAGCAAAGCCGAAATCGGATCGGCCGAGGACCGCGACCATGCGCGGGCTGTCGAGGAAATGGGTATGGCGCTGCGCGGCCGAGAGGACGCCGGCCGCCTCGCGGTCGGATTTGCCGAGGTGGCGGTTTGCGGCGCGGGCGATCAGGCCGGAGGCGGCCATTGACGCCTGCATGTCCTTCAGGAGCGCGGCGAAGGTTTCAGGGGCGAGGGTGAGATATTCGCGCAGGGTGGCGAGGTTTCGCCTGTCGCGCGGCTCGCTGGCGGCAATATGGAGGATCAGGCCGGCAATGAGCGCCTTGGCTTCCTCGTTCCAATGCGCCTCGCCCGCCATGCCCGGTTCATCGAACACGAGGGCGTCGGCCAAGGTGCTTGCATCTTCCGCGACATCGAGGCCGGCCGGGTCGAGCCCTTCCAGCGGATTGAAGGCGGCCGAGGGCTGGCCGGTGACGCCGAAGGGGTCGAGGACATGGACCGGGCCGAACTGCTGGCGGGCGCGGCCGGCGATCTTGGCATTTTCGCCCTTGGGGTCGATGCAGATCACGGAGCGGTCGGCGGTGAGCAGGTTGGGGATGATGGTTCCCACCCCCTTGCCGGTGCGTGTCGGTGCCATCGTCAGCAGATGGGCCGGGCCGTCATAGCGCAGGAGCTTCCCGGTCTTGCCGTCGCGGCCGATCAGCAGGCCGGAATCGGCGCGGGCGAGGGCGGCGGTTTCCTTGTCGGTGGCGAAGCGGGCTGAGCCGTGGGTTTCGCCGTCCATATCCCCGAAATGGATAATCAGCGGATTGGTGAGGAAGCGGAAGGCGAGCGCCAGCAGCACCAGCAGCGTGACGAGATCGAGCAGGAGAACCGGAACCGAGCCGACGCGAAAGCCGATTTGTTCGAGAGCGAAGCGGCCGCCGAAGCCGAGGACGAACAGGACGATAACAAGGAGGAACAGAAGCCCGAGAAGCGGTTTCCAGATGCGGAAAGGTGCGGCGAGCAGAGCGACGAACGCCCATAGCGGATCACGCGCGGCCTGCCGCATCATGTTCTTGAACGCACCCCAAGCAAGTCTCGCCTGACTCATGCGGCCGTCCCCCCGGCGCTACCTGTCGTTTCCCCGGCCGGCGCGTTGCCGATCAGATCGGCAAACAGTTCCTTGTCACCGGGGCGCGTCAGGAAGTCGGGCAGCTCACGCTTGAGCCATTCGCCCAAGCGCCGGGCAAATTCTTCATCCTTGCCGTGTTCGAGGCGATGCAGGACGAGCGCGCCGAGCAGCACCTTGCGGCGCGTGTCGTTGGCGCGTTCCTGCTTGCCGAGCCGTGCCTTGAGGGCGGCGCGCTGCGCATCCAGTTGGGCTAGACGTTCTTCAATGGATTTGCGCGCCATTCCTCAAATCTCCTTTTCCGGTTGTTCGCCTAGACTATCATTCCCGGCCGTCTTTTCCAGTGTTTGCCTGTTGCGCTTGAGTTTTCGGCGGTTTTGCAGCACAATCCGGGCCTCAGTTTCATTGCATCGACCTAGCCGCAGCGCCACACCGAACAGCGAAAGAGCGAAGCAATTGAGTTGAGAAGGGCGCACTTACGAGTTACTGCGTAACTCAGCGCGCTGTCAGCTAGAAAGCTGACGGGAAAGGCGGAAACGGGATCGAGGCAACGGGTTGGCGATCTACCATTTCAGCATGAAGCCAGTTTCGCGGGCGAAGGGCCGTAGCGCCGTCGCCTCTATGGCTTATCGTGCCGGGGAGAAGTTGACCAACGAGCGCGACGGCATCACGCACGACTACACGGCAAAGCAGGGCGTCGAACATGCCGAGATCGTCTTGCCGGAAGGCGTCAACGCCGATTGGGCGCGGGATCGCTCGACGCTCTGGAACGCCGCCGAGTTTGCCGAGAAGCGGAAGGATGCCCGCGTTGCCCGCGAGTTCGAGGTTGCCTTGCCGCATGAGCTTTCGGCCGAGGAACGGCTAGAGGCGGCGCGGGAGATGGCGCAGGAGCTGGCCGACCGCTACGGCGCGGCCGTGGATTTCGCCATTCATGCACCGCACGAGGCGAGCGACGTTCGCAATCACCATGCCCATATCCTTATGACCACGCGGCAGGTGACGGAGAACGGGCTAGGCGACAAGACCTATCTTGAGCGCGAAAACAAATGGCTGCTGGCGCACGACCTGCCGACGACCGATATGCAGCTCCGCGACCTTCGCCAGAGGTGGGAGGGGATCGCCAACGAGCGGCTTGCAATGGCCGGGCTTGATATTCGGATCGACCATCGTTCGCACATGGAGCGCGGGCTTGAGATCGCGCCGACCGAGCATATGGGCGTCCATGCCTCGCAGATGGAACGGCGCGGCCTCGACGTGTCGCGGTCGCGGCTGGACGAGGATGCGGCCCGGCGCAATGCCGAGCTGATCCGGGAGAAGCCCGAGCAGGTTCTAACCCTCATCACCGGGGAAAAGAGCGTGTTCGATCGCCACGACGTTGCGCGGGCGCTGCATCGCTACATCAACGACGACCCGCAGGAGTTCCAGAGCGCCTTTGCGAAGGTGATGGCCTCGCCGGCGCTGGTCGAGTTGCAGCCCGAGCGCGCGGACCCGGCAACGGGCGAGATCGAGCTTGCTCGCTATTCCACCCGCGAAATGGTCGAGATCGAATCCGGCATGATCGAGAGCGCGCAGCGGATGCACGCGGCTCATGGTCATGGCGTCGATCGCCGGCATGTCGAGCGGGCGATAGATGCCCAAGACGCCGCCATTCGGTCGAGCGTTTCCCATGACACGGCCGGGAAGGTTGCGCGGGGCGAGCTGGACGCCGGCGAACGTGAACGCCAGATCGAGACGGCGCGACTTTCGGACGAGCAGCGCCGGGCGATCGAGCATATCACCGGGCCGGAGCGGATCGCGGCCGTTGTCGGTTATGCCGGCGCTGGCAAGTCCACCATGCTCGCGGCCGCGCGCGAGGCGTGGGAGGCCGAAGGCTATCAGGTCCACGGCGCGGCCCTGTCGGGGAAGGCGGCCGAGGGCTTGGAGGAAAGTTCCGGCATCCAGAGCCGCACCCTCGCATCATGGTCCCGCGGTTGGGAGAACGACCGCGGCACGATCGGCCGCGGCGACGTGTTCGTGATCGACGAGGCGGGCATGGTCGGGAGCCGCCAGCTCGCCCGCTTCGTTGGCGAGGCCGAGGCGCGCGGGGCGAAGATCGTCCTTGTAGGCGACCATGAGCAGTTGCAGGCGATCGGGGCCGGCGCACCGTTCCGGGCGATCACGGAGGAAATCGGCCATGCCGAGCTGTCGGAGATTCGCCGGCAGCGCGTGGACTGGCAGCGGGACGCTTCCATTGACTTCGCCACGCACCGGACGGCCGAGGGGCTGGCGGCCTATCGGGATCACGGCAATATCAGCTTTGCCGAGACAGGCGAGGACGCGCGCGGCCAGATCGTGCGGGACTACCTTGCCGATCGCGATGAACGTCCGGACGGCACCCGGGTTGCGATGGCGCATCGCCGGGCCGATGTTCGCGCCATCAATGACGCGATCCGGGCCGAGCTACAGGACCGGGGTGTTTTGGCACGGGGCGAGCTGGCGCGCGTGGCCGACGACAGCCTTGCGCCGGGCGACGTCGCCCATGAGCGGGAAGGGCCGGGCCGGGCGCTGACCTTCCAGACCAATACCGGGCAGAGGGAGTTCGCGCCGGGCGACCGCATCGTGTTCTTGGAGAACAACCGCGACCTTGGCGTGAAAAACGGGATGCTAGGCACGGTCGAGCATGTCGAGGCGGGCCGGATCGTCGCGCAGCTCGACGGCCGGGGCGGCGATAGTGTTTCCGTGCCGATGGGCGACTATCAGGCGATCGACCACGGTTATGCGACGACGATTCACAAAAATCAGGGGGCGACGGTCGATCGCTCCTATGTGATGGCGTCGGGGACGATGGACCGGCATCTAACCTATGTCGCCATGACCCGGCATCGTGACGGTGTGCAGCTCTACGCGGCACAGGACGAGTTCACCAATGCCGGCCGGCTGGTCGAGCATGGGGCCGCGCCCTTCGAGCATGACCCGCAGAAGTCCGACAGCTATTTCGTGACGCTGGAAAACGACAAGGGCGAGCAGCGCACCCTATGGGGCGTCGATCTAGAGCGGGCCATGAAGGAGGCCGCGCCGGAGATCGGGGAGAAGATCGGCCTACAGCATGAGGGTTCCACCCCCGTCACCTTGCCCGATGGGACGCAGACGCACCGCAACACATGGAAGGTTCAGGACGCCGGCGAGCTGGCCTATAGCCAGCTAGAACGCCGCCTGTCCCGGTCGGGCGTGAAGGAAACGACGCTCGACTATACCCGCGACTTTGCCGAGCGGCGCGGGATCGCGGAGCAAATGGGCGTCCGCAGCGAGATCGAGATTCCGGCCGAGCGCGCCGGGCTACGTGCGGAACGGGAGTCGACGGCCGGGGATCACGCCCTTGAGCGGAGATCCTCGCAAAAAGTCGGCGCGGATCTCGCGCAGGATCTTCGTGCAGATCCGCGCGAAGATCTCGCCAGCGATCGACAGCAGCGCCGCAATCCGTTCGAGGGCCTGAAACTCGGGCGCGGCGCGGCGGCCGAGAGCCGCGAGCCAGACCGCGCCGGCGAGGACGGCCCGCAGATCGACCAGAAACGGCCGCAGCAGGCCGAGAAGCAGCGGCGCGGTATGTTCGCCGGCCTCAAGCTCAATGCACGCCCTGCGCCCTCACAGGAGCGCGGCGAGGCATCGCGGATGCAGCGACGGCCGGAAAGGGAAGGGAGCTTGCGGCAGGCGCCGGCGCCCGACCGGCTGGCCGAGCGGGCGCGGGGGCAGTCGCCGCTTGAGCAGGCCGTTGACCGCTATTCGCGGGCCTATCAGTCGATCGACCAGCACCGGCGCGAGGGCCTGCCGGTCCTCGACATGCAGCGGCAGGAAATGGGCGATGCCGGCCAGCAGCTCGACCAGGTGCGCGACGGCATGAAAGATTTGATGCGTTCGACCCTGCAAAACGACCCGGCGACGGCGCGCGCCATGACCGAGCTTTCCGGCCGGGAGCGTGTCGCGCAGGTGATCGACGGGATGAAGCGCGAAAACGCCGCGCTGCAAGACCCGAATGTCAGGGCCGAGCGGTTTGTTGAACGCTGGCAGGAACTACAGGGCCAGCGCCGGGAGCTTCGCGGCTGGCAGCACGACGATGCCCGCGCCAAGGTCGAAAGCCAGATGAACGGCCTGACCAAGAGCCTCGAACGTGACCCGCAGGTAGATTCCATCCTGCGCAATCGCCGGCAGGAGCTTGGAATCGGGCAGGAGCTTCGCCGGGGGCAGAGCATCGCCCATCAGCTACAAGAAGAAATGTCACGCAGCCGGCAGATTAGCCGGGGCATCGGTTTGGGAAGGTAGGCACGGAGAATATGACGGAGCTGGACGACGACAGGGAAGGAATCGCACGGCAAGCACTGGACGAGGACGCCGGCGACCCGGCCGCCGCGTTCGATGCGCTCCGGCGCACGATCGAGACGCAGGGCGCGCAGATCGGCGCGGAAATGACCGTGATGCGGCGTGGGCTGGAAGCGGCTTTCGACCAGCTCGAAAAGATCGAGCCGGCGCAGGACTACAAGCCCCAGCTCGCCCAGCTCGTGCAGGCGCTCGACACTGTTGCGGAGCGGATGCACGGCGTAGAGCAATCGCCTATTCTCCGGCAGGGCGCGACGCACTATGCGGCGCTCCTCGAGCGCAGCGGCGAGGCCCTGATACGCACCGCCGCGCAACAGCTCGAGCGGCAGGCGTCCGACCTCGAGCGCGCCGGCCGCAATCTTTCGGCGCACGTCGCCGGCGCGCGGGAGCGTAGCCGGCAAGATTGGTGGCTTGTCGCCGCTTTCGCGGTCGGCCTGCTCGCCGGCGCGCTGGTGATGTTGTTCCTTCCGCGCCTGTTGCCGTTCTCGGCCGCGCCGCGTGTCGCCAGCGTCGTCATGGGCGAAAGGCCGTGGCAGGCCGGTATGAGCCTCATGGCGTTCGGCAGCCCGGAAGCGTGGCAGCGCGTGGCCTCGGCCGACCAGCTCCTTGAAACGAACAGGGAGGCGGTAGCGGCTTGTTGGGAGGCCGCGCGCACGGCCGGCGAGGATCAGCGATGCACGATCACGGTGAAAGCGCCGGCGCAGTAGTGTGGAAGGAGTTTCTATGGCTAACGCTCAACATATGTTCGTCGTGACTGGCGGCCCCGGTTCCGGCAAAAGCAGCCTGATTGACGCCATGACCCGGCGCGGCTTCCGCACGATGCCCGAGGCCGGCCGGGCGATCATACAAGATCAAGTCAGGATCGGCGGGCCAGCCTTGCCTTGGGCGGATCGGGCCATCTTTGCCGAACTCATGTTGGGTTGGGAGCTGCGTTCCTATCACGAGGCTCTTGCGAGTGACGCGCCTGTCCTGATGGATCGCGGGATTCCTGATGTTGTCGGCTATCTTACGCTCTGCGGCCTGCCTGTCCCGGCTCATATTGAGGCGGCGGCGAAAATTCATCCCTACAACGAGCGGGTTTTCCTCGCCCCGTATTGGGGTGCCATTTTCGCGCAGGACGCCGAGCGCAAGCAGGACCGGCAGGAGGCCGAGGCGACCGGCCGAGTCATGGCCGAAACTTACACCCGGCTTGGCTATCAGATTGTAGAGCTGCCGCTGGTAGGGATCGAGCAGCGCGCCGACTTCATCGCGGAACGTCTGCAAGCCGGGTGAAGCAGGCTAAAACTGTCGCATGTTTTGGGACTTCTGCGACAATGGGCCATCTCGGATGCTTGACGTTTCGCTCCGAAAGCATCCCCAAATTGCAAAGGCTGATATGACGAATCTCACACCGCAAAAAACCATGAACCCCAATACTCTCTTCCG
>NZ_QLJK01000067.1:0-7240 GCF_003950715.1 Sphingomonas sp. S-NIH.Pt3_0716 | reverse complement strand
CCTTTTCGGCCCCATCGGCTACATCCCGCCCGCCGAGGCCGAGGCAAACTACTATGCAGCCAGAGAGACCCTCGATATGGTTGCATGACTCAATTCAAAATGCCTCCGGGAAAGCCGGGGTGGTTCAGTGCTAATGGTGTTGCGCATACGGTATTGGCCCGGCTTATCGAGCGACCCACATACGCTTCTCCTTGTGCCCGCACATTGGCGATGGCGAGCTGAAAAGAGTCTGAGAGAGCGGGCGCAATGTGAGGAGCAACGACGTGCGCGGCAGGGAAACGGCTGACACTGGACCAACGGACCGCGCTGCGTCATCCGAGGACAGGCAGCATAATTCCCATACTATCACGGAACGCTGCGGTTTGCTGCGCGCCATCCAGCTGGTCGATATGCTACGATGCCAGCCAGAGGGCATCGGCCCTCTCGCTGAGGCAGCGCGGCTTGCCCTGGATCACCGGGTCGCTGCCAAGGCGGAAACGATAGGCCAGCGTTTCTGGCGTTTCCTGTTGACGCGTAGGTCACATGAACTGTGGATGGCGCTTCTAGTTCAGAATGATAGCCTGGGCCGTAAGCTGCGATCCAATTGCCCGTTCGGGGCCCTGATAAATGACAGCGAGGATCAGCGACGCGCGCGATGGCGATTAGCCAGACAGCAACTGCGTGACGGCACGCCAGCACCTGATCCAGTCTGGAACCGAACCCATGAAAAGGCAATTGCAAGGGCCAAACTGGATTGGGCGATCACCACCGGCAGGCTTACACCGCAGGAAGCGAACAAGCGGAATTTCATATTTGCCGATGTGGATTTCAGCAAAGTACGGATCGATCTATCGGGCCACGTGCCTGAGCTTTAAAGCTGGCCGTCATCATCGTCGTAAATGGCCTTCGGCAAAAACCCCACGGTCCTGACCTGTCTCTGGGTGACAGGATTTGCACGATCTTGCCCATAGGCGACAAAATTTCGCGACCGGACAAATTGTCTTGGACAGCTACCTGTCCGGTGAACAATCACGAATGCAGTGCAAGGTTGCTCAAGGCCGGAAGTCTTCAACACTATCTTCGCTCAAGATATAGCGAAACTTTTGCGCACTGGACTCAGCGATCCCACCTGCGCCGTTCCTATACTGATAACGATGAGGGCGCCGGTGTCACGCTCGCAGCGGCTGAATGTTATGTCGAGCGGGAAGGCGGTTGCTGAGATAGTTCAGCGCTCGTAAGCGGAGCATGGTCGTTCCCACCCCGGCCCACTGTGCATTAAAAGCTAAAATTCGCACAACTCGAAAAGCGAAATATGGCACAGCATTATAAGCGAAATATGATAGAAGTGGGGAATGGCCCGCCCTGCTGAAAAACTCGCCAATGCCCTAGAAGCGCTCGAACGTCTTCAGACGAACGGACTTGTTGCTATCCGTTCGGTAGATCTAAGTCGGCTGGACCGCGAGCGGCTTGTCGAAGCAGGTTTCCTCAAGGAGGTCATGCGTGGTTGGTATATTCCGGCTCGACCGGATGAACCGGCTGGAGAAAGCACCGCCTGGTTCGCCAGCTTCTGGGAATTTGTCACTGCCTATCTGACAGAACGGCTCGGTTCTGATTGGATCCTCGCGCCCGACCAATCCCTCTTGCTGCATTCTGGAAATCGAACGGTCCCCCAGCAATTGCTCGTGCGAGCACCCGGCGGCCGTAACAAGCCTACAGAATTGATCCACGGTACTTCACTGATCGATACTCGCCTGTCGCTTCCTGCGGATCGTGATCGCACGGTGACGGCTGACGGCGTCCGCATCTATCGCGCCGAGGCGGCCCTCGTCGCTGCTAGCCCGCAATTCTATCTCAATTATCCGACGGATGCTCGAACTGCGCTCGCCGCGCAGCGGGACGCCTCGGCGCTGCTGGAGAGACTGCTGGATGGCGGGCACAGTGTTGTCGCGGGTCGCTTGGCAGGCGCTTTTCGGAATATCGGACGAAACCGCATCGCTGACGACATTTCAGGCACGATGAAAAGTGCGGGCTACGACGTACGGGAGAGCGACCCATTTTCCCACCCCCTCGCCTACCCGCTCCCACGAGACCCTTCTCCAGCAGCCAATAGAATCCGCCTCATGTGGCAGGATCTACGAGAGCAATTGATTGGCCTGTTCCCGGAACCACCTCACCGCAACGACGCCGCCGCATATCTGGCGGAAGTTGAGGAAAATTACGTCAACGACGCCTACAACTCCCTCTCGATCGAAGGGTACCGGGTCAGCCCAGGGCTCATCGAGCGCGTGCGGGGCGGCAACTGGGATCCAGAGTTCAACGAGGATGACCGAGCGCACCGCGATGCCATGGCGGCGCGAGGTTATTGGCAGTCATTTCAGGCCGTGAAATCAAGCCTGACGGAGATTCTTGCGGGCCGCAATGCTGGCGATGTCGCGGACCGCGACCACCCTGTCTGGTACCGAGAGCTGTTTGCGCCAAGTGTTGCGGCAGGCATCATCAAGCCGAGCGATCTCGCCGGATACAGAAGCAATGCTGTCTTTATCCGAGGTTCACGGCACGTCCCGCTTGGGCCTGATGCCGTCAGGGACGCAATGCCGGTCTTTTTTGACTTGCTCCGGGATGAGCCGGACCCTGCGGTCCGGGTCGTTCTGGGGCATTTCGTGTTCGTCTATATTCATCCGTACATTGACGGCAATGGCCGCATCGGCCGCTTTCTGATGAACGCGATGATGGCATCAGGAGGTTACCCCTGGACGATCATTCCGGTCGATCGGCGGGACCAGTATATGACCGTGCTGGAGACAGCGAGCACTAGCGGAGAGCTCCGGCCCTTTGGCGAATTTATCGCTGGCCTCATCAAATGAGATGCGTCTCCGCCTTTTGCGGTCCTTTGCGAGATACACAACGCACTACAGACATCGCGCCCGTAATGAGCAGTCGGGGACATCTCGCTGGCCCATTTTCGATATCTTGCAGTATCTGCTTTCTACCAGCGGAGCGCTAGAGCGGTTCGAGGCAACCGTGAAGAGTGGCCTATCAGTTGCCTTCACAGCCACTGTTTCGACCGAGATATTTTTACGCCTGAATATGCACCGGCCGCCTTCCAAATGCCCTCCACCGTCTTACCTGCAAGAAATTGGAGCCTAGTTCGCTTAGATCGTATCCGGATGCCAAAGTAAGGCGGCCGGAGTGGTCCGCGTCCCTCCTTTGGAAACATCGAACATCCGGCGCGTATAGCAGGCCAATCACATCATATCGTGAAAGCAAAATGCAAAGAAAATTGATCATCGCCAGTCTGTTGGCCGCCACGACGCTTCTGGGCGCATGCACTGTCATTCAGCGGGCTGGGCCGGTGGGCAACATTAATGTGCCCGGCCCAGCCAAACCCGTCGACCTTACACAATATTTGGGACTTTGGTTCGAGCAATTCCGGTATGAGGCACCTTTTCAGAAGGACATGGACGGCGTCACCGCCAACTATGTGATGAACTCAGACGGCACCGTCCGAGTCATCAACCGTGGACGTCGCGGATCGAAGTGGAAGGAATCGGTCGGCAGGGCCAAGCCGGTCAAGGGGAGCAGCAATGCTAAACTCAAGGTGTCGTTCTTTGGTCCATTCTACGGTAACTATTGGGTGTTGGATCATGGCGACGATTATAGCTGGTCTATCGTTGGAGAACCCAGCGGCCGATACCTATGGGTGCTGACCCGTGACCAGCATCCTTCAGACCAAATGAAAACCGAGCTCGCCGAACGTGTCAAACGCTTGGGATATGACTGGAGCCTGGTACGCGTCACCCGACAATAACCGAGGTGTTTGAGCGCTTCATTGTGGTCGCATTTTATGCACATTGCTCCTCTGGTCATCGCTAAAAGGCGTGGGCCAATGGCGCGAAACCTAGAAAATTTGCTTCCCCAGGAGTTGATTATGAGACTATCCGCCATAGCTGCATTTGCCTCTATCTATGGATGCGGCATCATGCCGGCTGCTGCCGCTGACATTTCGACGCATGTGCTCGACCTCGCCCACGGCACGGGCCGCCAAGGCGTACCCGTTTCGCTTAAGAAACAATTGTCTGATGGCAGCTGGGAGCGAGTGGCGAAATCAATCACGGATGCAAATGGGCGCATTGGCAGCTTCGACGATGG
Organism: Sphingomonas sp. S-NIH.Pt3_0716; assembly: GCF_003950715.1. NCBI lineage: Bacteria > Pseudomonadati > Pseudomonadota > Alphaproteobacteria > Sphingomonadales > Sphingomonadaceae > Sphingomonas > Sphingomonas sp. S-NIH.Pt3_0716. The sequence continues at coordinate 3,112 of NZ_QLJK01000067.1, read as the reverse complement.
CGGCCTGTTCGACACGGGTATCTACCGCCTTGAATTCGACATGTCGAAATATCCCGATGCGTCTGCAGATCCCTTCTTCCCTGAAATAACCCTGACGTTTCGCGTCGCCGACAAAAAGGGCCATTATCATGTCCCGGTTGTAGTCAGCCCTTATGGATACTCGACTTATAGGGGAAATTAACATCCAACAGTTGTCTTTTCCGGGGTTCGCGAGCGAAGCCTGCTGGCTGAACTGCTGATAGTGCGAGGCTGATGAGACGAGCCAGGAAGCGACGCCCTACGCTTTCTCTCAGCCGCCCAATGTAGCTCAAAGCAAATAGGAGTTGGCGCATACAGGCTGCAATCCTATTTTCGCCGCGGAGGCACGGCGCTGAGCATGGGATGCAGGAAAAGCCGTGAAGTGCTGAGTCGGCGGCTGGCGGCCCCTCGAAAGAAGATGGTGGACTTCTTTTTTGCGCTGCAGCCCCTGCTGTCAGGTGATGTTTACAACCAATGCGTTGCCTCGGCAGCCAAGGCCCGGCATAGACGAGTGCATGACTGAACCTGTGCAGGCCGCCATTCTCGCCGTGATCGAACGCGCACCGATGTGGATCAAGCAGGATCTGACGTCAAAGGATCCGGGGGCTCGTGTACGCGCGGAGGAGTCTCTCGCCATGATCATTGCCGACGCCATCAGCAAGCAGAGCGAACAGCCTGAATGACCGGCCATTGCATAATTGGGATATAACGCCAACGGCGGCGGGTTTCGATTCTGCGATGCGCCCGGCGCAGCCTCTAAGCACCGTACGGTCTAGTTGCTCGACGTATCCTCTAAGCCAGCTGAATTCCATTTTGCCGATTTTTTGTGGTGTTCGGAACAGCGGGCGTTCACGCGATCAGACGTCGACCAGCTGGCAGTCCCGCCCTTCCGCCTCGGTGTAGGAACCCGATGTGTGGACATGCGACCTGTAGATCGTCGGGACTAGAAGGAAGCAGTGGTAAAGGCTGTCGATTGCTTGATCTAGTTCAAGTCTGCTTGTTCGATGAAACCTTTGGCGATCGCAAATTTCGCGAGCTGCATTGGCCTTCCGCTGCAGCTAACCTCTTCTCGAAACATTCCTGTGCCATCGGGTGAGCCTGAACGGGCGTCTTGAACTTTGGGACATGGAGCTCGCAGTGCGAGACTTGGTAATGGGTGATGCCTTCCTTGGGGCACATCCATGAAGAAAGAGCAAATTTGTGGCAGGCCGTCGTCAACATTGATCTGCCCCCACCGAGTGGCCCGATTGGTTTGTTAGTGGATTAAGCCCATCGCCGCCATATCCGGACGGAGGTGGAGCGAAGCGGAACCGGAGGCCGGATATGGCGGTGTCGCCGTTTCCGGTGCCGGCGGTCGGTAGCCCAGGCTGCTTTGAGGGCGAACGGTGTTGTAATGCCGCCGCCATGCCTCGATCAGCACCTTGGCCTCAGCGAGGCTGTAGAAGATCTCGCCGTTGAGCAGTTCGTCGCGAAGCGACCCATTGAAGCTTTCGTTATAGCCATTCTCCCATGGTGATCCCGGGGTGATATAGAGCGTCTTCACGCCGATCTGCCCCAACCATTTCTGGACGGCGGTCGCGATAAACTCGCTACCATAGCACATTGGGAAGCGGCCCCTCGAAGGGGCGCACCGCCTTGATGAAGGCAAGGGCGCGTAGCGCCCGCAGGCTTCATCAAGGCGGTCATGATCGGCCCGCAGGTCTCTAAAGTGAAGTTGTCGACTCAACCCTTTGGAGACAGACCGACCATGACCAAGCGTAGCTCTAATCCCACCGACGCCGTGCTGGTAGCCATCGATATGTCCAAACACCGCCAGGAGGTCCTGATCGAACGTCCAGAAGGCGGACGCCGACGTCGCATGACGGTGATGGCGACAAAGGCAGATTATGATCGCTTGGCCACGGATCTTAGCGACATCGGGCGTCCGATCATCGTCGGCTTCGAGGCTACTGGTAACTACCATCGCACGCTGGCGCATCGCCTGCTGTCCGCCGGCTTCGAGTTGCGCTTGATCTCGTCCGTTGCCTTGGCTCGAACGCGCGAGGCTCTGCACAATGGCTGGGACAAGAACGATTCCAAGGATGCGCAAGTGATCCTGCACATGCTGCGGATTGGCGCCACCCAGCGATACGTCGATCCGCTCGCCGCCGGGATCAACGACCTGCAGGAGATGTCGAAAACGCACGAGGCGATCTCCAAGGCTAAGACGCAGACATGGCATCGCATCCTGACCCACTACCTGCCGCTCTATTTCCCGGAGATTGAACGCTTCGCTGGCAACAGCCGATCCGACTGGTTCCTTGCTCTGCTCGAACGATTCCCGACCCCAGCCAGCATGACTGTGCTCGGCCAGGAGACTTTCTCCCGCGAAGCATGGGACTTGGTCGGCCGCAAGGTGTCCAAAGCCCGGCTGATCAACGATATCTACGAGACCGCCTGCGCCTCCGTGGCGCTACCTGTCGACGAGGATTCCGTCTCGATCGCTATGTTCCGCATGGTGATCGCCCAAGCACGCAACCTGATCCGACAGCGCGACGAGATCGAGCGAACGGCGCATGCCATGCTGGCCGAAAACCGCGATTATCAGCTCTTGCGCATGATCCCCGGCATTGGGCCCATCAATGCGTTGACCATTCTCGCCGAGGCAGGCGATCTAAGCCGCTTCAGCCATCACCGCCAGTTCCTGAAGTTCTGCGGTCTTGATCTTGCGACCCGGCAGTCCGGCACATTCCGAGGCCGCACGATGCTGTCCAAATACGGTAATGCGCGATTGCGGCGGACCTTTTGGATGGCTGCCCAGGTCGCCGCACGTCAGCGCAACAACAGTTTCCGCGACAAGCTCGGACGATACACTGCCGGGCACGCGGACGATGCCGATCGTCGCCGCAAGGCGATGACGGCGCTCACCGCCAAGATGGCGCGCGTTGCCCATGCCGTCATCAAGACGGGGACAGAGTACCGACCGTTTGCTGATTCCGAGGGAAGCCGCCCCCTCATTCCGAAATGATGCCGCCCCCCTGTTCCGAGAATTACTCGCCCCCTGATTCCGAGATGATGTCGCCCCCTTTGCGGGGATGACGATGAAGGTCCGCTG
>NZ_QLJK01000066.1:0-7337 GCF_003950715.1 Sphingomonas sp. S-NIH.Pt3_0716 | reverse complement strand
GCGCTGGGCCTGCCGGGGCGGGCGACCGGCGGGCCGGTGGCGCCGGGGCGGGCCTATGTTGTGGGCGAGCGTGGGCCGGAACTCTTCGTGCCGACGGCGAGCGGGCAGGTGGTGCCGGGCGGTGGCGGCGGGCGCGACGTGCGGGTGAACATCGCGGTGCAGGGGCGCGGGAACGAGAGCGAGGCGCGGCTGCTGGCGCGCAGCGCGCGGCAGGTGGCGCGGGCGGTGCGGGGGGCGCTGCAATGAGCGGGATCGATTATTGGCTGGCCGATGGAGGCCCGGCACATGGGCGGGGGCAGGAGAGCCGCTTCATCAAGCGGTTCGATCCGATGTGGTGGACGGTGAATTTCCCCCGGCCGATGATGGCGAGCGTGGTGACGACCGGGCCTGACAGTCTACGGGTGGATGCGGTCTTCTATGGCTCCGGTGATCTGGCGGGGCTGATCTGGGACGTGGCGGACCAGTGGAGCCATCCGCTGCTGGCCTATGAGACGGCGCGGGATTTCCGGCAGTGCGTGCTGCGTTTCCGCTGGCGCAGCGGCGGGCTGCGGCGGCTGGACGAGACGCACGGGCCGACGCTGACGATCGAGGGGCGCGATGCCGATGGTGCTCCGCGCGCCTGGTATGTGCGGCTGTGGAACTATGCCAGCGGCGGGCCGGAAGATGCCGAGATCATGCTGGATTTTGCTGCGCTGGAGGGCGGGTTTCGGCTGCCCGACGATAGCGATCCGGTCTGGGCCGGCGATGTCGACCGGATGTTCATTTCGCTGGTGCCGCCCGCCTATGATGCGGGCGATACCGGCTTTGCCGCGCCGGTCGAGGGTTGGGCGGAACTGAGCGACATCGCCTGCGACGGGGCGGGATCGGTGCTGGCGGCGGGTGACGTCATGCTGCCGGAGCATGGGCTCAGCATGGCGACCGGCTATGACGATAGTTTCAACCAGACGCCCGAGCGGCTGGTCGCGGCGATCCATGCGCTCGGCTATCGCGGGGCGATCAATCATTATGTCGGGATGAGCCATTATTTCCGGCTCGAACGGCTGGGCGCGGGCCTGTATGTCAGCCTGGCCGGCGGGGTGCTGAACGCGCCCTGTGCCGCCTGGCACGCGGACTTTGCGCGGCGGGCCAAGGCGATGGGGCTGGGGATCATCTGGTCTTTATCCTATGAATTGTTCGACGCCCATTGCTGGAACGACTGGAAGCAGCGGGCGGAAAATGGCGACCCGGCGCTGACCGGCTGGTCGCCGCCATCGACTTTGCTGTCGCCGGCCCATGGCGGGGCGATGGGCTATTTGCAGGCGGTGGCGGGCGCCTTTGTTTCCATTGGCCTGGACGCGGAGATTCCGATCCTGTTTCAGGTCGGCGAACCCTGGTGGTGGGTGATGCCGGCGGATGAGCGGATCTGCATCTATGACGATGCGGCGCGGCTGGCGCTGGGCGGTAGCCCGGTGTCGATCCCGGACGTGCGCGGCACGCTGAGCGCGGCGCAATGCGACCTGCTGGACCATGCGGGGGCGCTGCTGGCGGCGTCGACGGCGGCGCTGTGCGGGGCGGTCCGGGCATTGGCGCCGGACGCGGTGACGCATCTTCTGGCTTATCTGCCGACCGTGCTGGACCCGCTGGCGCCCGAAGCCAAGCGGGCGAACATGCCGGTCGGCTGGGCGGCGCCGGCGTTCGATGTGCTGCAACTGGAAGATTATGACTGGGTGACGCAGGGGCGGCCGCGGATGACCGACAGGGGCGTCGCTATGGCGACCGCCCGGCTGGGCTATCCGGTCGAGGCGCAGCATTATTTCGCCGGCTTCGTGCTGTTGCCCGAGCAGACCGACCAGTGGCGCGCGATCGCGGCGGCGGCGCAGGCATCGGTCGAGCGCGGCACGGCGGCGACCTATATCTGGGCGCTGCCCCAGGTCGCGCGCGACGGCTTTACCTGTTTCAGACTGGATGGGGAGGATGCGATGCAGGCCTTTGACGATGTGCGCTTTCCGATCGCGATCGGGCGGGAGGCGAGCGTGGCGCCGGCCTTTTCGACGCAGGTGGCCGAAAGCCCGTCGGGCCATGAGCGGCGCAGCTGCGACTGGGCCGACGCGCGCCTGTCCTTCGACGCCGGGCCAGGGGTGCGGTCCGACGCGGACATTGCCGATCTGATCGCCTTCTTCCGGGCAAGGCGCGGCGCGGCGCGCGGCTTTCGCTTCACCGATCCCTATGACGACCGGAGCGGGCCGCCGGGCATCGCGCCGGGGCCGCTGGACCAGCGGCTGGGCAGCGGCGACGGGGTGACGACCGATTTTGTGCTGATGCGCCATTATGGCGGCGGCGCGGACGCGCAGGTGCGGCGCATCACCCGGCCGGTGGCGGGCACGATCCGGGTGGCGATCGACGGGGTGGAGCAGGTCGAAGGCTGGCAGCATGCCGGGCTGGGGGTGATCGCGTTCGATGCGGCGCCGGGCGATGGCGCGCTGATCACCGCCGGCTATCGCTTCGACGTGCCGGTGCGCTTTGCCGAGGATCGGCTGGAGATTAATCGGGCGACCTTCGCTGCCGGGGAAGCAGTGTCGGTACCGCTGGTGGAGATACGCGAATGAGCGGGGGACTGGAGGAGGCGCTTTGCACGCTGGCCTTTTGCTGGCGGCTGGAACGGCGCGATGGGGTGGCGATCGGCCTGACGAGCCATGACCGCGACCTGGAGATTGACGGGCTGCGCTATCGCGCGGCGCCGGGCATGACGCCATCGGCGATCCGCAGCAGCATCGGACTGGAGGGCAGCGACAGCGATGTCGCCGGCGCGCTGGTGGCCGATGCGATCAACGAGGCGGACCTGATGGCCGGGCGCTGGGACGGGGCGGCGCTGGAATTGCGGCTGACCCAGTGGGAGGCGCCGGGGGTGCTGTGGCGCCTGCTGGCGCGCGGGACGATCGGCGCGGTGGCGCGCAAGGGCGGCACGTTCAGCGCCGAACTGGTAGGCGCGGCGGCGGCGATGCTGGCCGATCCGGTGGCGCCATCGACATCGCCCGACTGTCGCGCGACGCTGGGCGACCGGCAATGCCGGGTGGCGATGGCCGGGCGGCGGCAGATCGTGGCGGTGGCGGGCGTGGCGGACATGGTGGTGGATGCGGCCGGGCTGGAGGCGGGCATCTATTCCTATGGCATGATCCGCTGGCTGACCGGTGCCAATGCCGGGATCGTCCAGGCGGTGGTCGACAATGATGAAGGCGCGCTGCGGCTGGCCGATCCGCCGCCCTTTGGCGTGGAGCCGGGGACGCTGGCGCTGTTGACGCAGGGGTGCGACCGGCAATTGGCGAGTTGCGCGGCGCGCTTTGGCAATGCGGTCAATTTCCGGGGCGAGCCTTATCTGCCGGGCACCGACCTGTTGACCCGCTATCCCGGCGGATGAGCGGAGCAGCGATCGCGGCGGCGGCGCGCGCGCTGGTGGGCGTGCCGTTTCGGCTGCAGGGGCGCGATCCGGCGCTGGGGCTGGACTGTGTCGGGCTGGTCGGGGCGGCGATGCGGGCGGCGGGATACGCACCCATGATGCCGGGCGATTATGGGCTGCGCTTTGGCGATGACCGGCGGGCGGACGAGTGGGCGCGGGCGGCGGGTTTGCGGCCGGTGAAGGCCGGGGCGGCGGGCGACATGATGCTGGTGCGGCCGGGCGCGCTGCACCGGCATCTGCTGATCCTGGTGCCGGGCGGCTTCGTCCATGCCCATGCCGGGTTGCGGCGGGTGGTGGAGACGCCGGGCGCGCCGCCCTGGCCGGTGCTGCGCATCTGGCGGGCGTGAAGGGGAGGGAGAGCTATGGCGACGATGGTGCTGACCGCGGTGGGGACGGCGCTGGGCGGGCCGATCGGCGGCGCGATCGGCGGGCTGATCGGCAATGTGCTGGACCGGGAAGTGCTGTTCAAGGCCAAGGGGCGGGAAGGTGCGCGGCTGAGCGACCTGCAATTGCAGACGTCGAGCTATGGCACGCAGATGCCCCGGCTGTTCGGCAGGATGCGGGTGGCGGGCACGGTGATCTGGGCGACCGACCTGCGCGAGATCCGCACGAAAAGCGGCGGCGGCAAGGGGCAGGGGAGCAGCACGAGCTACAGCTATTCGGCGAGTTTTGCGGTGGCCCTGTCGGCGCGGGGCGTGCGATCGATCGGGCGGGTCTGGGCCGACGGCAATCTGCTGCGCGGGGCGGCGGGCGATTTCAAGACGCAGGTGGGTGCGTTTCGCCTGCATGACGGGGGCGAGGATCAGGCGCCCGATCCGCTGATCGCGTCGGCGCAAGGACCGGGCATGACGCCGGCGCATCGCGGCATCGCCTATGTGGTGTTCGAGGATCTGCTGCTGTCCGATTATGGCAATCGCATCCCATCGCTGACCTTCGAGGTGGAAGCGGATGCGGGTGCGGTGACGATCGATGCGATCGTCGGCGCGCTGAGCGAGGGGCAGATGGGGTGTGTGGCGGAGAGCCAGGTCGAGGGTTTTGCTGCGAGCGGGGCGGACCTGGGCGAAGCGATCGCGCCGCTGGTCGAGGCCTATGGGCTGGGGCTTTTCGGCGACGGGGCGCAACTGGTGGGGGAGGCCGGGCCGGCGGTGGCGCTGCTGGAGCCGGCGACGCGGTGCCGCCGGATCAATGGCCGGGCGATCGACCCGGTGGAGCGTTCCGGCGCGGGCGTGGACAGCGTCGCGCTGGCGCTGTCGGTGCGGCATCATGATCCGGCGCGCGACTATCAGGCCGGGGTGCAGCGGGTGACGCGGCCGGGGCCGGGGCGGATCGAGCGCGGGATCGAGCTGCCGGCGGTGCTGAGCGGCGGGGCGGCGCGATCGCTGGCGCGGCAAAGGCTGGACGGCATCTGGGCCGGGCGCGACCGTATGATGGTGCGCGGCGACTGGCGGGCGCTGGAACTGGAGCCGGGTATGATCGTGACGCTGGCCGATGCGCCGGGGCTGTGGCGGATCGAGGAACGGGAATGGGAGGCGATGGCGGTGCGGCTGGCGCTGCGGCGGCTGGCGGGGACGGGCGGGCGCGCGCCGGGCAGCGTGTCGTCGGGCCAGATCGTGCGACAGCTGGATGCGCCGCACGGCCCCACCCGGCTGATGCTGGCGGACCTGCCGCGCCTGACCGAGGGGGTGGCGAACGGGCCGCAACTGGTGGCGGCGGCAAGCGGCGGGCCGGGCTGGCGCAGCGCGGCGCTCTATGCGCTGGATGCGGGCGGGACCGCCGAGCCGATCGGGCGGACGGCGCCGCGCGCGGTGATGGGGCAGATCGACGCGACCTTGCCGCCGGGCAGCACGCTGCTGCTCGACATGGTGAACAGCCTGTCGGTGACATTGCTGGCCGAGGATATGGAACTGGCGAGCGCGGACGGCGCGGCCTTGGCGCAGGGGCGCAATCTGTGCCTGGTGGGGCAGGAACTGGTCCAGTTCGGCCGGGCAGTGCGGACCGGGCCGGCCAGCTATCGGCTGGAGGCGCTGCGGCGCGGGCTGCGCGGCACGGAATGGGCGATGGCGGGGCAGGCGGCCGGCACGCCCTTCCTGCTGATCGAGGCGGACCGGCTGGTCGATCCGCTGGCGGCGGCCATCGAGGGGGATATCGGCGCGGCGATGCGGCTGCTGGCGATCGGCATTGGTGACGTGGAACCCGCGACGGCAGAAATCATGATCGGCGGCGCGGCGCTGGTGCCGCCCGCGCCGGTGCATCTGAATGCGGCGCCGGACGGAGCGGGCGGATGGCGGATCGGCTGGACCCGGCGCAGCCGGGCGGGATGGCGCTGGACCAGCGGTGGCGAGGTGCCGCTGGCGGAGGAAAGCGAGCGCTATGAGTTGCGAGTGATGGAAGGCGAGCGGTTGGTGCGGCGGACGGAGGTGACGGAACCGGGCTGGACCTATGCTGGGGCGATGATCGCGATGGATGGGGTGAGCGGGCCGCTGACCATTGACGTGCGGCAGGTCGGCACGCGGGCGCTGGGGCGGGCGGGGACGATCGAGATGCTGCTGTGAGGAGGCGAGGATGATGAACGAGACGAGCGATCGCTGGGCGCTGCCGCTGCTCCATGCCGGGCAGGCGCAGAAGGAAATCATGCATAATGAGGCGCTGGCGCGGATCGACATGCTGCTGCACGGGGTGGCGGAAAGCGCCGACCTGGCGGTGCCCCCGATGGCACCGGTTGCCGGGCAATGCTGGATCGTGGCGGCGGGGGCGAGCGGCGCCTGGGCCGGGCGGGAGGCGCATGTCGCTGGCTGGACGGATGGGGGCTGGCGCTTCGTTGCGCCGAAGGCCGGATTGCGGCTGGCGGTGGCGGATCGCGGCCATGCCATGGTGCATGACGGTACGGCATGGCGGGATGATGCGGTGCGCAGCGAAGGATTTTATGTCGCCGGCCAGCAAATTGCCGGCGCGCGCCAGCCCGCGATCACCGGGCCAACCGGTGGAACGACCGTCGATAGCGAGAGTCGTGGCGCAATTGCCGCGATATTGGCCGCTTTGCAGGCTCATGGCCTGATCTCCATGTAATTCTGGAGTATCGGCGATCTTTTCATGGAGAGGGGTAGGTATTAGCTTGGAGGCGAGCCTGGGGGATGTCCCTACTGCGTTATTTTTGCAACGGTTTCACGAATTGTGGACTTGCCATGAAACCTTCTTGCCGATACATGGTTTCAGCAGTCCTTCGTGACACTTTTGAAAGGGGAATTCAAATGCGGAAGCTTGCCCTCGCGGCTGCGCTTGCGACCAGTGCCCTGGCCACCCCGGCCTTGGCGCGCGACAACAGCTGGTATGTCGGCGTCGACGCCGGCGTTATGATCGTTGAAGATCAGGACATCACCTTCACCCCCGGTAACGGTACCGTAGCCAGCAACACCGTGGCGGCTGACTACCATAAGGGTTATGATTTCGACGCCAATATCGGCTACGACTTCGGCGGCTTCCGCCTCGAAGCCGAAGCTGCCTACAAGCGCGCCAAGGTCGACCTCGACGATAGCGGCTTCGGCGGTGCGGCCTCGGCCCTCTCGTTCATGCTGAACGGCCTGCTCGACTTCGGTCCCGATGACGGCCTGCAGGGCTTCGTCGGCGGCGGTGTCGGCGTGTCGCGTGGCAAGCTGGCCAACGACCTGGTGAACGACAGCGACACCGGTTTCGCCTGGCAGGCGATCGCCGGCGTGCGTTACCCGGTCACCAACAATGTCGACGTCTCGCTGAAGTATCGCTTCTTCAACCAGGACGACATCAAGCTGATCCCGGCCTACACCACCATCGGTGGCCCCGCCGGTTCGGAAGCCAGCACCAAGCTGCGTACGCACAGCCTGCTGCTCGGCCTGACCTACAACTTCGGCGCTCCGGCTGAGCCTGCTCC
>NZ_QLJK01000065.1:0-8328 GCF_003950715.1 Sphingomonas sp. S-NIH.Pt3_0716 | reverse complement strand
CCACGGCGAATGAACCGCGCTTCAACCCTACCTTTCGCATCATTGCAACAGGCGCACGCGGGGGCCAGGTTGCCCCCGTCATTGCTTCCAGCCAGCGCCAGCGCGACGATGTGATCGACCACCCGCGCAGGGGTTATCCGACCGTCGTGTCGGCAGTATCGACAAAGCGGTTCCTGGGCGAGAATGCGGGCGCACAGGCGCCGATATGCGCTGGAATGGTCACGCAGATGGGCCGATCCACCCAGGCGCTGGGCGGGCTTCTTATGGCCAAATATCGCGGGTATTTCGGGCATCACGTATTTAACGCAATGTGGTTGGACGGCCCCAACCGCTGAACGACGCAACCGGGGTAACGATCGCGCCTGCGGGACCGCCCGACTTCCCTCTATGCCTCGAACACCTTCGAGTCAAAAAATTGGCCCGACCAGGGAGACGATCGGGCCAGCTATTTTTCGCCGCTGCTGAATTCGGAACGCCGGGAAATGGCGATCTCTTGTGCAGCCGGTTTGCACCATAGTTCCGAAGATAATGTTAAAGCCCGCTGAAAAATGCGGGGTCAAAAAAATAAGCCAATGCAATTCATCTATAAATTATCGGATAGGTAAAATATCTACCTATTACTCGATCACCAAAATCCAATATATTATATCAACGAGAAAACTTTACGAACTCTAGTGGAGAAGGTCGAACCATCATGCGTAAATTGGTGCCGCCGATGGTGACAATTTTTCTATTGGCGTTTCCCGCCCAAGCACAACGGTCGCTGCCACCTGCACCGCCAGGAGGTGGTCCAATTGAGAGGGTGGTGGATTCCGGAAATAAAAGCTCCGGCAGCGGAAAAGCGTATTCGGAATGGTATACGCTATGCAGCGATCCGCTTCCAATAGGATACGTGATAGTTTCCGAAGAATTTAGGTTAGAGGGGCATCGTCATTGCGGCTCCTGGGCAAATTGTCGCATTTCCCTGAAGCAAAGTAATAAAGTCTGTTATGATTTTCAGATGCAAGGACACGACCGGTCTCCTGACAAAATTTATTATAGCAATGGAGTTTTGTCGTATCGGGCCGAACGTCAATAAAATCCGCATTGGAGCGGAAGGATCGGCGCTACCCCGTCGCTGCACCGGTGGTTCCGGCCATCGCTTGCTTCATCCGCGTTTTATTTAGCCTCGCCACGCACCATCCGCGCACCAGCGTCGTCGATGGCACTGTTTGGCAGGATCGGGACGGTCAGACGGTCGCGGACAGCCTGGTCGCGGAAGGTCATATAGCGAAGCTGGTAACCAGGAAGCGGCCGGGCCAGCCCAAGTTTCACCCACTGATTACGGGTGCGATATTCGTGGCTGACACCAAGGTCGGCACAAAGATCGGCCATTCGTGGACTGGACCAGTGCGCCTCCATCGACATCGCTGCCATCCGCACCCCATTTGAGAATTCGAAGATGGTTCTGTTGGGCCGGATTCCGGTCAAGTCGAAGCCTGCGGCCCTGTAGATCGTGCCATCCCCGCTCTGTGTCGCATCGCTGTAGCTGATTATCCATTCGATGTGCGGATACCTCGCGAAGATCAGTTTCCGCGCAACGGCGAGACAGCGACTTTCGGAATTTCGGGGCAGGCGTTCGTCCAATGCGAGGCGGTTTAGCTCCAGAAAATTCGACCATTCCGTGTCGCGAACCAGGCCGATGACCTTCGATTTGTCGAGTGGCGGGCCGAAGCTGGCAACACCAAGGCATTCGGGGCCAACAAACGCCCCCAGGTGAAGCTGGCTGTTTCTGACCCATTTACCGGAATAATGAAGCTGAGCGACCATGGCGTTCGCATCCTTCGACGCGATCGGCATCAAGCGGATATCTTTAGCGCTGATGGTCATTTCGTGGGGCGCGGGCCGGACGGCAGGATCGGCCAATCGATTGGGGTGATGGTTCGCATCAGATATTTATGCGAGGGCCTTCCGTTCCCTAAACGTTCCCCCGTATAATCGTGGGATGAATCAGGACGACCACCGCAGATATGAACGCAACCGGGCCGACGATCTCCACAAACTGGTCGCCGGGGGTTTCGCGGTGCGGATTGGTTGCAAGCGGTGCAAGGCCGAGCGGACGGTCGAGGGAAAACCATTGCTTGCGCTCTTCGTCGCTCGCCGGTGGGAGACCAATCTTATCGCCGCGAGCAACCGCCTGCGCTGCCGGTCCTGCGGGGCAAAATGGGCGTGGATGGAGGCGCATATCGGCGGCGCCGACAGCCCATCGATCGGTCCAACCAGCGATGAAGAATATAAGCGTCTTCTCGCCAGGCTACGGCGATGAACAGATGACAAGCACCGTTATACTTTGCACGTATCATGATGGATTAACCGGTCGATAAGCATCATCTGCGACACACCCCTTCAAATCCAACGATTCAAGGGGTTAATCGTGATCAAGTTCATCATTTGCGCGGCATCTGTTGCTGTTGCCGCTCCCGCAATTGCTCAAGATGCTTCGAACTTCGAGGGCGGGAAAGCCGGTATCGTGCTGGGCTACGACACGGTGAATTTTGATTATGGTTACGATGTCGATGCTTCCGAAAGCGGGATGCTGTATGGCGTCACGGCGGGCTATGACTTCGCCCTCGGCAACAGCGGTGCAATCTTTGGTATCGAAGCCGAGGCCTCGGATTCCACGACCAAAACCTCCGCGCGCGATATCCTTTTCGAGGGCGACAATCTCTCTCTCCTGGCAGACCGCGACCTTTATATCGGCGCGCGCCTTGGCTTCGCAGTAGCGCCTAATCTGCTGCTTTATGCCAAGGGCGGCTACACCAACGCCCGCCTCAAGCTCCGCTACTCCTTGGACGGCGACAGCGCCAGCATCGGCGACAATATCGACGGCTATCGCGTTGGCGGCGGCGCAGAATTCACCAACGGTTCGAACTTCGCTCGCCTTGAGTATCGCTATTCCGACTACGGCAAGTATGTGTATCGCGAAGGCGACCTTGAACTCGACACCGGCGTCAAAATGTCGCGCCACCAGGTCGCAGTTACTGGCGGTTTCCGCTTCTGAATTTGCTATGCTAATCGTCGCATTGCAGAATCAAATTGGGGGGTTAGAGTGACCAACATCAATACGCAAAATCCTGCGATGGCAGGCCTTCTCTACCAGGCAAATGCGAAATCGACGGGGGTCGCGTTTCTTCTGTGGCTTTTCTTGGGCGGCTTCGGTGGCCACCGCTTTTACGCGGGCAAGACCGGCACAGCCATAGTCCAGCTTTTGATGTCCATTTTTGGCTGGGCCACTGTTTGGCTCGGGATTGGCCTGGTGCTGCTCGCACCTCTTGGTATTTGGCTGCTGATCGACGCGTTTCTTATTCCTGGCATGATCCGCCAACATAATAACGCGTTGGTGCAACAAGTATTGTCTTAAAAGAATATCGGCCGCTATAGCGGCGACGCGACCCGCCCTTGGACGACGGTCCAGGAGCACCGGCCCCGATCATGGAAATGGTCGGGGCCATTTTCGTTTCAGGCAGGCAGCCGGGCATAGATCAGCCCCTGGTCACGATCGACCCGATCCACAATCACCTGCTGGTGGCGCGAAGGGAAAAAGATCGACGCACCCGCCACAAGGCACTCGGGCAGATGGGTGACACCGAAGGCTGACAGTCGGCCTTCAATCATTACGCGGAATTTCATCAGTGACCTCGTCAGCAGGTTTGTTCGCTGCCGTTCATTACGATTAAGTATCGATTTGGTTGCAAGCCATTGACCTCGGCAAATCTCCACTCCAAAGAACGCGCGAATTTTTTCGCAGGATTTTTATGGACTTGGGGGGAATGGTCCGCGCCGCACGAAAGGCGGTCGGGCTGACGCAGGCAGAAGCGGCAAAAAGAGCCGGGGTGTCGCCGCGCGCATTGTGGTCGGTCGAACAAGGTGGCGGTCATATGGCGACGCTCGACGCGATTGCCGCAGTTGTCGAATTTCGAATTGCGGGCCTCCCCGCCGGTCGAACAATTGGCGATCGGGTCAGGGCCGCACGGATTAAGCGCAAATGGTCAGACGCGATGTTGGCGGAACGCGCAGGCATATCAATCCCGACTGTCGGCTCGATCGAAAATGGGACCGGTCAGGTCATCGGCCTCGCGAAGGTGCTGGCTGTGCTGGCCCCTCGCATCAGGCAACGGAAGCATGAAAAGGCGGCTTGGGCCGGGGGCACCCGCGACGAACGCTTTACGCCCCGCCATTTCCTGGAGACGATCGAAGCGACATTTGGGCCGATCTCGGTGGACCCTTGCGGTCACCCGAAAAGCAACGTTCAGGCCGACCGTTACATCATGATCGAGGAGGACGGGCTAAAGACGCGCTGGAACGGCCGCCTTGCTTTCGTCAATCCACCCTACTCTGCCGGGTCGGCGTGGCTTGAGCGTTGTCATCGCGCTTGGGCAGATGGCGAGGTCGAGACCGTCGTTTGCCTGATACCGGCCAGGACGCACATCAGCGCCCATTTTCGTTTCGTCCACGGGATCGCCGACACCCTCTTTCTGAAGGGACGGCTCCAGTTCGACAACGCGGTCCAGAATGGCGGCTTTCCAATGGGGCTTATGTTGGCCTGCTGGGGTGCGTCGGACGCGCAGATAACGACCGCCATGGATCGGCTCGATGTCGCTTTGGTTCCTGGCTCATCCAGACGAATGGCTGTTCTGGCCGCCTGATCGGTCACACTGGAGTAGCCGAAATTCCAAGAAATCTCCCTGTTTTTCAATACGCGTATACCACTTTCGATTTTATTCGTTGACGCCAGAATTGAAAGAGGTATACGCTAACGCTGAATGTAGAAATCTGCATCGACCTCACGATTTTTGTTGCGCAGCCGATTCGGCGACGCTAGAGGCGTCTCCGTCAGCGCAACCCCGCGCCTTCGACATACAGAAAGCGCCACGCCATGATCACCCGACCTTCCGGCTAACCAGCCATCCCCATCACCGCCCCTGAAACCTGCGCGGCAGGCGACGGGCGGACTCTGACTTTTTGACTTAAACCAACTCGCCGGACGGCCTGCCGGGAGCGATACCCCTTTATCTGGAGACAACCCTGTGCATCTCGATATTCAGCCTGCCCTTGATTTTTGCGACATTCCGAATTCCCTTGAGGATATTTACGGCATTGCCGAACGCCTCTCCCCTTACTTGCTGATCCGGGAAGACAACGAAGGCGAAGTCTTTGTAACGATCGAAACAGACCCGGCATCTTGCGATGGCAAATGGGCGCACACCGTCTCGTTCGACAATCTCACGATCGGCGAAATCCAAAGGAAACTCGACGCAGCGGTGGAAGAAATGAAGGACGAGGACGACTTGTCGATCGCAGAACTTGCATCGCGCATTAACCGGTTCAATTGGTTCAACGGGTCAATGATCTTCCTGACTCCTGAATATCATTTCGACTGCGACAGTATCGCGCTTAGCCTGACCGTCGATATGGAGAAGATGCTTATGGACCCTGGTCAGCATTCCGCGCTCGCCGACAAATTGGCGCGCCAGGAACGCGCGGCCGAGTTCCGAATCTCCGAAACTTCTATCGTCATCGGCAACTACTATTCCGCCGCGATGGATTGGGTCGAGGCAGAGTATAAATTCCGCCTCGAAGAGAGCGCTGAATAACGCTTGTTGCTGCAACCCTGATCGAAGCGTCAGCGCCATCAGTCGATTACACTACCCGGTCGCACCCTTAACCAAATCGTTGAAATCCACATTCCAGGCGCGCGGGGCGTTCTGGACACGGGGGAGCCATATCTGATGAACAGCACGACAAAGACCATCATCGGCGAAATTCACGCCATCGCCGCTTCTGTTTTTCGCGGCCGGGCGGACGGACACTATCACCTGGACGGCGCTTCGGTGACCGTCGCAGAACGGGACGCGATCACCGTCGAGACAATCGCCCATCCATCGTTCAATGTGACGCACGTCCACATCGGCCCGCACGCCGCCACCCGCATGTTCAGCGGAGACCGCCTGGCATTTGTCGCCTGGGCGCTCCTGCTGGACGCCAATGCATCTGACGATCCGCCCGCCCATTGGTTCGACCTGGTCGAATTTCAGGCCGCCTATCTGGCGCTTCGTCCCAACATGCTGACGGGAGTGGCGACCAATGGTTGAATACGATCTTCCCGCCTGCCTGCGCGTGCGCGGTGGATGTCGAAGCGCGCCGACCGGTGACATCGTGGTGGTCGAGGCGCGGCTCAAAGACGAGGTCGCCGACTGGCTTGCCGAGAACGTGACCGGCCGGTGGGAGGCGCGCGTCGGAACCCCATCGGCGATTGTCTTCGACGACTTCGCTGACGCCGCCCTGTTCAAATTTCGGTGGCTTTGATGGTCCGCTAGGACGTGTCCCCGGCGCTAGTATCGCCCCCGGCTTCGCCGGGTCAAAATAAGGGCCAGGGGGCGTCGAGGAGGCCGAAAGGCAGGATATCGGGTTGTTCCCGTCGCAGACGGGGATCGACCCGACCCGTGACCGACGCGCAGCGTTGGGCGCGCCGCATCATGTTCGTGCGAATAATCCCGGCCCGCCCAGGCGGGCAATCATCCGTCCGCCAGGCAATCCGCAATTTCGAAATTCGCGAAGCCAGATGACTTGGTGATTTCGACATGCCGGATCATCCGCGAAGACGCTGTAGCGTTCCAGCGCCAGATGATCGGGCGCCGTGATCGCGAGCGACCACGTCACCGGCGCCTTCATCGAGACCTACGGCCTCGATTTCGACGCGTTTAGATAAATATAGATAGACCTGCCGAACTGGTATATACTTCGCATTGTTCATTTATTCGAAGAAATATGTCCCTTTTTATCCTTAATATACTAAGGATTTTTGGGGACAAATACTAGCGCGAAGGGACATTTGAATATTAATATTTTGAAAGGAAACATGACTACAATTTACTATTCTGCCGAGCGTTGCGCCGCTGGCAAATCCCACGCACAGCGCGACCGTATCGTTACCACACCGGGCCTCTACCTCCTTGCTGTCGATCGCCGCGAGATGATCGGCGAAGCCGTCCGCAAGCTCCGCGAGCAGGCCGTCCAGGCATGCACCAGCCCCGTTATCCGCGAAGTCTATAGCCGTGACCAGAACCACCCGGATGGTTCCGCGTCCGTCCGGGTCGATGTCGAGGCACTCCCGTCCACGTATACCACCGGCCACATTGTCGTCGTGACGACGCACGAAGCCCTGCGGTTATCGGACCTGTCGAGATTCGAGGGGTGGACCTGCTGCATCGACGAAGCGCCGAACGCGTTTTTCCGCGAAGAACTGGTCACCCACGCCCTGGGCAGCGCCTGGTTCGCGGCACGATACGAACTGATCCCTTCCGACGATGGTCGTCCATACGCGCAAGTGCGCGCCTATTCTGACGCGCCCGCCGCCGCCGACGTGGCCAGCGATACCATCATGCGATCGCTCGATCTTTTCCACCGTCGCGTCGTTTCCGGTCGGACGCCGGTCTACGTCGATATTCGTGCCTGGGACGAGATGGACGATCGCAAGCGGGCGTGGACCTGGCATAGCCTGTGGCTCCCCACTGAACTCGACGCATTTGACCGGGTCGAGATCGTGGCCAACGCGTTTGACGACAGCGTCACTGCGTTGATCTGGCGCAATCGTTGCCCGCGCGTCGGGTTCGTTCCCCTGCCGCCGCTGTCGGCCGCTGCGTTTGCCCATCGCGACCTGACGATCCGCTATTTCGCCGAGGCCCATGGCGCGACCGGCTACCTGTTCGACAGCACGGACGGAAAGGCCCGCCTTGGGTCGATCGGCAAGTGGATGCGCCAGACCGATGACCAAGGGCGACACCTCAACGTCGATCCTGTGAACCACATCTGGACCGCCAATCTGCGCCAAGCCGAAAAGCTGGGTGCCATGCCGGGCCAGCACCTTTCCCCGCGCCAGGCCGGAACGGACAAATTCGGCGCGCTGACGATGGCAACGATGATCTATTCCGCCAAGCCCGCGCCTTCGGAAATCGCCATCCTCGAAACGTTGGGCGTCTCGCCCGCCCAGGTCGTCAAGGCACGCGAGACGGAAGACCTTGTCCAATTCGCAAACCGGATCGGCCGCCGCGCCAACGACGATCGCCCCCTGACCATCACTGTTTACGACCGTGTCCAGGCCGAAGCACTCCAGGCCTACTTCGACAGCGTCGCCCATTTCCGCACGAACCTCGTCTTGGTCGATTTGGGCTTCGCTACCGCCGAAGCGAAGCGGGCCGGACGACCGTCGAAGCCGAAGCGCACACCCGAGGAAGAGCGAGAACATCAGCGCGAGAAAAAGGCCCGGCAGCGGGCAGAAGCGAAGGCGAA
>NZ_QLJK01000064.1:0-8669 GCF_003950715.1 Sphingomonas sp. S-NIH.Pt3_0716 | reverse complement strand
CCCGATGGCCACCTACGACTTCACTTGGATATGGCGCGAACTTGGCATCGAGAACCTGCGCAAATAGTTCGCTACCCCTGACGTCGATGCCTACCGTGAATCCGTGTCCCTACAATGCACAGAGGCCCCTATGGCGGGACTGGCGAGATCCGCGAGGATGGCGACGCCAATTACGGCTTCAAGAACCTGAAGGGCAGGCTCGATCGCCTCGCCGACATTCCCGAGCTCGCACGCGACGAGGCGCTGCACGACCTGGTTGCCTCGCTGAACGCGCCGGAATCGGCTTTTGGAAGTGTGGGATGCGTGAGCGCGCTCGTCGACGAGAGCGAGGGGCACCGCGTGAGCGGATATGTGGAGTTTGCCTTCGATTCAGCCGAGAAGGTCGCTGACGCGGGAAGCTATTTCCCGGTGTTCTTCCACTTCGACCGCGCGCTTCACGTGATGAAATTCGACGACAAGGTTCATTTTCACTGGGAGCTGATGGGCGCGACGTTCCGCCGCACGGATACGATGGGCTTTACCGTGTCGGTGACGGTGAACACGGGCTGGTATCCGACTGCCGAGGAGGCCGCCATCGCGTGGGCGAACGGGTTGGACTTCCTCGCTGGCTACCTTCGTCACGTGCAGCCGGAAGGCGGCACGCCGATTTTCATCGACGGCTGATCCTCGACGCCCCCAGCGCCGCTGGCCCGCTCAGTGGGGCAGCGGCGCGCGATCCGGGAGACGGTCAAACGACAAAGGGGACGGAGACCAGTAGCGCGTCATCGGTCGGCTCGATGTCGCGCAGCTCCACCATCGCGATTTTCTCGACACGCTCGGCGCCGATCGGGTCGAGATAAACATAGGTGTGATCCGCAACGACCGGGCTGCACAAGCGCCAGATAACACCCTTGCGGCCGATGCGCCGTTCGGCGCGACCATCATAGGAGGCGAACGATCCGACGATGCGGACGCGCTGCGCGATCCGCAGCCAGTTCGCCGCGCCGTCGAGGACGGCGGCTCGCTCCTCGGGCGACAGGGACGGTCGCCCGACGCCGAACGTCGCTTGCGGATCATGCGCAGCCCGGACCAGCTTTTCCACGACAGGTTCCGGACTCCAGGTCGAGGCGGGGCCGGGCTTCGCGCGGTGCATGTGGGTGATCGGCTTCGCTCCGAATAGATCGGGTTGAACGCCGACCAACCGGCGGGCGAACAACGCCTTTGATAGGCGCGCCGTCGCGCATCAGCGCGACCAGCTTGTTGAACGTCGCCTCGTCCACGGTCGCGAGGCGGGGGTCATAGACCAACCGGCTCGCGACTGCCCGGCCCCCTTCGGGGCCGGTGTCGTCGGGCTGGATCATGCCGCTTCCTCAAGTTCGGTCGCCGTCTCGACGGCCATGCGGGTCAGCAGCCAATCGGCCGCGTCCTGCGCGAGCCGCGCCGCCGTGAAGATGCACCGCTTGTCATTGCGCAGCGCTTGCAACCAGTTCGCCAGATAGGCGGCGTGGTCCTCGCGGTCGTGGAGCTTGATGCCAATCGTCGCGCTGACGAACGCGGCCCCAAGCTCGGCAACCAGTTCCTCGCGGGCGTAGTCTTCGCGCTCCGTGGAAATGAGTGAGGGGCGGGCTAGGCGGTCGACGTGACCCGTCGCGTGGCACAGCTCATGCGCTAGGGTCGAATAATAATCGTCGCTGGTATGGAAGTCAGTAAATTCGGGCATGACGACATGGTCGCCGCTCGGCTGATAATAGGGCTGGGAACCGAAGTGCTTGAGGGTGACAGGCACGCGGGCAAAGAGCGCGTCCAGTTCGGCGTCGCGCTCATCGGGATTAGTCGCGGTGATGATCGGCGCGGGAGCTGCATATTTGGCTTCGATGCCGTCAATCTGCTCGGCATTGAACACGGTGTAGCGCTTGAGAAACGCCACCTGTCGTTTGCCATCCTCGCCACGCTCTCCGCCTTCGTCGGCGTCCACCTCGATCTTGTTGGCATAGACGACGGTTGAACCCTTCTCGCCCTTGCGGACGCAACCGCCGAGCGCGAGCGCCTGCTTGAAGGTCAGCCAATGCGGGCAGGCATAGCCCTTCGTCATGGCAGCGACCCACAGGGTCAGGACGTTGATGCCGCGATAGGGAACGCCGGTCGAGCGGAGCGGGATGTTGAGCGCGGTGCTGCCGTTCCACGATTTCGACCAAGGCCGGGTGCCTGCCTCGATCATGGCGATCATCTGGTCAGTGATTTCTTGATAGATGTCGGCTCGGTTGTCGGTGATCCGTCCCATGTCACTTTTCCTTTCCTTCGAGGCTGAAAGCCGGTCGCAACAGCAACCGGCTCTGCCTTTCCGGCGAGGAACGGGATGGGGAGGGAGGGCGAGAATCTACCGCTGGCGCGGGCGAGCCGCCTTAGCGTGGCCGGCGCCCTGCAGGGCGTCGGGCGCCACGCTTGGCGGATTACACGGGCGGTCGATTGTCGTTCGGGAACGAAAGGGCAGCCGCCCTTGGTGTTCCCCGGCGCCGATTGCCCTCCTGGTAGGAGGGCACTGGCATCAAGGGGGCGCCGCGCCTCAGGCGCGGCACAGTTCTAAATGCCGTTGGGGGACGTGTAACCAGATGCAGGGACGATCCGTAGGAGCGGAAGCTTCAATGTCAGGGAGGTTCCTATGCGCTACGCATCTTCGATCGCGGCACTTACTGTTCTAGCCGCCAGCATTCCCACCGTGATGGTGGCGGCGCCTGCCGTTGCCGCCGCGCCCGCAGTACGGCCGTTCGATCAGGCAGCGTTCGACGCTGCGCAGAAGGCGGGCAAGCCGATCCTCGTCTGGGTCCATGCTCCCTGGTGTCCGGTCTGCCGGGAGCAGGCGAAGACGATCGCCCGAGTGACGGCCGAGCCTGCGTATCGCGACATGCAGGTGTTCCGCATCGACTACGACACGCAAAAGCCGCTGTGGCAGAAGTTCGGGGCGACCATGCAGTCGACGGTGATCGCGTTCCACGGCAAGCGCGAGACGGCCCGGATCGCGCACGAGACCGATGACGGCAAGGTTTCCGCGGTGATCCACAGCGCGATCGCCTGACGCGGAGGATGGCGTCCGCTCTCAATCCCGCGCTTGCCTATGCGGCGGGCGCGCTCACCATTCTGTCGCCCTGCGTCCTCCCGCTGGTGCCGATCGTACTCTCGTCTGCGGCGCAGCGGCATCGTTTCGCGCCGCTGGCGCTGGCTGCGGGGCTGGTAGTCTCGTTCACGGCGACCGGGTTCATCGTTGCCGCCTTCGGCCAGGCGCTCGGGCTCGACACGCTGGTCGTTCGCGCGGCCGGCGCGGTCGTTCTTTGCGTTGCCGGCATAGTCCTGCTCGTGCCGAAGCTGCAGGACGTGCTTACCCGCTTGGCGACCCCGCTCGCCGCCTGGGCGAGCCGGCGCCAAACGGCATTGGACGACAGGGCGGGACTGTGGGGACAGGCGCTGGTCGGGGCACTGCTCGGCATCGTCTGGGCGCCCTGTGTCGGCCCGACGTTGGGCGCTGCGGTCGCACTCGCGGCCGAAGGCAAGGACCTGGGCGAAGTCGCCCTCGTCATGATCGCCTTCGGGCTCGGCATCTCGACCGTGCTGCTGGTCATCGCCTTTGCGGCACGCGGTGCGCTCGCCCGGTGGCGTGGTCGCATGATGATGGCTGGCGGCCGCGGGAAGGCGGTGCTGGGCGTCCTCCTCCTCCTGGTCGGCATCTTCATCCTGACCGGGTTCGACCGCAAGGTCGAAGCGTTCGCGCTCGACCATCTCCCGGACTGGATGACCGAATGGTCGACCCAGTTCTAACCCCTCTGTCGTGACCCTCCATGGAGTTGAAACATGAACCTTAGCGGAAAGCGTGCCCTGGTGACGGGCGGTTCGAGCGGCATCGGCCTCGAGATCGCGCGCGAGTTGCTGAGGGCGGGCGCGAGCGTCGCCATCACTGGCCGCCGACAGGAGGCGGTCGACAAGGCTTTGGGTGAGCTGCGGAGCCTGGGCACGGTCAGCGGAGTCTCGGCTGACGTGACGACGGCCGATGGTCGCGCCCGGTCTCTCGATCTCACGACGCGGACGCTCGGCGGCCTGGACATCCTCGTCAACAATGCCGGCGGTGTGCGGGCGGGACGCCTCGAGGCGATCGAAGAAGACGAGATCCGCCAGATGGTCGAGGTGAACCTGACGGGTCCAATCCTGCTCACGCGTGCTGCGCTGCCGCTTCTGAAGGAGCGCGCAGACGCGCTGGTCGTGAACGTCAGCTCGGGCATCGCGCTCGTCGGCATGGCGTTCTACACGCCCTATGCTGCGGTGAAGGCCGGCATCGCGCATTTCGGCGAGGCGCTGCGCCGCGAGTTGGACGGGGAAGGTGTCCGCGTCCTGACGGTCTACCCGACCGCCACGGAGACCCCGATGATGGCCACCTCCGGCCTGGCTCGGGATGGCGGCCGCGAAACGCCTGAGGATGTGGCCCGGGAGGTAATCGAGGCGATGGCGCAGGATCACCTCGAGGTCGTGCGCGGCGGTCCGGACCGCATCGAGACGGTGAAGCGCAATCGCGCTGATCCGGCCGCGGTGGATGATGCGATGCGCCCGATGAAGGCGTCGATCGAAGCGGCCGCGCGCGACCACTCGGCGCTGTGACGATGGCGGGGCTGGCATGCGACCTTTGGTTGCGCGCCGGTCCTGATGGGAGCAAGGACTGAGGCTCGCCTTCGGCCCCGCGTGGCCATCCGGTTGAACGCGATAGGTGTGGTCGAGGTGCTAGGTACGGATATTCTTGCACTTATCGCCATGTCCGCCGTCGCCAGCGCGGTCGGCGGCATGTTGGGCATGGCGAGCGGCATCTTCCTCGTGCCGATCCTGCTGATGTTCGGGCATCTGCCGATCCGGACAGCGATCGGTCTCAGCCTGGTGTCGGTCATCGTCTGCTCCTGCGCCAGCGCGCCCGCCTTCCTGCGCGCACGGCTGATCAATGTGCGGCTCGCGATCGTGCTGGAGGTCGCGACGACGGCCGGGGCGCTGGCGGGCGTCGTGGCATCGGGACTGTTCTCAGCCCGATTGCTGTCGCTCCTGTTCGCACTCGTGATGCTGCTGTCGGCCTGGCAGATGGTGCGCCCGCGCACCGTCAGAATGGCCATGGCAGGCAACCCGGCCGCCTTCGCCCGCAGGCTCGACGGTATTGACCCTGATCCTGCCCCGGACGGCACCCCTTATCGGATCGATCGCTTGCCGCTCGCCATGGGGATGATGTTCGGTGCGGGCATGTTGTCAGCGCTGCTCGGCATCGGCAGCGGTGTGCTCAAGATCCCCGCCATGGACAGCGCGCTGCGACTGCCGATCAAGGTCTCCTCCGCGACGTCGAACTTCATGATCGGCGTCACGGCCGCGGCCGGTGCCATCGCCTACTTCCTGACCGGCGCCCTCGATCTCACGCGCGCGGCACCGATCTGCCTGGGATCGGTCGCGGGGTCGATCGCCGGCGCGCGGGCGCTGAAAGCGTTGCGCCCCGATCGCCTGCGCGTGATGTTCGTCGTGATCCTCCTCGTGCTCGCCGTGCAGATGGCGCTGGCCGCGGCCGGAACCTCGTTCCTTACGTTGGGCGGCGGGTGAGCATGGGATCGTCAGAGCGTCCGATCTCGCTCCTTCTCACGGTCGGAACGGGCGTGGCCACGCTTCTGGTGGCGGTCGGCCTCGTCTTGCCTCCGGGCTTGCACGCCGGCGCGGTTCTCAATCTGGTCGGCGTCGGCCTGTTCATTGCGTTACCCGTCGGGCGGGTTCTGCTGATGCTGGTGCTGTTCGTCCGGCAGCGGGATACCTTGCTAACGGCCGCGGCGATGGCGGTGCTGCTGATTATCGTCGTGGGCAGCTCGGCGGCGATGATGCTCGATCGCTGAGCGGGGCGTGAGGCCGTTCCTGGACGCCCTCGTCATTGCATGGCGGCGAGAAGATCGTCGACGCGCGCCGTCGCGAAGGCGGTGAAGCTGTCGGCCACGCCATAGGGGATCAGCAGCTCGCGACCGTGGACCATCGAGCCGCAGCTATAAACGACGTTCGGGACAAAGCCGTCGCGCTCGTCGGGACTGGGCTGTAGGATAGGCTCGGGCGTCCGAGCGAGCACGCGTGAGGGATCGTCGCGATCGAGCAGGCAGGCGCCCACCGCGTAGTTGCGCACGGGCCCAACGCCGTGGGTGAATACCAGCCAGCCCTCCTCGATCTCGAGGGGCGAGCCGCAATTACCCATCTGGACCGTCTCCCAAGGGTAGCGCGGCTCGATCAGCTTGGCGCCGCCATTCCAGGTAAAGGGATCGTCGGAGAAGAGCAGCCAGATGCTCTCGCTATCCTGTCGGCCGAGCATGGCGTAGCGGCCGCCGACCCGGCGCGGGAACAGCGCCATGCCTTTGGCCGCCGTCGCGTCGCCAGCGAGCTGGCGCATTTCCCATGAGCGGAAGTCTGTCCCGACCAGCATCTCGGAGCGCGCGGTCATTCCGTCGAACGCGGTGTAGGTGCCGTAATATGTGACCTCGCCATCGGCCTCGACGAAGCGGACCAGCCGAACATCCTCGATGCCCTGGCGCTGGCTGGGGAGTACGGGGAAGAGCACCGTCTCCGAGACGACGTGGCTACCCCCACAATGCAGTTCGAGCCTCGCCGGGCCTGCCCGGACCGCCTCGTTGTCGACGATCGGCGGCTGGGTCGTGCGGCCGACCGGATCAATCTCGAGCCCGCTTCCTGGCGTCCATAGGCCGGTGCGGAAGCTGACCGAGGAGACATGGCCTTCGCCGATGCCTCGGAGCGACATGACGAAGCGCAGACTACCGTCCGGCACGCCGGCTTGGTCGGGGTGAAGCACGGCGCTCGGATTGAAGAGCGCGGCCGCCTCGAACGCATATTCCTCGGTGAACGAGGCGGCGAGGAGATGCTGCCGGGATTCGTCGAGCGGTGAAACGCCGTTGAGCATCGGGAGCAGCTCGGCGAAGCGACGCCGAAACGTCGCTTTCACATCGCGATGGCGGCCGTCCATGGACGCGAGGACGCTGCGCAGCGTCGCGGCGACCTGGGCGTCGTCGTAGCCGATGATGCGTTCGGCGATCACGCGCAGGCGCGAGCGGCCCTCCCCGTCATGCCCGGCGGGATAGCCGGGTGCGAACGGGCGAACCACCGTTCGCGACGGGTCGGGCTTCAGCATCGCATCATGATGGTGGAGGAGCACCAGGTCCCCAGAGGGGCGCCAGCCCATGAGAAGCCAGCCGAGATCCGTGAGCCGCATCGATCGCTCCTTGGGAAAAGGCTCAGGCGCGATCGGCAGGCGCGAAGCGCATCGCGACGCCGTTCATGCAGTAGCGCAGGCCCGTGGGCTTCGGGCCGTCGTTGAACACATGGCCGAGATGCCCGTCACAGCGCGCGCAGCGCACTTCGGTGCGCTCCATGAACAGGCTGGTGTCGCTCTTCGTGACGATCGCATCGGGGAGATGCGTCCAGAAGCTCGGCCAACCGGTGCCGCTGTCGAACTTGGTCCGAGCGGCGAACAGCGGCAGCGCGCAGCCAGCGCAAAGGAAGGTGCCGGTGCGATGCTCTGCGTTGAGCGGACTGGAGAATGGGCGCTCGGTCGCAGCCTGCCGGAGCACGGCATAGGCTTGCGGCGACAGGCGCCGGCGCCACTCCGCGTCGGTGAGGCGTAAGGGGCGCGGCGCTGCCGCGAACGCCGGCAAGGCCGCGCCTGCCATGGCGGCGCCGGCGAGCGCGAGGGCGCTGGTGGTGAGAAAGGCTCGGCGATCGGATGTCTGGGTCATGCCCCTCCTACGCTCGATCGCGAATGGCGGTTACGCGTAACCTGTCGGCCCCACGCTGCGTATGTCCGGGTAGCAAAAGGAGTTTTCCGGCTATGCGTTCAGTTTCCTATCTCGGCTTCGGCGGTGTCGTGGCGGTTGCAATGATCGCGGCATCCTCGGCCGTCGGTGCGTCCGCCGAGACGTTCGTCAATGCGCCTCAGCCGCGGGTCACGACGCCGGCCGCAGGCAAGACCGAGACCGCGATCTTCGCGGGCGGCTGCTTCTGGGGCGTCGAGGGCGTCTTCGACCATGTGAAGGGCGTTGTGTCTGCGACGTCCGGCTATGCCGGCGGCACCACCGGTTCGCCCAGCTACGAGCAGGTGTCGACCGGCACGACCGGGCACGCAGAGGCGGTTCGGGTCGTGTTCGACCCTGCCAAAGTCAGCTATGCCGAGCTGCTGCGCATCTATTTTTCGGTGGTCGCCGATCCGACGATGCTGAATGCGCAGGGGCCTGACCACGGCACGCAGTACCGGACCGCGCTGTTTCCGCAGTCGGCTGGCCAGGAGCGGGTCGCGCGGGCCTATCTCCAGCAGCTCACGGCGGCGCACACCTTCGCCCGCCCGATCGTCACCCGGATCGAACATACGAGCCGCTTCTATCCGGCTGAGGGCTATCACCAGAACTTCATGGCGAAGAACCCGACTTATCCGTATATCGTCATCAACGACGCGCCGAAGGTGGACGCGCTGCGCCGTATGATGCCGAACCTCTATCGCTCGTGAGCTCGTGAGTGTCATCGGTCCTGCAATTCTCCGCAAAAGTGGGCTTTGAAAATTCCCTAGTTGGTGGCCCCTTCATCTCATTCTGCCGGGGCTAGCCCCGGCAGAATGAGATGAGCCGACATCGTCCTCATCTCCT
>NZ_QLJK01000063.1:0-8981 GCF_003950715.1 Sphingomonas sp. S-NIH.Pt3_0716 | reverse complement strand
TTTTGGCATTGGGCCCTCGGCGCTGACGGAGGCCATGGGCATGCTCAACCACCATTTCGCAGCAGCCGCCTGATCGGCGCAGAGCGACAGCCTACCTCTGACTGCCGCCAATCTTTGCAACAGAGCCGGACAGCGAATACAACGCCTGTAGAACCAAGATTTTGAACATCAGCACCGGATCGAACGGCGGCCGTCCGCCCTTGTTACGAGGACCACGGCGCAGCGCGGCCACCAGCGGTCCCCGGAATAGCTCGAAGTCCACCACCGCCGACAACCGCTCCAGCGGATCGCCTGCCGCGCTCAGCGCCTCATATCGGTCCGAAAGATCAAAGAAACCCGGCTGTCCTGCCATTTCTGCCTCCGCCACAGCGTCGGCGAAGTGAATCAAATCTACCCCCCAAAGGCCAGCGTTTTTCGAGGCGTCCAGCTCGCCGCCTAATATCAACCCCAAAACGAGGCCCGCACTCCGCTAATTTACGCCGCGAGTTGTGCCAAATGTTCTGACGACGGACAGTCTTCCTCGGCCGACTATAGGCCGGAATATATACTGATGGCTAGATCGACATCATCGTAGGCAATCGCTTTACCGTTATCGATGATGATCGCCTTGTTACAAAACTGTCTCATGAAATCAGGGCTGTGTGAGGCCACAACCATCGCTCTGTCCTGTCGCTTGTCAAACATCTCGACCTGACATTTGCGCTGGAAGCTCTGATCGCCCACCAGAATGATCTCGTCGATTAGGTAGCAATCGAACTCGATCGACAGAGAAAGGGCGAAAGCAAGGCGAGCCCGCATACCGGAGGAGTAAGTTTTGACAGGCATTTTTAGCTGCCTACCGAGCTCTGTGAAATCCTCTACGAACCGGCTGACATCAGCATAGTCGCGCTGATAGATTCGCGCGATGAATCGAGCATTGTCATAGCCGGTCAAACTGCCTTGAAACCCTCCAGCGAAACCCAGCGGCCAAGATACTGACATCTGACGAACGATTTTGCCTGAACTAGGCAACTCTACTCCGCCGATAAGCTTTATGAGAGTGCTCTTTCCTGCGCCGTTGCGGCCCAGTAAAGCAATCCGTTCGCCTCGTTTGATGGTGAGATTGACGTCATCAAAGACCCACTTGCGTTCGCTTCCATGGGTATAGGATTTCGCAATATTGCTGCAGGTAATCATTCGACGGTCAATATCCGGCGGACGTACCGGCACAAGATAAGGCCGATCACTGCTGCCACTGCTGAACAGGCGATAGGGTTCCAGATATTATAATACACCGTTACTTGTTCGCCCCAGATACCTTTTCTCATCATCTCCATACCGTTCACGAATGGCGACAAAAGAAGAAATTCTCTGGCACTCGGAGTTACCCATGACACCATATAAAACAGACCGGAAAATGGGATCATGATATAGGTTGTAACTGGTATGAACTTTTCCATCGCTTCGGATATTTCAGAGAGAGGAGCAATAATAAGGCATAATGAAAAGCAGAATGAAGAATATAAAAACCAGCCTGAAATCAATAGTCCAAAATCGGCGGGTACAGGAAATTCACCGAAGATCATCAATATAATTGCCATGAACAGATAAGCCATCATGCCGCCTAGAAACTCGATGATGAATCTAGCTAAAATGAAATCGACGATTTTGATCTGCCGATGATAGAGAAGACTCTGATTTACGGTAAAAACAGCTACACTGCGTGCTACACCATGGCGAAATAGGGTAATGGGTATGTAACCTGTCGCCACGAAAGCGATCACGCCGACGCCATGCTCGGTAGCGCCATGTGTGAAGTGCCATAAAGCACCGACCAATCCGGCAAACAGCAAAGGCTCCGCCATGATCCAGAGAAAGCCGATATTTTCTCGACCAAATCTGGTGATGAGTTCGCGGATCATCAAGGCGTGGATCACGCGGACCTGAACTGCCCAACTAATGCGAAGTTTTTGGAAGCCGCTGCTTACCATCTTCAATCTTCCGGTGCGTGCTCGAGAATGCCGACTGTAAACATCCAGATGATGAAATAGAGGCACAGTGATGCAGCGAATACGATCAGGATATTGATGAAGCGTTTGGGCAGCAGCGGGGTGTCGGGGGTGTTGGGATCGACTACACGTTCCAGATAGAATTGCTGGCGCAACGCCTCAGCGCGAGCCTGGACCAACGCCGCGTTTGCAGCGTTCAGGCTCTCAGTCGCAAATTCTTGTTCCACCAACAGATTTTCATATCCACCCAGCTTGGAGGCTATGCCGCTGCCCGTGCCCACGACCCGGTTGTCCTGCGAGGCAATCTGGACCGAGATTGCTCTGATCCGGTTACGCAGTGCCGGGATAGACGGATTATTGGGCGTCAGGCGTTGCATCAGGTCCAGTTGCGCCTGAAGCGCGGCGCGCTCCCCGATCATAGTGTTGGCGATTTCCAGCACACCGCCCGCCTGCTTTTCGGGGTCGATTAGCGCTTTCGAGTTGCGGTACTGGGCAAGAGCGATGCGTGAATTCCTAGCGCGCTGCGTGGCGAGATCGACCTGGCGTTGCGCCTCTGCTATGCCTTTGGTGCGGGAGCGTTCGTTGAGGCGGTTGACCAACCCTTCGCTCAGGTCAAGCAACTGCTTGTTGATGACATAGGCATCCTGCGGGGTGAAGGCTTCGACCTTGATGACCGCGGTTCCCGCTTCGGTGTCCATGCGCGCATCGATCCGCTTGCCATAATATTTGAACAGGCTTTCAAAGCTGTTGTTCGAGAATGGCTGAGGGAAACGGCTCAGGATATCGGCTTGCGAGGTCGAGAACTTGTCTCGGACATCGACGCTCTTTTCCAATGCCTTAAGGGCGTCTCGCGAGCGAACATAGGTTAATACTTCGTTCGTCTGCTCCTGACCGCCCGACAGGCCTGACGTCTGGACTAGGTTGGCAAGGGTCGAAGTCTGGCCACGTTTCTGATCAGGGCTTTTGATGACAAACCTGGATTCCGAAATATAGATATCCGAAGCGATCAGGCCATAATAAAGCGTCGCCAGCAAAGTCGGCAGGGCGACAAAGATCAGGAACCAGCGCCGCTTTTTCAGCCACTGCAACAAGGCGGAATGCTGGGCCGGGGCGTCGGCCTCGACAGGAAAAGAGGGATTGACGTTCATAAATCTGCGCGGCGCCTTCAAGCGGACATAAGCGATCTTGCGCTAGGCCAACATGGGCAAAGGTGCAAGGCCAAGCGTCATATGTTGCCGCAGGTGTGAGAGGAACTATTGTTCATTCTCCGATCGGGATGCTAAGGCGTCCGCTGACAAGTGGCTGCCTTTCGAGACTTACAATAGATGTACATGAAGAATAGCGTATATTTGGCCCTGTTCGCGGGCCTTACCGGTTGCGCCACACTGCCTTCCAGCGGTCCTACAGGCAAGCAGATCGAGAGATCTGCGATCGCGCCTAAGGAAGGCTCGCCCATTCAATTGGTCCAGATCCATTCCGCGATGGAAATACCTGCCGCCGTCGACATTGCTGCGCCCGCGGCAAGCCTGCCGGTTCAGGCGCAGACGCCAACTGACATGGTGGGGCCGGGCGACGTTCTGGACATCAACATATACGAGGCGGGCGTCACCCTGTTTTCCGGCGGAGCCAATGCTGGCGGGACGGCCCAGATGATGGTCAATCCCGGCGTGCAGGTTCAGAAGCTGCCGCCTACGCGCATCGACGATCTGGGCGACATCACCATACCCTATGCCGGGACTCTTCATGTCGCGGGTCTGACCACCGGTAAGGTCGAGGAGATGATCCGTAATTCGCTGAGCCGACTGTCGCAAAACCCGCAGGTTCTGGTGACGATGGATCAGGCGATCACCAATTCGATCATCATCGGCGGGGAAGTGGCCAAGCCGGGTCGGCTCGTACTACAGACCAACCGGGAAAGCCTGTCTGACGTGATCGCTTTGGCCGGTGGCTATCGCGGTAGTTCGAAGGATCTGATGGTCCGCATCATGCGCGGTACCTCCAGCGCAGACGTGCGCGTCAACGACATGGTCGAGAATCCGGCGCTCGACGTGCGTATCCATCCTGGCGACCGGCTGATGCTGGTGGACGATCCGCGGACCTACTCCATCCTGGGCGCATCGGGTCGCGTGGAACAGGTGCCTTTCCGCCGCTCGTCGGTCTCATTGGCCGAAGCGGTGGCGACCGCCGGCGGCACCAATCCTAATCTTGGCGATCCTGCCGCCATCTTCCTCTTCCGCTATGTGCGCGATGCCGAAGGGCGGGAGGCGCCCCGGGTTTATCATCTCAACATGATGCAGACCGGCGCTTATTTTCTGGCCCAGAAATTCACCATGCAGGACAAGGACGTCCTCTATTTCGGCAATGCTGCCGCCAATCAGCCAAGCAAGCTTGTCCAGCTTATCAGCCAGCTATTTTCGCCAGTGCTGACCGTAACAAGCGCGGTGTCGGTGATCCAGAACAGCAATTGATGAGATAAATTGCTTCTTAATGAAGAGGGTAATGTGGAAGTTCAGAATTACGATATCGCCGGCGTCACGCTTCTCATTCCCCGCCATATCGGCGACGAGCGCGGCTATTTCGCGGAGACCTTCCGCGCTGATCTGTTTGCGCAGCATATCGGTGAATACGCCTTCGTGCAGGATAATGAATCTCGCAGCGCCCGCGTGGGTACTATCCGCGGCCTGCATTTCCAGAGCAATCCCCATGCGCAGGGCAAGCTGGTGCGCTGCACTGCGGGCGCACTGTTCGACGTCGCCGTGGACATCCGTGCCGGGTCGCACACCTACGGCCAGTGGGTCGGTGAGACGCTGACCCCAGACAACGGCAAGCAGCTATGGGTGCCGCCGGGCTTTGCGCACGGCTTTTGCTCGCTCGAGCCCGATACGGTCATCGCCTACAAGGTGACGGACTATTACAGCGCCGAATGCGACAAGGGTCTGGCCTGGGACGACCCAGCCATCG
The DNA here is from genome assembly GCF_003950715.1 of Sphingomonas sp. S-NIH.Pt3_0716. NCBI lineage: Bacteria > Pseudomonadati > Pseudomonadota > Alphaproteobacteria > Sphingomonadales > Sphingomonadaceae > Sphingomonas > Sphingomonas sp. S-NIH.Pt3_0716. Next base: position 4,032 of record NZ_QLJK01000063.1, on the reverse strand, counting down.
GCATCGTCTGGCCTGACGCGGCGGAGGCCGACACACTTTCGACCAAGGACCGCAAGCAGCCGCTTCTGGCCGACCTTCCTGCCTATTTTACTTGGAGTGAATAAACCCATGCGCGTGATCGTTACCGGCGGCGCCGGCTTCATCGGTTCGGCCCTTGTCCGCTATCTGGTGCTCGACAAGGGCTATGACGTTCTCACCATCGACGCACTTACCTATGCGGGCTGCGAAGCATCACTGAAGGAAGTCGAAGGCAAGAATAACCACCAGTTCCTGCACGCCAATATCTGCGATCGCGCGGCGATGGACGCGGCGATCGCGAGCTTCAAGCCGGATCGCATCATGCATCTGGCCGCTGAAAGCCATGTCGATCGCTCGATCACCGGTGCGGCCGATTTCATCCAGACCAACGTGGTCGGCAGCTTCACCCTGCTGGAGGCTGCGCGCGCTTACTGGAACGGGCTGGAGGGCGATGCCAAGACGGCGTTCCGTTTCCTCCATGTCTCGACCGACGAAGTCTATGGCTCGCTCGGCGATGAAGGCCTGTTCGAGGAAACCACCCCTTACGATCCCAGCTCGCCCTATTCGGCGTCCAAGGCCGCGTCCGATCATCTCGCCAAGGCCTGGCAGCGCACCTACGGCCTGCCGGTGGTGGTGTCGAACTGCTCGAACAATTACGGGCCGTATCACTTCCCCGAGAAGCTGATCCCGCTCACGATTCTCAATGCCCTCGCAGGCCGCAAGCTGCCGGTTTACGGCAAGGGCGAGAATATCCGCGACTGGCTTTATGTCGACGATCATGCCCGCGCGCTGGATATCGTCATCGAGAAGGGCGAGCCGGGCGAGACATATAATGTCGGCGGCCGCAACGAGCGGAAGAATATCGATGTCGTGCTGCGCATCTGCGCCGTGCTGGACGAACTGGTCCCGACCGACAGCCCGCGCGCCGAGCTTATCGAATATGTGACCGATCGTCCGGGCCATGACGCCCGCTACGCCATCGACGCGACTAGGCTGGAGGATGAGCTGGGCTGGAAAGCGCAGGAGAATTTCGACAGCGGCATCGAAAAGACGGTGCGCTGGTATCTGGAAAACCAGTGGTGGTGGCAGCCGCTGCGCGACCAGTATGACGGCCAGAGGTTGGGGCTGGAAAAGGCCGAGCCTGCCGCCACGGTGCCTGCATGAAGATTGCTGTCACCGGCGCGGTCGGGCAGGTCGTCACCAGCCTGATCGAACGGGGCGCCGCCGCCGGGCATGATGTCGTCGCGATTGGGCGTCCCGATCTCGACCTCGCCGACCCGGCTTCGGTCGTTCGCGCGCTGGAGGCTGCCGCCCCAGACGTCATCGTCTCGGCCGCCGCCTATACTGCGGTGGACAAGGCCGAAACCGAAAGCGACCTTGCCCACGCCGTCAACGGCGCGGGCGCGGGCGCAGTGGCGCAGGCGGCGAAAGCGCTGGGCGTGCCGCTCATCCACATTTCGACCGATTATGTGTTCGACGGCACATCCGACCGTCCCTATGTGGAAAGCGATCCGACCGGCCCGACGGGCGTCTATGGCGCGTCGAAACTGGCGGGCGAACAGGCGGTGCTGGACGGCCATGACAATAGTGCAGTGCTGCGCGTGGCATGGGTTTACAGCCCGTTCGGCGGTAATTTCGTCAAGACCATGCTGCGTCTGGCGGGGGATCGCGACGAATTGGGTGTGGTCGGCGATCAGATCGGCAGTCCGACCAGCGCGCTCGCCATCGCGGACGGCATCATCCAGGTGGCTACCAATATGGTATCTGATAGTAGCCCTGAGCTACGCGGCATCTTTCACATGGCCGCGCAGGGCGAAGCCAGCTGGGCCGATTTTGCGGAGAGTATTTTTGCGGCCTCTGCGGCGCGTGGCGGCCCGTCGGCATCGGTACGCCATATCGGCACGGCCGATTATCCCACGCCCGCCACCCGGCCCGCCAATTCACGGCTCGACTGCGGCCTGATCGCCCGCGTCCATGGCGTAAGGCTGCCGGACTGGCGTACATCGCTGGATGATGTGATGGAACGCCTGCAACTGGCAAACAACTGATTATCTTGAGGGACTATAAGGGCATGAAGGGTATCATTCTCGCCGGGGGCAGCGGTACGCGCCTCTATCCGATGACGCTGTCGACCTCGAAACAGCTCATGCCGGTCTATGACAAGCCGATGATCTATTATCCACTCAGCACGCTGATGCATGCGGGCATCCGCGAAGTGCTGATCATCTCCACCCCGCGCGACCTGCCGGCTTTCCAGTCGCTGCTGGGCGACGGTGCGGCTTGGGGTATGACCATTGAATATGCGGAACAGCCCAGCCCCGATGGCTTGGCGCAGGCCTATATCATCGGTGCCGATTTTGTTGCGGGTCAGCCTTCCGCGTTGATCCTTGGCGACAATATTTATCATGGCCACGGCCTGCCGGAAATCCTCGCCAGCGCTTCGTCGCGCACCAGCGGCGCGAGCGTCTTCGCCTATCATGTTAACGATCCCGAACGCTATGGCGTGGTGAGCTTCGATGACCATATGAGGGCCGTCACGATTGAGGAGAAGCCGGAACAGCCGAAATCCAACTGGGCAGTCACCGGCCTCTATTTCTATGACGAACAGGTCGTGGACATCGCCGCCAACATGAAGCCTTCGGCGCGTGGCGAACTGGAAATCACTGACGTGAACCGCGTCTATCTGGAGCGCGGTAACCTGCACGTCGAAATTATGGGCCGCGGCTATGCTTGGCTCGACACCGGCACGCCCGACAGCCTGCTCGACGCCGCCGAATTTGTTCGCGTCCTTGAAAAGCGTCAGGGCTTCAAGATCGCAGCACCCGAAGAAATCGCTTTCCGCCAGGGTTTCATCGATGGGCCGCAGCTGGAAAAGGCAATCGGCAAGCTCGGCAAGTCGGATTATGGCCGCTACCTGCGCGCTATCTTGACCGAAGGCTGATCTGACGGCTTGAACCCTGCCCCATGGAAACGGATAGTTACGGGATGCTGATGCAAAAGCTCGTTCCCCATTATGTTGAAAAACCATGGGGCAGGACCGACCTTCCCGCCATCTTCGCGGCTGCGGGCGCGGGTCGCCAGATCGGCGAAGTCTGGTTCGAAAGCGGCGACGGGCGCGACCTGCCCTTGCTGGTCAAATATATCTTCACCAGCGATCGCCTCTCGATCCAAGTCCATCCCGATAACGCACAGGCCGTGGCCAAAGGACTGCTGCGCGGCAAGGAAGAGATCTGGTACATCCTCGACTGTGAACCCGGCGCCACGCTGGGGATTGGCCTCACCGCCCCCATAACCCCCGACCAGTTCCGCGCGGCGGCGCAGGACGGGTCGCTGGAACAATGGATCGACTGGAAGCCGGTGCAGCCGGGCGACTGCTATTTCATCCCGGCGGGCACCGTCCACGCGATTGGCACGGGCATCACGCTGGCGGAGATCCAGCAAAATGCCGATGTCACCTATCGCCTCTATGATTATGGCCGCCCGCGCGAACTGCATCTGGACGATGGCGTCGCGGTCAGCCGTCTGGCGCCCTATGATCGCACGCTGACGCAGGCGCCGCTGGGCAGCGACACCCGCCTGATCGGCGCCGACGAAGCTCCCTTCTCGCTCGACCTTGTTCACTGGACCGAAGGCCACAGCGTCAGCGTGCCAGATGGCAAGCAGATGTGGTTCACGCCCCTGAGCGGCGCTGGCACGGTCAATGGCCTGTCCTGGGAAAAGGGCGACTGCCTGCTGCTGGAGGGCGACTGCGCCTTCACCCTGACGGCAGGGCCGGTCTCCGCCCTGCTCGCTATCCCGCGCTGATCGGGCTGCCACAGACCGCTCGCCAGTAGTCATGCATGGGGCGCCGACCGAAAGATTTTGCGGTCGTTGCGAGCGGCCAAAAGTGGCTCTGAATCACTTTTGCTGCTGGTGATGGTATCCTTCCCCCGCTTTACTGGGAGGATCTGTCATGAACGGGCGATTTCAACGAGCGCGTCTTGCCCCTGAAGGCTTTGCGGTGGTGTCGCTGCA
>NZ_QLJK01000062.1:0-9521 GCF_003950715.1 Sphingomonas sp. S-NIH.Pt3_0716 | reverse complement strand
CCCGATGGCGCCGTCTGGTCCGCGACTACGAAAAGCGCATCGACGTCTCACAGGCGATGATCCTCGTCGCCATGGGTGGAAACCTACTACGCCGAAACGCTCATCCCTGATTTTCCAAACGGACTCTAAGTGGGGCCATATCATGGTCAAGCGATACCTGCTCCCCCAGTCACGCCATACACTTCGCCAGTGATGTAGCTGCCTTCCTGAGAGGCAAGAAGAACATAGATCGGCGCGATCTCGACAGGCTGGCCAGGACGACCGAACTGGCTCTGTTCCCCGAACTTTTTGACCTTTTCCTGCGGCTGCCCCCCACTGGGTTGCAGTACGGTCCAAAATGGGCCGGGCGCGACCACATTGGCTCGGACACCCTTCTCGATCAGTTGCGTTGCAAGCGCCTTGGTATAGGCGACAATGCCTGCTTTGGTCGTGGCATAGTCCAGAAGAATAGCCGATGGCTCATAGGCCTGCACCGATGCTGTGGTGATCACGGATGCTCCAGCTGGAAGATGAGGAACCGCCGCCTGCGTAATCCAGTGCATGGCATAGAGATTGGTCTTGAGTGTGCGATCAAAATCTTCCGAGCTCACGGCCGTGACGTCATCGCGATATTGTTGGTGGCCAGCATTGATGACGAGGATGTCGATCCCGCCGAGACCGGAAAGCGTCTCATTGACAAGCTTGTGGCAACAGCTCTCGTCGGTGATGTCGCCCGGTAGCGCGACGGCCTTGCGCCCCTCTCGTTCGATCAGCTCGATCACTTCTCTTGCGTCAGCTTCCTCGCTCGCAAGATAGGAAATGGCGACATCGGCGCCCTCTCGCGCAAAGGCGATGGCCGCAGCCCGCCCGATGCCGCTATCGCCACCGGTCACGAGCGCCTTGCGGCCGCTAAGCTTTCCTGAACCGACATAGCTGTCCTCGCCATGATCAGGTTCTGGATTCATGTTCGCGGCGATGCCCGGAGCAGGTTGCGGTTGCTCGGGGAATGGCGGCCTGGGATATTGCGTGCGTGGATCCTGCATGGTGAGACGCTCTGCCATGTTCGCTCCTTGCCGAGTACTATGATGGACATTGTCCGGTTTGCCTTTTGAGTGCCAACGAAAAACGCCGCCCCGTCTGGGGCGGCGCATTCTGACCCTGAAGATTGTCAGTCGCCGGTGCCGGGCTTGTCGGTCTTCGGCGGCTTGCCGTCTTCGATTCGACCTTCATTGCGAAGATCCCGACCTTCCTGAGCCTTCTTCTGGCTTTCAGGCGATTTGCCGTGCTCGAAGGCTTCTTCCTTCACGTAACCGGCGGCTTCCTTGGCCTTACCTTCAATGCTCATGATACTCTCCAATTCTGCCAGGGGCAGATGCCACCCAACACCAAGATCAATCCCTGGCCAGGCAGGCCGTTCCTGGGCAATCGGCTGACATTGATCTCGATCAGTGCGATTTCGCGAAGAGTTTCAGGTGCGTCGGCATGACTGAGCATGTGTGCCAGGAGGCGGACTTGATGCACGTCGCGGTCTACCGGGACCATGTGCGCGTCAGCTGGCCGGCAACAAGCCGGAGCGCGCGATAGCCACGATGTGGATACACGCCGCTCTAGATTCCTTTGCGCGACGGCGTAGCTTAGGTGCGCCTGAGTGCGGTGAACGCAAGCGTCAGAATTGGCCTTGCCCGCTTGGAGGTCCCGTGCGACTGTTCGATTGCAGAAACCGGACTTTGCGCCGTGCCGCAGCTACCCATATTCTCCGTTCTATCTCCGGCTTTCTTAGCTGTCTTTACGGCTCGAACATCCTTGTGCGGCATGCCAGTCTTCCTCTTGGCCGATCGCGTCATCTCCGATCGCAATTGGCATGGGTTTTCACGCGCTCGGTCAGGCCGGTCAGGCTCGTCGTCCGGTGACGAACTGATAGACCAGAACAATGACGGCGAGAACCAGGAGGAGATGGATCAGACCACCCCCGATCGGGATGACGAACGCGCCCAGAACCCATAGAATCAGGATAACGAGAAGAATTGTCCACAGCATGTAGGGGCTCCTGTTTACGATTTCGGAGACGTTGACCGGCCGGCCCTTACCGCAGCCCACGTGCCAGCAGCATCCCAGCCAGCAGCATCGCGCCACCCATTGCGACATATTGTCCGGTGGCAGACCGGGTCGGCATATGGTCATCCGAAAGCTGCAGCTCTTCCGCATCTGAAAACATGCCTATCTGCGGCAGCGGGGCGGGTAGCGTCTCAACGAAATGCATGACGGGGGGAAGGTGCATCGGCTTAATCTCTCCTTGATGCAATGAACGCCCCAATGTCTGAAATGGTCCATCTTGAGCATCCACTTGTTGAGCGTTATCAGGCTGCAGGCCGGCGGTGCTGGCGGCTAAAATGTGCTTCCGGTGACTGGATCATATTTCGGTAAAGCCAGGCTGTTGATCCGATCCAGCATCGTCTGGCTGGGCGCGACGCAACAAATGTCCCAGTTCTGTCCCGCCGGATATGCACCTACTGCCAGAAAGTCCCGGCTCTGCTCAATTGCGCGATGCCCGGTTCCAGCAGGCAGCAGCAACGCGTCGCCGGCTCTGACCTTGATTTCAAATGCCTTGGATCCTCCAAGCGCGAGAATGGCATGACCCGATGCCATCCCCAGCACCTCATGTGCGGTCGAGTGATAATGATCATAATCGTAGATCTGATCACGCCATTCGGGTTCCCAGCCATGCTTGTGAAAGCGTGCCTCGAAAGTTTCGGCCAGATCCGTCCGCTCCCTTGGCTCCACTTCGATATACAGCTTGACTGGCAGGACGGGATTATTTGGCACCCACCCATTTCGTGGCAAGAGGATCGACTTAGGAACCATGCCTGGTCCCCGATGATATCGAGATGGCGCACCAAAGCTTGGGTGTTGCTTGTTCATGTGGGTGCGACGAATGGCTGCGCTTTCGCGCCGTAAGGGGTATGAACAAGATCGAAAAATGAGCGATTATGCTCATGTCACCATCGCTCCCAACATTGAAAGATATCGGTTCTGACTTGCTCGGGCTGCGCGAGACCGGAAACAGGATTTTGAACGACCAATGCCTGTTTGAGGACGCGGTCGCGCCAGCGTCCCGCTCGCGTCAAAGAGCCATCTCGACGATATCCAGGCGATTGTCCTGCGCGTAGATCATAGCGGCCTGCAGGGCATCCATGCGAGAGGCGTAGCCCCCATTTTCGAGATTGAGAACAGGATCTCCCACCCGCCCACTCTCGGCACTGACATGCCAGCGGCCCTTCTCCTGCCTGATCGCAACATATTTGAACATGATCGGAGACCTTGAATGCGGCGCCTTTGGTCTGCCGACAATGCGGCAATCGCCTGATCGTTCCACCAGTTCGATTTCGTGTTTCCGGGCACTTTGCGCGGACTGGCCATCCACGCTTCAGTCGCACGTGGTAGCGCCTTTTTGCTCTGACAATATATCCCATCCCGTGAGGAAGAATGCCGCAGCGATCGGCCCCACCACGATACCGCTAAGGCCAAGCGTCTCGATTCCGCCCAGAGTCGTCACCAATATGAGCCAATCCGGCAGCCCGGTGTCTCGACCAACGAGCATTGGCCGCAGGAGATTGTCGACAAGACCTATCACGAAGACGCCTGAAGCGATCACGGCGATGGCCTGCCAAAGATCACCCGACGCAAGCAGATAGGTCGCCACAGGAAGCCATATTATCGCAGGCCCGATCGCTGGCAGCAGGGCCGCAATCGCCATGAGCACCCCCCATAAGAGGGCGGCCGGCATGCCGACTATCCAGAAAGTAGCGGCGCCCAGAAAGCCTTGCGCCAGGGCAACGATTCCCGATCCCTTAATCGTCGCTCGAACAACGATCACGAAGCGCGCTGCGATCCGATGGGATATGGCGTGTTCGAGAGGTAATCTCTTGATGATCTGGGGTGCTAGCGCCTCCCCATCGCGCAGGAGAAAGAAGCTCACATAGAGACCCACACCGAAGGAGAGTACGAAAGCAGCCGCATCCGCGCCGATCGTCAGAGCGCGTTGCGTCAACATGCTGGCGCTGGCGCTCAACGCCTGAGAAATTTTTGCCTGCGCCCGTTCGAACGTACCAAAGCCGGCATTCTCGACCCAATGTTGCATGCGCATCGGCAAGGCAGCATGAACCTGACCAAAATAGGTTGCGAAGTCGATCTGGCCGCTTCTGATCTTTGCGTAAACGCCGCTTGCCTGCTCGACAACGAGACTTCCGATGATCAGGGCCGGCATGATGACGGCAATGATGATGATGAGCAGCGTCAGCGCTGCCGCCAGATTACGTCGTCCGCGACAATCGATCAGAATATGCCTGTAAAGCGGCTGAAACAGCAAGGCTGCCAAAGCCGCCCATAGCAATGCCGAGATGAAACCCGAAATGATCAGACCAAGTCCGACCGTCGAGACAGCGATGAAGAGGATCAATCCTCCATTGTCGATACGCTCGCGTGATATCATTCAAATTCCGATCGCTCATAACTGTCATGCGCAGCCCGGCTGGCGCTTTGTACGGGGGGAGACAATCGGCCTCTGCCATCCGGCTCATCTCTGCGCCTTGGGCAAACAGGATGATCACGCTATGGTGACGATCCTCACCCGACTGTCACGATGCTGCGGCTTGACGACCGCCGTATCTCCGAGGCGGTCGAGCATGATATCCGCTTCTCCCGCCCCCAATGGAAGCGACGCGATGAAAAGACTGTCGAGAAATGTCGGCAAGGTCGGTTGGCGGAAGATGATTTCGTTGGACGACACGTTGAACCCCAGTCCCAGACTGGCCTGGATGAGCGACAGGGGAGCCGCTGCCGACCATGCCTGGGGGCTGCAAGCGACCGGATAGAAGGTCGGGCCCTGCGAACGCCGCCGCGGGAAACCACAGAACAGCTCCGGCAGGCGCAGGAGATCAACATAGGTTGCAGCGGCAAAGAGGCCTTCGAAAATCTGCGCCGCCTGACGTTGAAAGCCATATCGCGAAAAGCCCGCGGCGATCAGCGCATTGTCATGCGGCCAGATCGACCCATTATGATAGCTCATGGGATTATAGCGTCTCTCGGTCGACGCTATCGTCCTCACACCCCAACCGGAGAATGAGGCGGGCGCCATCAATGTCGCCACAACCATAGGTGCGCGCTCTGTTCGAGCCAGACCAGTATAAAGAACATGGCCTGCGTTGGAGGAGCGAATGCGACAGGGCTGCTTCTGCCCGTCGAGCGCAAGTACATATGTTCCCAGTTCCGCGTCAAAGAAAGTCGCGTCGAAACGATCCTGCAGATCGACGGCTCGAGCGAGATAGGCTTCCGAGCGATCCAGATCACCTGTTGCGCGATAAATGCTGCTCGCCGCCTGCCACGCGCCATAAACATAGGCTTGAACTTCGGCGAGAGCGATCGGGCCTTTGGCAATACTGCCATCAGCATGGAATATGGAATCATGGCTGTCTTTCCAGCCCTGATTTTGCAGCCCCTGATCCGTCAGTCGTCCATATTCAACGAAGCCGTCGCCATCGCGATCGCCATGATTGTCGATCCACTGCAATGCAGACTCGATATTGGGTAATATTCCGGCGAGAAACTGAAGGTCTCCTGTGCGTTCCAGATATGCACCGGCCAGCATGACGAAAAGCGGCGTGGAATCGATGCTGCCATAATAACGGCGGAAAGGAACTTCACCCAGTTCGGCCATTTCGCCATGACGCACTTCATGCAGGATTTTACCTGGCTCGGCATCGGCGGCTGGATCGAAATGCGTCGCTTGGTGCGCGGCGAGATATCCCAGCACGCCTCGGCTGATAGCCGGGTCCATCCAGATCGTCTGGAGTGCGGTTATCAGCGCATCCCTGCCGAAAACCGTGCTGAACCAGGGAATGCCTGCATAGGGATATGGACCATATTCCGTACCGGTGGAGAGCATCGAGATATCGGATACCGAACGTCGCGTCACAGCATCGAAGAGGTCATTGGACGATCGCATCGACGCACTGCGGCGGCGTGAAACCTGCAGCGCACGCATGGCCTCGCGCAGGGATTTGAGGAACAGCTTGGGCAGGGGCTGATCAACTTCGCTCATTTGTTCGCAGGCAACACGTGCGAACAATGTGCATCGACCGCCGGGAGCAACAGAGACATCGAATAGCGCCTGCTCGGCCGTCAGCTGGGCTGGCGCGGGATCAAAATGGAGATGTGTCGACCGCTCAAGGCCATCACGCCCCTTATATCCCAGCAGGACATCGGCCTCTTCGACCTTCGGCTCGTGCATGGTACCACGGCGCAATCTTGTCATGCCCCGTATCTCGAACAGATCCGCGAAATCGGAAGCGAAGGAGAGGCCCACGGATACCCGGCGCTCTGCAATGTCAAAATTGCGCACAATGATCCGTTCGTAGATCGCGCCTTCCCACAGGAAGCGGCTGCGACGCAGATGGATCAGATCATGCTCCACTTCGACGCGGCCGTCTGATCCGAGGAAATCCGGGTTGGCCAGATCGCAGGTCAACATCGCATTGTCGTCGCGTAGCGCCGAACTCAGCAGTATCGGGCGCATGCCGTTGACCGTGAGATAAAGGTGCGAAAGGTGGCGCGTATCGCGATGATAGAAACCCTCGGGACTGCCAGGTCCGGATATGGCGTCGCCGCTATGGTCAAAGACGGCAAAGCTGTCTCCATGCTTGAGCGTGCGTGGCCGACGCTCGTGCAATGAAGCGGTAGCAGGGATGAAGAACTGGGTTTGCGCCTGTGACAGCGCCTGTCCTCCTGCAATGCCCGGCACCCCTGGCTGCGGTTGGGTCAGCGACATGGCGACTCCTATGCGACGATCTGCAATTCCGACTCCTCGCCGCGCTGGCGACGCAGCCAGGCGGCATCCGTACGGGCGCCCGGCAGCCTGTGATATAATGCGGCATAGTCTGCGGCCATCCTGCCAGCCGTGAACCGTGCGTCGAACGCGCCACGCACCCTTGCGCGCTCAAGGTGACGAAGTTGGCCCACCGCTTCGACCGCCTGGTCCTCGCTGTCCACGATGAAACCCGAGCGCCCATGCTCGATGATCTCGGGCACCGATCCGCATCGGAACGCAATGACCGGTGTCCCACAAGCCATTGCTTCGATCATTACAAGACCGAAAGGCTCGGGCCAGTCGATCGGGAAGAGCAAGGCCCTTGCACCCCCGAGAAAATCCGCTTTCTGCTGTTCGTTGATCTCGCCGATGAAGCGAATATTGGGATAGAGTTTGATGAGGGGCGCGATTTCCTCTTCCCAATACCCCCTATCGACAGCATCGATCTTTGCGGCAATTCGCAGTTCGATGCCGGCCCGGGCTGCGATGCGAATGGCGCGGTCTGGTCTTTTCTCGGGTGAAATGCGCCCGAGGAAAGCGAGATACCCCTCACCGGCGCCGAGGCTGGGCTGCAGCAGATCGACCGGCAGACCATGGTAGATGGTCGCACCCCAATTGACCGGTGGCATGGGCTGGCGCTGATGATCGGAGATCGACACGAGACAGTGATCGCCAAAACACCGGTAGAATGGCGGCAGATCGGGAAGGTCCAGTCGACCATGTAATGTCGTGACGGTTCGTCCGATAAAATCCTGGATCATGGGCAGATGCAGCAGATCGATATGGAAATGGAGCGCATCAAACTCGTCGGCCCTTTGCCGCACCGCATCCAGCATCATCATATGATAAGGTATGGTGTCGACGATACCCGGGGTCAGTCGCAGCGCCGCCGGCGTAATCGGAACAAGCTCAGCCGATGTCTGCGAATCGCCGCTCGCGAACAAGGTCACTTCATGCCCCTGATGCACCAACGCCTCTGTGAGATAGGAGACGATCCGTTCGGTACCCCCATAAAGCTTGGGCGGCACACTTTCAGCAAGGGGAGCGATTTGAGCGATCTTCATGCGGCTATCCTCTACCGGAGATAGGCCTCGTTCATCCCCCTGCACACGAGCCGCAAAGTAAAGCCCCGCAAATGCCTAAAGTTGCATTGCAGCAATAATAAAAAATACAATTCAATACCGAAATGATTTTTAGTATTGATTTAGATCAATCAGGAGAATTTCATTCTTCAGGAAAATCCTTGTCTTCGCCTGCAGCCACTTGCTCACGCGCTATTTCGGCGGCACGCAGAAGAGAAAGGCCCGTCCCCTCTGCTGCATTGGCTGTCAGCGTTATTGCAATACCGTTCGGTCCATCCAGCATGATCAATCCGGCGTGGGCTGAGGCAATGCCGGCTTCTTCATGGATACCTGGGGTAGGCATAACGGCTCTGCTCCTTCTCAAGGACACAAGAACGATATGCCACCAGCGGCGGTTCCGTCAGTCCTGCTCGTCGAGGAACAGGTAGGCAGGGTCAAATTCACCCAACCGCGCCAGACCTCTCAGATCACGGATCTCAACATCATGGCGGTGGATTGCTAGGAGATCGCGATCTTTGAGTTCACGCAGCATGCGGTTCATGTGAACGGACGTTATGCCGCATGCTTCTCCCAAATCGGCTTGGGTCATAGGAAGAGCAAAACGCGCTCCATCACTTCGACCGATCGCTCGCAATTTCGCTTCGGTCTCGCAAAAGAAGTGGCTGACCCGCGCAATCGCATCGAGACGACCGAGACGAAATATCCACTCGCGATGCATGGCGGCATCAAGCAGCGTGCTGAACCATAGCAATTTCGTGAGTGACGGGCGCGTCGCGACGAGTTGATCGAGAGCAGCATGAGGCACTAACGCTATCTTACAGGCGGTCAGTGTCGCGAGGTCATGATCAAGATGACCCAGCGGGTAGCCATGGAGGTCGACAAAATCGCCAGCCACATGCACCGCAACGAGTTGCCTTTCTCCTTGCCTGTCATCCATGTATCGGCACATCATACCTTCGATGAGATAGGTACTCATGCTGACATTTTGATCGCGAGATATAAAGGTCTTGCGGGCAGGCAATGTCCTTAAATCGGCAACCGCTTCCTCAAGTGCTCCAAGGTCTTGGGCACTCAGCAGATTACGCCTGCGACTACGCAGAAAATCGGCAAACACCATCGTCATGTCCAGCATTGCAGATTGGATCGTCATGCATTCGCACATCACCAGAACAGGGTCGAGCGCAAAGGGTCGCTTGAACTCGTGCGGACAGGGCTGGCGGCGACCGAGCGGTGGAGGTCGCGATTGCCACGTTCGCAAGTGGTATCAGGCGAGCGCTTCGAGATCGATGGAGAGGCTGCGACACAAACACAGAAGTAAAAACCCTGCATCTTCCGATGCAGGGCTAGGGGGGCCGCAAATCAATGACTTGCTAAAAAAATAACTACTGCAGGCGCGTTTTGTATCCGAAGAAATATCTTCATCCGCAAATTTCGTTACGGCCTTCCCACTGGTATTATGCCTCGGACTGTCTGTGAACCGCCCCGGCTTTCCCGGAGGCTCCAATTTGTGGGAAGGAGCTTTCTTTATGAGCAAGACCCGGAACAAGTTTTCTCCTGAAGTCCGCGAACGCGCGGTGCGCATGGTTGGCGAGCATCGC
>NZ_QLJK01000061.1:0-9693 GCF_003950715.1 Sphingomonas sp. S-NIH.Pt3_0716 | reverse complement strand
GACCGCGACGGTGACAGCATGCGCCGGGTCAAATCCCCTTCAGAGGCTTGACGACCGGCTTGACGACAGGCACGAACGAAATAACAACAGACGTAGCCAGCACGGCCCTGTCTCCGGGGGGGCGACATCATCTCGGAACGAAGGGGCGCAATCATCTCGGAAACGAGGGGCGGCTTCATCGGAATCGGCAAGCTGCGCACTGTCTGCTTGGCTCCGATGGCATCATCTTGCGCGCTGCGTCGCGCGCGGATGAGATCGCGTACCGCCTCGTGCGCTTCGTCCGGTATCCAGATTGCGGTGAGTTCGCCAGCGCGTAGCAGCCGCGCCAGGGTCATCGCGTCACGCCGGTCCGTCTTTACATGGTCACCCGTGTCATCGGTCCTGCAATTCTCCGCAAAAGTGGGCTTTGAAAATTCCCTAGTTGGTGGCCCCTTCATCTCATTCTGCCGGGGCTAGCCCCGGCAGAATGAGATGAGCCGACATCGTCCTCATCTCCTTTGCAGACGCGGAGACGGGGCCGATGGCTGACCTCGTTGTCCGCGTGACCGTCATCGACGAGACGCCTGTCCGCGACCCTGACGTGGTCGACGGCGATCCCGACTACCTCACCCAAGCCGTGGCGGCCGCCGACGACGGCCGGACTGGCCGTCCTGGCAATTCGGCTACTAGCCCCTCCCAACCACGATCCCGACCCACCCGAGCCCGGCCTAGCGCCGGGCTCTTTTCGTTTCAGGAGCCCGATATGCCCGCCTATCTCACCCGCTTTTCCTGCCTGCTCGACGTCGGCACGGTCGCCAATGTCGTGCGGGCCTTCGACATCTACACCGCGCTCATGGCTGACAACGCTCGCGAGGACCCGCCCGCCGAGCCATTCCTCCTCTCGCTGACGCCCGAGCACGGCGCGACGCGCCTCTGGCTTCGCGAACCCGGTACCGCCGATCCGCAATTGCTGATCACCTTTGTCACGCGCTGCGCCAAGACGTTCGCGCTCACCGGCACATGGGGTTTCAGTGGGCCGGCACCGCCTCTGAGCTTGTCGTCGACGGCTTTTCCGGCGGCGCTCATCTGCTGGATCTCGGCACAGGCCGCACGATTGAATGGATGAGCACCATCCGCTGGCTCGCAGAGGGAGGTGCGCGATGATCCCCGATCATGCCCGCACCAATTTCCAGACCCTGCTGCGCGCCGCGGGAAGCGGCGATCTGGCGCTGATGGAATGCGCGGACGCCGCGACCGGCGAAACGCGCTACGTCATCTGCGCAGTCGGTCGTGATGGCGCAGAATATATCTTCACGCCGTTCGGCCATCTGACCAACGGCAATCCATACGATGCTTACCTTGCGCCCACCGATCAGGCGTCGAGGTCATCTTGACCACAGCGTTGCACCCTGATGGCCCGGCCTCGAAGGAGCGCCGGGCTATCTTCGTTTCAGCTTTGCCGGTCCAACCTCAATCTTCCCAGCCTGAGTGCATTGCCGATGACGCTGACCGAGGACAGCGCCATGGCGGCGGCGGCGATGATCGGCAAGAGCAGTATCCCGAAGGCCAGGTACAACAGACCCTCTCATCCTGATTGTCGCGCGGCACACCGATAACCCCGACAAGCCCGGCCACACTCGCCGAAACCAGGAATTGCCTTCTTCCAATCGTCGATATCTCCAAAAGGAAAAGTTAGATCGGTTAACAATCGGCCGCGCCGGGACCTAATCATGGGGAGGAGGGCCGCCGCCGTTTTGGCGAGATGTTCTCGCCCTTGGTGCTTTCAAGAACATTCAACATTCTTAAGAAGTGGGGAGCAAGCCTCCAGACACAGGCCTTCTGGACGCGTTCCTAGAGCAACCGGCTCCCATCATCAGCTTCACGACTGGATACGGCCGCTTCCGTCAGATCGAGACGCTCCCGGAAGAAGCGACATCTTGGTGTAGAAGCTCCCACTAGGCACCTTCCAATCAATACCTTACGCTAATTCATGACGTTATCGATCGAGATCGAATCTATCACAGCCTCATTAACCGGTCCGGACCGTCCGCCCGGCCCGATGTATGTCACGTTGGAGCGTAGATCGCTCATATTGAAGAAGTCATCTAGCTGCAGCGTGAAGTTTCCTGGCTCGAGATCAAAGACGATGTTCATCGACCGCCGCCACGGCATTGATGCGCCATCGGGACGAATATGAGGCATCTGAAGGATCGCAGATCGTTTTACCCCGCTCTGGCTCGTGAGCGTCAACCATAGCCGAAGTCAATCAATCCTGATGGCAATCCTGTTCAAATGCTGCAGGCGAGATGCAAGTTCGCTTATCCCGTGAACGCGAATTCACCTTGGACCGATGCTTTCGGCCCGCGAGCTGTCGGGCCGAGAAGACGCGCATCCCCAACCAATGTGTAGACGGCGTGGCGTTGCCCGCCGCGGTTTTGGTGGTCGACGCGATAGCCCTGATAGTGGCGGCGCAGGAATCCTGCATTCACGAGCTCGGAAACCACACGGCTGAGATTGCTTTTGCCGGCGGTTCGAATGCGCACGCGCATTTCCTCAGCGATCGCCCGCTGTGCATCCTCTGCATCGCGCGGGAGCGATCCACCTCTGATGAGGTCTCTGTGCACTCGTTCGGCCAACGTTGCGTTACGTAGGCCGCGCTGGGCCATGGGCGTCAATGCGTCGCAAAGCCAGTCGCGCAGCGAAACAAGCTCGTTGTCCCGCTTGATCCAGGGACCGGCGCTCCCATCGGGGCCGGCAACCTGGGCAATTAGGTTGAGCAGCATGAAGGCGTAGCGGGGGCGGCTTGAGACCTGCGCCAATCTCTCGAGCAAGGCTGCGATATCGCAGCTGGTGGCAGGCTTGAGAGGCGTGGTGGGATGAAACATAACGCGACTGAATCAAGCACATACAAGGATCAAAGTGAATCCGGAATCCGCACCATCAAGGGGGCGTCACATAAAACGGGCACAGATAGACGCTAACGCCTGAAGGCGTCGGAAAACACCTGATTTTCGGTGCCGACTGCCCTTCAGTGGACGTGGTCCGTCGATATTATGAGGCTAACCATCGCTCGCTGTTGGGCGACGTCGCACATTTTCTGCATATTGAATTTTGATTATCGGGAGAACCATATGAGGTGTCTTGCCACAAGCAGCGCGGTGAGCGCCGCTCTGCTTCTTTTCAATCAGTCGGCACAGGCTCAATATGCGCCCGTCGATCCAATGCCAATGGGGCAAACGGCGACCAGTACGATGGCGAATAAACTGTCTGGCGACATCGCCAACGGGAACTCGCGGTCCAATTCGGTATCGGCCCGATGTCTTGCTGATTCTGGTCCGGGACCGGAGAGGCGCGCGATGGAAGCCGAATATAAGCGCCGGTTAGCTGCAAAGGGAACCGCGAATGCGAATGCATGGCGGGCCGAACATGGTCGCCGCTATCGTGCGGCTCTCGTTGCAGCAGGGAAGTGCAAATAGTTAACCGATTTTGCCTGCTATTCCGGTAGGCGGCAATCACCTGTTTGTCGCACATAGTTGGAACGACCGGCCTTGGCCGATAGCCGCCTGTCAGGTCGGGAGTAGGAAATTGCGATAGTTGCCGCTCCCGCTCGTCAGGGGGCCGCGTCATAGAGCCATTGGGCTCGGCTCCCCCCAAAACGGGCCGATGCTGACTCGATCTGCCATTCGAGCATTACGCCGTTATCGTAATTTCTCTCCTTTGATGTTTCCGGTTAAAACACCTTGAAATAACGCCATCGATTGGACAGATCTAATATTTACTTTACGAAGCTCGCAACATCACTCATTTTACCTCACTGTAATCATCTACTACATAGAGCATTTGTTGAATGTTTTTCTCGATGATTTCATGGCGAGCATCGTCATCAACGACGGTGCGAGGGGCAAAACTGGGGTTAGCGTTGATTGATATGCATGATAAAGATCAGGCTTCCCAGAGTAGATGCATGAGGAGGGATAATTGTCGCTATCGACCTCGTTATGCCAACTGCCGCAGCGACGATCGATCATGTGGAGATCGAGGAAGTCCCAGAACCTACGATACCAGGTTTCGTAGCTACGACGCCCGGTACGTTTGAGCAGTGCGGCGGCGGCGGTCACTGCCTCTGCTTGCACCCAATGTGGGCGGTTGCTCACGGAAGGTTCGTCCTTCGAATCGACGGTATAGAGAATGCCCGGCTTACCGTTACGCGCCCAGCCAGTGGTGACACCCGCGTCGAATAGGCCGATCGCGTCTGTGAGCAGCCAGTCTGGCGCTACCTCTCCGGCTCGGAGCAGCGCGGCTTCGAGTTTGAGCAATAGGTGGGACCATTCAAGGAAATGCCCTGGGGTCTGGCCATAAGGTCGCAGATCATTGCAAATGTCGTCCGCATTATAGTCGAGGATCGGGGCCCAGTTCCGGTCGAAATGCTCCAGCAAGCGGTAGTTACGCTGACTGGCGAGATCATGCACGATGCGCGTGACGATACGCAACGCCCGTTCACGCCAAACGGGCGCATCCAGAACGTCGGCAAGAGCCATTGCCATCTCGGTCGAGTGCATGTTGCTGTTTGCGCCGCGATAGTCCTCCTCGTCACTCCAGTCGGCGGCGAAACTTTCGCGCATGGCACCTTCCTCGTCGGACCAGAAGCGATCTTCGAGCACTGGTAAAACATGCGCCATAAGCGTATCTGCGCCCTTGGCCTCTGCGACAATCGCTGACGAAGCCGCAAGCCCGACGAAAGCATGGACATAAGCCAGCTTGCGTCCCCCCGTGTCGCCTTCCATCGGAAGCCAACCGCCGTGCCGTTCGTCGCGCAGCGGCCCAAGCAACGCGGCAATGCCATGCTCGACCAATGGCGCACAGCCGGGCAGGCCTTGAACTGCGCCCAAGGCGTAAGCATGAGTCATCCGCGCGGTCACAATCGTGTCGGCATGCGCGTCATCGGACAGGAAGCCGCGATCATCGAGCGGGGCGAAGCCAGCGTCCACACGCGACTCCTTCGAGAAATCGAGCAACTTCTGCCCCTGTGTCTCCAGCCATTGATGGTGAAGAGGGCTACGCAGCCAGCTATCGGATGGTACGGAGAGAGTAGCGAGCATGTCAACCATTGACCGGCATCCCGCCGTTGACGTGAATCGTCTGTCCAGTGATGTACGACGCTTCCTCGCTGGCGAGGAAAACATAGGCGGGTCCGACCTCACTCGGCTGGCCGATACGACCCATCGGCACATCCTTGCCCATGTCCGCAACCATCTGTGGATCAACGGGGCCGAAGCCAGCGGGCTGGATCGCGGTCCAGATCGGTCCTGGCGCGACCTCGTTGACGCGAATACCGCGGGGCGCGAGTTGTTGGGACAATGCGCGTGTAAAGCCCATCATCGCACCTTTCGTGGCAGAATAGGCGACGAGCCGCTTGTTACCGACGAAGCCGTTTACAGATGTGGTGGCGATGATCGAAGCACCTTCGCCAAGGTGTGGCAGAGCAGCACGGCTCATCCGGAACATTGCGTCGACATTGACGCCAAAATGCCATTCCCAATCTGCATCGCTGATCTCGCCGAGTTCATCTGCGGCCTTCTGGATGCCGGCATTATTGACTAGGATGTCGAGCCTGCCGAACGCGGCAACGACTTGCTCGATCGCATTATCGCAGAAAGTTGGCTCGCGCAGGTCTCCTATAACTGCCACCGCCCGTGCGCCTTCGGCCTCAATCGCGCGGATCGCTTCGGCACCGTCATCCGCCTCCTCGGGCAGAAAGGTAATGGCTACACTGGCGCCCTCGCGGGCAAAATGCAGTGCGACGGCACGGCCAATACCGCTGTCGCCGCCGGTAATCAGCGCGCATCTGCCGGCAAGGCGCCCCGAGCCCTTGTAGCTTGCCCGAATATGCTCGGCAGATGGCTCCAGTTCGCTTTCGCGTCCGGGCATGCGGTTCTGAGACTGAGGAGGTATATTGATCATGAAAAGTGTTCTCCGTTCATTTTTGCAACTTCAGTTGAGCGGCGCGGGCGTGAAGCAGGAGCGGCGCACGAAGTAGTAATAACTTCGGGACCGGTCAGGGCACGGTGTCTTTCAGTCGAAGGACAGTCTGGAGGGTAAAACACGCGGCCAGCGCAACGGTTGCATCGCGATGCAACTAAAACTCATCAAGCTAGTTATGAAGTCAAGATACGGATTTTGGCCGGAGAGCGGAGCACCCGGGCCGACGATAATACATTCAACTAGGAGCCTTTGAATGCGTCTGACTCTCGCAGCGTCGTTGCTGGTGATCGCGGCACCTGTCGCCGCCCAAACGCCGGCTATGAGCCCCACTCATGTACCGCCAATAACGGAAAACGCGGATCCCGCCTTCGGTTCGATCGGGAAGGTGGAGATCGTGGCAAGCCTTCCTGACTTCGATCCGTCCGGCATCGCAGTGATCGGCGGCCGTTTGTTTCTGAGCCAGCCCAAGCAGGATATGGACACTGCCGGCCCGACACTCATCGAGTACCGCGACGGCCGTGCCATGCCTTGGCCTAGTTCAGAAATGGCGATGCCGTCCGCGCGCCCCGCAGCGGATCGGCTAATCTCTGCTCACGGCATTACCGCCGATACGCGCGGCCGGCTGTGGGTTCTCGACAACGGCAAAGTGAAGGGGAAGCCCTACGAACCTGGTGGGGCAAAAGTAATTGGCTTTAATCCCAACACGGGACACATCATCGCCAAACTGCTGCTGACGGGCTCGATGCTGCCAGACAGCAACATGAACGACCTTCGTGTCGACCTGACACACGGACGGAAGGGCGTGGTTTACATAACTGACAGCTCGGCAAACGACGCAGCGCTGGTGGTCGTTGACATAGCCACCGGGCGGCAGCGGCGCGTATTAACGGGTAACGCGTCCGTGATTCCTGATCCGGGCTACATGAACGTGCTGGACGGTCGCGTGCTTAACGGCGCGCAGAAGCCGCCAGCTATGCCCAGAGGCGGGGCAGACGGAATCACACTTAGCAAAGATTCCACGACGCTCTACTACGCACCAATTTCAAGCCGGCGGCTCTACAGCCTACCCACCGCTCTTCTTGCTGACTTTGCCGTGAGCGAAGCTGAGCTCGCTGCGGCGGTCAAGGACGAAGGCGAGAAGGGCGCAGCTGACGGTATCGCCACTGACGCCTGGGGTCGCCTCTACATATCTGCGTCCGATCATGACGCAGTTTTGCGCCGCAATCTTGACGGCAGCTTCGAGATGATAGCTCGCGATCCGCGCTTCGTGTGGCCCGACGGCTTATTTGCCGACAATTCTTACGTCTACGTTACGCTTGGCCAGTGGACGCGGCTGCCGCAATTCCATAACGGTGTTGATATGCGCAAGCCCCCCTTCATTGTCGCACGGATGTCCATCACCGCGCCATGACCGGACGCGGGCCAACCAGTCACGATGTTGCCCGTGCCGCCGGCGTGTCTCAGTCGGCGGTTTCGCGCGCTTTCACTCCTGGCGCTAGCGTTTCTCCTGAGATGCGTGCACGGATCGAGAAGGTGGCGGCTATGCTCGGCTACCGCCCCAGTCGCCTTCCCGGCATCATGCGTCGCGGCAAGAGCGGCATTGTCGCGGTTGTCGTGGGCGGCTTTTACAATCCGTTTCACACGATGACCCTCGAGAGCTTCACGCGCGCGCTGACCTCTGCGGGCAGACAGGTGATGCTTGTTCAGGTCGAAAGCGACCGTGATTTAGACGAGGCGGTCGGTGATCTTGTCGCGTTGAACATCGACGGCGTAGTGAGCGCCCTGTCGATCTCTTCATCTGAGGTCGCCGCAGTGCTCGATCGCCATCGCCTGCCGATCGTAACGCTCAACTCGGCGATCGAAAGCGAGTGGGTGCGCGCCGTCAATTCCGACAATAAGGAGACGGGCCGACAAGCTGCGCGCACCCTCCACGCCAGCGGTAGTCAAGAGTTTGCGAGCGTAATGGGTCCGATCGACACGCTCAGCCATTCCGCCCGTCCGGAAGGCTTCACCGAAGTACTGCGCAGACTTGGGATTGTGAAAGTCGAAGCGCTGCATGGCGGCTATGACTATGGCTGGGGGCGCGAGGCTGGATCGCTCCTTCTGGCTCAACCCCGGCGTCCGGACGGCGTGTTTTGCGGCAATGACCTGATCGCTGCCGGTATCATCGACCTCTGGGCTGAGCACGGCCTTCATGCGCCGGACGATTTCAGGATCATCGGATGTGACAACACTCCGTTTGCTGCTTGGCCCGCTTACGATCTAACCAGCTTCGATCAACGCAGCGACGATATGGCTTCATTCGTTATCGACGCGCTATGTCGCACCGACGCAGCGCCCTTGAAGCGAATGATCGTGCCGACCGCCTTGGTAAGGCGAAGTAGCTGCTGACCACGTCGGCAACTTTAAAGCATTGTCTGTTCGCTTAGGATAACGGCCTATCGGCTGAAAGCCGCCAGTCCAACCCGAACGCCAGAACGATCGCACTACGGCACCCCTAGTCGTGCCACCGCCAGCCCCGTCATCGATCAAGCCGCCTGAGCGCCCCCTGTGGAGGTGCTTTAGCGCTTACGACCGAGGGACAGATCACGCGTCTTAAACTCATCAAGAGACAGATGTACGGCCGCGCAAAGCTCGATCTGCTCCAAGCGCGATTGGTAGGTGCAACATGAGCCGACCCATCAGCAAAAGTAAGTCAGAGCCACTTCTCAGTGGAAATCAACACTTCAAGCGCGTGACGCAGGAGGCTCAGTTCCCGACGCACAGCATCAAAAGCTTCTACGGGATCATCCTGTAGGGGGTCTTGTTGGATCATGGTTGGAGCCTAGAGCCAAAGGCCCCGGCCTAGCGAGCGGCCGAGATGACGCTGGAAATCCTGCGACAGCGATCGGCCGCTTTGGACGGATAGACCGACGTCCTACGTGCGATTGCGCAGCAGCAGCAGCTTCAACTGTGGATCACGTTCATGGTGCCAGTTCGCCATTTCTTCACGCTCCCGCTGCAGGGCGATATATTTTGAGACATGGTTTGCTTTGTGCTGATGACATCCGTCAACGCGCCGCGCTGTGCGGCATAGGATTATGGGTCCTTCGCAAATCCTCGTCATCCGCACGAGCTACCACAAACTGAATATACTCGGTTCGATGGGATTGCACGCCGTTACCCACCATGACGCCGACCACTTTCGCGTTTTTGATACAGATCTGATCACCTCAGCCGCTGTTGCGCAGCGCGGTCGCGATCGCGTTGATCGACAGCTCGATGCCTTCCTTGATCCGGGCATCATCCTCGCCGGCGCGATAGCGCTTGAGCAATTCGACCTGCAACAGGTTCAACGGCTCGATATAGGGAAGCCGCAGCCGGATCGACGTCTCGGTCGTCGGGCTCCGTTCCAGCAGGCGCGACTGGCCAGTGGCCGCCAGCAGCCCGTCATGGGTCAGCGACCAGCCTTCGCGGATGCGCCCGAACAGCGTTTCCGCCTTGGCCTGGTCCTCGACCAGCGGCAGGTATCGCGCCGCAATGCCCAGGTCCGACTTCGCCAGCACCATCTCCAGATTGGCCAGCGCCGACTGGAGGAAGGACCAATGCTGCGCCATGTCGGCCAACAGCGCCTTGTCCTCGAACGCGGCGATCGCATGGCCGAAACCATACCAGCCCGGCAGCATCACCCGCGCCTGCGCCCAGCTGAACACCCAGGGAATGGCGCGCAGATCCTCGATCGCGGTGCTCTTG
>NZ_QLJK01000060.1:0-9788 GCF_003950715.1 Sphingomonas sp. S-NIH.Pt3_0716 | reverse complement strand
GAGGGCCAAATCACTCGCCTCAAGCTGATAAAACGACAGATGTATGGTCGAGCGAAGCTGGACCTGCTGCGCGCTCGCGTGGTCGGCGTATGACCATCACCAGCAGCAAAAGTGATTCAGAGCCCAAAAGTGACCCCCCACTATCTCGCGTCAATCGGCTGCGATGCAAGCCATTGATAAATCGAAATAATAGGAGGACATGTGGTCATCAGACGCGCAATGTCCGATAAAAGCCTCTACTTATCAACGTCTTGCAATTGCGAAAAAACGCGCGGCACCTGTCCAACTCGCTGTCTCGTTATTGGCGCAGCAAAGCCCCCCGATCAGGCCGGAACGCTATAATCCCGCACCAGCGTCAGCGCCTGCCCATTGAGCGCTGCCGCCCGCTCCACGCTGCCGCTTTCGGTATAGCAGCGCAGTTCCGGCGCATTGCCGCTCGGCCGCAAATGGATGATGTCGCCACCGGCAAAATGGATGCGCAGCCCGTCGGTTCGGTCGATGCCATCGGCCTCGCCCGCCACTTCCCCGAACATGCCCGTCAGCCGCTTGAGGATTGCGGCCTCCTCCCCCTGCTCTAGATGCGCGATCAGCGCTTGGCTCTGCGCCGTGGGATAATTTTGCAACCGCTCGCTGAACGTATAGCGTTCGGGCAATTGCGCCTGTAGCGCCGACAGCGTCACGCCACGTCGGCGCGCATCGACCAGCACCGACAGGATCGGCAACACCGCGTCCCGCGTCGGTAGCGCGCCCAAAGTCCGGCCCTCCACCGGGATCGGCGTGGCTAGCAGAAAACCGCCATTGGCCTCATAGCCGCACACGCTCGCCTGACCATCGGCCGCCAGAGCGTTCATCGCCTCGATCACGAAGGGCGACCCGATCCGGGTCCGCCGCACGGCGGTAAACAGCCCCGACAGCTCGACCGCGCTGTTGCAGCTGACCGGCGTGGCGATCGCCGCGATGCCCAGCGCCCGCGCGCTCAATATGCCCAGCACGTCGCCGCGCATCCATATGCCCTGTTCGTCGGCCAGCAGCGGCCGGTCGCTATCCCCGTCGGTCGACAGGATCGCGTCCAGCTTAAGGTCCGCCGCCCATTGCCGCGCCAGCGCCTGATCCTCAGGCCGAACCGCCTCGGTATCCACGGGGATGAAGCGATCGGAACGGCCCAGCGACACGGCCGTGCCGCCAAGCGCCTCGACCAGCGCGACCAACATGTCGCGCCCGACCGCCGAATGTTCGTAAATGCCCAGCGTCAGGCCAGCCAGCGCCGTCGCGCCGAAGGCATCGACATAGCGCGCGACATAGGGCGTTGCCGCATCGACCAGCGGTTCCACAGGCGCGGCGTTCTTCAACATGCCCGCATCGTCGAACAGGTCGGGCAGGTCCACGTCCTGCGCGCGGATCGCCAGTTCGTCGGGTTTCAGCACTTCGCCATCGGTCCGGTTGAACTTGATGCCGTTGCGGTCGTCGGGGATATGGCTGCCCGTCACCATCAGCGACGGGATGCCGTGCGCGAACCCATGGGCTGCCACGGCAGGCGACGGCACGAACCCGCAATAGTCGACCGTCCCGCCCATATGCCGCACCGCCGCGGCGCAGGCCGCCGTGATGCGCGGACTGGACGGCCGCAGGTCGCCCGCGATGGCGACAGCGGTGCCGGGCGCAAACTGCCCGATATTGGCCAGATGTTGCAGGAAGGCGGCCGTATAGGCGAAACAGACCCGGTCCGTCATCGCGCTCACCAGCCCGCGCGCGCCGCTGGTGCCAAATGCGACGCCGGATTGCGCCATCAGGTCGGCGATGGAAACAGATTGCGTCATGAACCCCCAGCTATGTGGCTTTGCCAAGGCCTAAACTATTCTCGCTCACCCATAAAGCCGCTCGTCCCACCAAACCGGCTCCGGCAATTCATGGCTGATCCCCTCAGCATCGGGATGCGCCGGATTGACCAGGATATTGCCCTCCACCCGCGCCACCATCGACGGCACCAATAATATCGCGCTGCGCCGCTCCTCATACCATGCCTGCCCGAACGCCTTACACAGTCCCTCATCCTTCCCGTCCCATCCCGGATGGGCTGCGGTCTGAAAGATTTCGTAGCTGGTGCCGTTGGGGATGGTGATGCGGACATAATGCTGGTTGGGTGGCAGCACACTGCTGGCATGGGCCGGCTTTTCTAGCATCGCCGTCGAATAATGTTCCGATGTACATATGATGGGGCTGGCCGGCATATTCCATCGCCCCGGATAAAGCCGGGCCCCTTCGCTGTCATAGATGGGATGGACGCCATCGGGGTCGCCGATGCGATAGGCCGTCAATATCCGGTCGGTCCGTCTGCTCGTCACACGCCCCCGCCATAGGCGGCGCGGCCGAGCAGGTTGATGACCAGATCCGCGCCCGGACTGGTTGCCAGCGCGACTTCGAGCGGCGCTTTCCCGTCCAGCATCGGATGCGGTCGGCCCAGAAATTCTCGGGCGCGCTCGGGCTCCTTATAAATGTTGAGTGCGAAGCTGAACACCTTGGCCAGACGGACCAGACGGTCGCCCTCCTCGCTGGTCAGCCGCTTGGACGCGGATTTGCGCCGCCGTTCCAGCGTCGCCTTTGGGATCAGGCGCAATTTGAAGCGCGCATCACCCGGCGCCACGCTGTCGGCCAGATGGTCGAGCGCGGCGATCGGTAGTCCGCTTTCGATCAAGGACGGCAGCGCAAGGCGCGGTGCATGAAACTCGACCTCAAGGCCCAATAGCGCTTCTATGGATTGAAATTGCGTCGCCATGATCATTCTGCCTCCGTTAAGGGATAAACAGCGCGCTCGGCCCAACGCAGGGCCGTGTCGCCGATCGCAACCTGGTCGCGATGATGGCGCGACCGGCTTCGGGCATGTGATGAAAACCTTGTGACGCCAGCATGTCAATCAAGGTCGTTTTGCCCGAACCGGGACCGCCAGTGATGACATGAAAATCGGGTCTGTCAGCCATTGTCAGACGGTTCCTTGTCGGCGCCAGCTTCCATATCGAAAGCGCGTTTGCCGCGTCGCTTCCACAAGGCCACTATGTCGCCAGCATTTTCATCGCGCGCACGGCTCGCCAGTTCGAGCATCGCGCCATAAAGGGTGGCGCGATCGTCGTTGGTCAGTTCGACAAGACCAGCTTTCTGGACGAGGCCGCCCAGCTCTATGAGATGGCGGGTACGTTCACGGCGCTGTACGACCCATCCTCTTGTATCGGTGCGGCGTTGCATGGCTTCGACGCGGCTCATGGCATGATCGTTTCGATCCATCGCCTTGCCGGTCGCGACCACATCAGCCGCGAGCCTTTTTGCCACGCCGTTGAAAGAAGGCGGAGCCTTTCGCGCGCCATGCCTCCTTCTCTTCCGCGTTGGTGGACTCAACGGCGGTTATCAATATGCCGGCGATTATATCGATATCGAGTGTATCGGCTCCCGTAGATGTGACCACCTGGCCAAGCTGTTCGACCTTCTTCGCCTTGAGTGCTTTGGCCTTCTCAGCCAGTGTCCGCAATTCCGCGTTATAGTCGCGTGTCTTTCGCACCCTAAGTTCCTTATCATGATGTAACCGGGACCACAGAATAGCAGGTTCGGATGAGTGAGAAACGGCTCGATCTTGAAAATGCGATGAAGTCAGTCATGCAAACGGCAGAGAGTGCGCGCTTATACGTCGTTGCCGACGTGCGCTAAGAAAGGCAATATCGAGGCTATCATGGCGATCTACCATTTCTCGGCCAAAGTCATTAGTCGTGCTAACGGATCAAGCGCCGTGGCGTCTGCTGCCTATCGTGCGGCAGAACGGCTGCACGACGACCGGCTTGGGCGCGAGCATGATTTCTCGAACAAGGCCGGTGTTGTCCATTCGGAAATCCTTTTGCCCAAAGGTGCGCAAGAGCGTTTGAGTGATCGCACGACCTTGTGGAATGAGGTCGAGGGCGTGGAGAAACGTAAGGACGCGCAGTTGGTGCGTGAGGTCGAGTTTTCAATTCCGCGTGAGTTGAACCAGAAACAGGGTATCCAGCTCGCCCGCGAGTTTGTTGAAAAGCAGTTCGTCAAGCGCGGCATGGTCGCGGATATGAATGTGCATTGGGACATGGGGAAGGACGGGCAACCCAAGCCGCACGCTCATGTCATGCTGTCGATGCGCGAA
This sequence comes from Sphingomonas sp. S-NIH.Pt3_0716, assembly GCF_003950715.1. NCBI lineage: Bacteria > Pseudomonadati > Pseudomonadota > Alphaproteobacteria > Sphingomonadales > Sphingomonadaceae > Sphingomonas > Sphingomonas sp. S-NIH.Pt3_0716. The sequence goes on along the minus strand of NZ_QLJK01000060.1, from coordinate 5,635 downwards.
GTAGGGCCAGAGGGCTTTGGTCAGAAGGTGCGCGACTGGAACAGCACAGCGCTATTGCGGGAGTGGCGCGAGGCGTGGGCCGATCATGTCAACAAGCACCTGGCCGAGCTGGATATTGATGCCCGCATAGATCATCGGACATTGGAGGCGCAGGGGATCGACCTTGAGCCGCAGCACAAGATTGGGCCGGCGGCGTCGCGGATGCCCGACCAGGGGCTTGAGGCCGAGCGGGTCGAGGACCATGCCCGGATCGCGCGGGAGAATGGCGAGAAGATCATTGCGCGGCCCGAGATCGCGCTGGACGCGATCACGCGTCAACAGGCGACGTTCACGCGGCGCGACCTGGCGCAGTTTGCTTTCCGGCATAGCGACGGCAAGGATCAGTTCGATCAGGTGATGAGCGCGGTGCGCGCCTCGCCCGAGCTGGTGGCGCTGGGCAAGGATGGGCGCGGCGAGGATCGCTTTACCTCCCGCGATATGATTGAGACGGAGCAGCGTCTGGAACGTATCGGCGATCGGCTTGCTGGCATGGCGCAGCATGGCGTTTCCGTTTCCCACCGGGACGACGCTGTGATGGCCGCCGGGCAGCAGGGGCTTCTCCTTTCGATGGAGCAGCGCGGCGCCCTGGATCATATCACCGAAGGCCGGGGGCTTGCCTCTGTGGTTGGCTATGCCGGTAGCGGCAAGTCAGCTATGCTGGGGGTGGCGTGCGAGGCATGGGAGGCGCAGGGCTATACCGTGCGCGGGGCGGCGCTGTCGGGGATCGCAGCCGAGAATCTGGAAGGTGGATCGGGCATCCAGTCGCGCACGCTCGCTAGTCTTGAATATCAGTGGGGCCAGGGGCGTGAGCAGCTTGGTCCCCGTGATGTGCTGGTGATCGACGAAGCCGGCATGATCGGCACCTGCCAGATGGAGCGGGTGCTGGCTCATGCCGAACAGGCCGGAGCCAAGGTGGTCATGGTCGGCGATCCAGAGCAGTTGCAGGCGATCGAGGCTGGTGCGTCATTCCGTGCCCTCATCGAGCGCCATGGCGCGGCCGAAATCACCGAAATACGCCGGCAGCGCGAAGACTGGCAGCGCGATGCAACGAAGGCGCTTGCGACAGGCAGGGCGGGCGAGGCGATCCACGCCTATTCTGCGCATGGCATGGTCAACTCAGCCGAGACGCGCGAGCAGGCCCGTGTCGAGCTGATCGACACATGGGCCGTGCAGCGCCGTGCCGATCCCGGCAAGAGCCGGATCATTCTCACCCATACCAATGCTGAGGTACGCGACCTCAATCTGGCTGCCCGCGATCGACTGCGCGACGCCGACCCTCTGACAGGCTCAGGACAGGGGCTGGGGGAAGATGTGCAGGTGCAAACCGAGCGGGGCGCGCGCGCGTTCGCCAGCGGCGACCGCATCATGTTCCTGAAGAACGAGCGAGGGCTAGGAGTGAAGAACGGCACGCTGGGTCAGGTCGAGCGTGTATCGCCCGACAGCATAGCGGTACGGCTCGATGACGGGCGCAGTGTAGTATTTGAACTCAAGGATTATGCCCATGTCGATCATGGCTATGCGGCGACCATCCATAAGTCGCAGGGTGTGACGGTTGATCGCGCGCATGTCCTCGCTACCCCCGGCATGGACCGTCATTCCGCCTATGTGGCGCTATCGCGGCATCGCGACGGGGTGCAGCTCCATTATGGCCGCGATGACTTTGCCGATGATCGCCAACTCACCCGCACGCTGAAGCGCGAGCGGGCCAAGGATATGGCGTCCGATTATTCCCGCGATACGGCGCAGGATATTCGTGCTTTTGCCGACCGTCGCGGCTTGTCGGGCGAGATCCGTTCGGCCAATAATGCGCGCGCCATCCAGCGAGATCCGCGTGGCGAGATAGCGCCTGTCGAGCGGGGAGCATTTGCCGGTTTCAAGCCGGGGACGGTCGAGCGCGCGACCGCGACCGCGGCCGAGCAGAAGCCGCGGCGCGGCATGTTTGCGGGCTTGAGGCTCAATGCCACGCCCGCCCCGTCCACCCCGACGAAAGCTCTCGGTCGTGAACAGGATCGCGACTATGTGCGCGCCGTCGAACGGGCTTCGCGATCGGCCGAGGTGGTGTTGCAGGCCCGCGCATCGGGCGCGCCGGTCCTGGAGCATCAGAAGGTTGCGCTGGAACGCACCAATCAAGCACTTGAGCAGATCAGGCCAGGATCCTCGCGCGATCTTCAATTGGCGATCCAGCGCGACCCTGCCTTGTTGCGGGATTCAGCTGCGGGGCGCAGCGGCCCGCTGATCGACGCGATGGCGCAGGAAGCCCGTGTGCGGGCCGATCCCAATCTGCGCGCAGATCGGTTCGTGGAACGCTGGCAGCAGCTCTCCCAGGACCGTGATCGGCTTTATCGCGTCGGTGACATGACGGGTCGCGAGCGTGCGGGCAAGGAAATGGCGGGCATGGCCAAAAGCCTTGAGCGCGATCCGCAAATGGAATCGGTACTGCGCGGTCGCACCCGTGATCTTGGTCTTGAGATTGGCATGAACCGGGGCCGTGAGATGGAGGGCGGCGAGCTGGGCCGCCAGTTGACGCAGGAGCTTGGGATAGGCCGTGATCGCGGCATGAGCCGGTAAGGAGACGCATATGGATGAAGACGACGGGCAGAGCGAGGATGGCGCGGCACGGGCGTTCGAGCAGCTCACGCGCGAGGTGTCGTTACTGCGCGCCGCTGTCGAGGGACTGACCGCTGCGCGCGAGTCCATCGACATTCCCGATTATCAGCCAACGCTTGAGCGCACCGAAAAAATACTGGTAGCTCTTGCCCAGCGGATCGATCCCATCGCCAAAAGCCCACTCCTGTCGATGACGCCCGGTTCCATGGCAAGCCAGATTGCAGCGGCGGCTTCGGCTGCGCGTCGGGAAGATGCGCGGCTTGTCGCCGAAGCGCGCGCGGGGCTGGATCAGGCCGCACGCGAGATCGGCAACCGGCTTGCCTCGGCGCGGCGCGGCGACGAGCAAAATCGGTGGCTCTATATTTTCGCTGGCGGCGGCCTGGTGCTGGGCTTTTTGTTTTATGCGATGCTGGCGGGGCCGATCGCGCGATCCATGCCGCCAAGCTGGCGCTGGCCCGAGCGCATGGCGACCCGCGTTCTCAAAGAGCGAGGCCTGTGGGAAGCGGGTCAACATTTGATGCAGGCGGCCGCACCGGAAAGCTGGAGCGCGATTGTGGCCGCGTCGCCATTGTCGGATGCCAACCGTAAAACCGTGCAGGCGTGTCGTGAGCGAGCCGCGAAAGCCAAAGAGCCGGTGCGATGCACGATTGAGGTGAAACCCGACAGCGCAGGTTGATCTCGGCGCTGACCGGATAAGTGCCATTCATGACCCCAGTTTATCAGACGACAGTCAGAGCGTGAAAACTACCGAAGCAGGTGGGCCGCGCGGCTATGACGCAGGGAAGAAGATCATGGGCCGCAAGCGCCACGCCATGGTCGATACCGATGGCCGTGCGCTCGAACTGCTGGTCCATGGCGCTGATGTGCAGGACCGAAACGGCGCAGTGCCTTTGCTCATGCAGTCACGCCAGCGGCACCCCTGGGTCGAGCATGCCTATGCCGACAGCGCCTACAACAGCGATCGCGTCCGGGACGCCACCTCCATCACAATAGAGATCGTCCGAAAGTTCGCCGACCAGACCGGGTTCGTCGTCCATCCCAGACGATGGGTGGTCGAACGAACCTTCGCATGGCTCAATCGAAATCGCCGTCTCGCCAAGGACTTCGAGCGAACCATCAAATCCGCAACGGCTTTACTCTATGCCGCCGCTGCCATCGTCCTCATCAGGCGCATCGCTCGTTACGCATGAGATTCAAGACAGATGGGGTGATTGGGGCTCGTCACCGAGTCGGAGAGGTGGCTGCTCCTCGCAAATGGTAGAACGTGGTCCGTATCGAGCGGCCACAACCATGAGGAGAAGCAACCGTGAACTATTATGCCGGATTGGATGTTTCGTTGGAAGAGACGGCCATCTGTATTGTCGATGAGACGGGCGCGATCGTACGCGAGCTACGCGCGCCCAGCGATCCTGAAAGCTTGATATCGGCGTTAAACGGGGTTGCTTTGCCGATGGTGCGGATCGGACTGGAGGCCTGTTCGCAATCGGCGTGGCTTCACCAGGGTATGGCTCGGTCCGGCTTGCCGGTGTTGTGCATTGAAACACGACAGGCAAAAGCGGCCATGGGAGCAATGCCGAACAAGACTGACCGCAATGACGCGCGGGGATTAGCGCAAATCATCCGAACGGGCTGGTATCGGCAGGTTCACGTCAAGAGTGCCCCGTCACGGATGTCGCGCTCATTACTCGTGGCGCGCCGGACGGTGCTCTGTAAAGTGCGGGACATGGAAAATGCGGTGCGCGCCGTACTACGCGAAAGTGGACTGAAAGTTGGAGCTCCAGGGCGCAAACTGTTCGCCACGCGGGTGCGCGAACTCGCTGAAACCGACCCTTCGCTGGCCGATATTACAGAACCCTTGCTCGCCATCATCGCTACCATGCACTTTCAACTTGAGCGGCTGACACGCCGTGTTCTTGAGGCCGTTCGAGTTGAACCCATCTGAGGGCATAGCGTGGAAAGTACGCTAAACAACGCTAAGCGAGAACGCATGGCGAACGCTCGATGCGAACGGACGGGCGCTTAATCAGGCGGGCCGTTCGATTCCCATCCTACGCATTTCGCGATAAATGGTCGATCGGCCGATGCCGAGTTGCCGCGCTGCTTCGGTAGGCGAGATACGAGCTTCGACCAGCTTGATGGCCGCATCCACTTTGGACATGTCCAGCGGCTGACGGCCAGGCTGTTTGCCCTTAGCACGGGCGGCGGCAATACCATCTCTGGTTCGCTCAGAAATCAGCCGTCGCTCAAAATGGGCGATGGCCCCAAACACATGGAAGATGAGCTCGCCGGCAGCTGACGAAGTGTCGATCTTTTCTTCAAGGCTCAGGAGCGCGATGCCCTGACCGCGTAGCGTCTCAACCGTGGTGAGAAGTTCGGCAAGCGAGCGCCCAAGCCGATCGAGGCGGACCACCGCCAGCGTGTCACCCTTGCGGGCATAGGCGATTAGCTCAGCCAGACCGGGCCGTTCCATGCTCTTACCTGAAATGACATCGGTGAAGATTTTGATGGCGCCAGCCTTCTCCAGACGCATGGTCTGGCCCGCAACGTCCTGATCGCCGGTGCTGACGCGGGCATAGCCCAGAATATCACCCATGCCGCACGTCTCCCAAACGGTCGTTCTGTGGACGCTATGGAGGGCAGCCGCTGCGCCCCACCCATATCCGTCCACATACTATGTCTCTTTACTCCTCGCTGTCCATAGGCCCAGATGACCTTTTGTGGACAGGAAACGGCATGACGAAGCGCAAGCATCAACTCCTGACCGAGAGCGAACGCGATCAGATACTCGCCATCCCGACCGATCGCGACCATTTGGCCCGGCTCTATACCTTCGAGCCTTCCGATATCGAGATCATCGGCGCGCGACGGGAGCGACGGAACCAGTTGGGCGTGGCGCTGCAACTCGCGCTCCTGCGGCACCCGGGCATCACGCTTGCGCAGTTGATACAGGACAGGGGAGCAATACCCCATGATCTCGCCGCTTTCGTCG
>NZ_QLJK01000006.1:0-215796 GCF_003950715.1 Sphingomonas sp. S-NIH.Pt3_0716 | reverse complement strand
TCGTCGAAAGCCCTGCTCCCTACTCTGCACATCAGCTCCACACCTTTGACTTCGTCATCTAAGGCGGAAAGGACCTCATCATGTCGAAGGCTCTTGAAATCGAACATAAGAGTTTTCTAGACGCCTTCTGCTTTTAAAATCTGCTGCCGTTCGAACTGTGCGGGGGACAGCATCCCGTTCCTGACCTGCTTGCGGACCGGATTGTAGAACATCTCGATGTAATCGAACACGTCCTGCCGGGCTTCATCGCGTGTTTTGCAGGTCCGGCGCTTAATGCGCTCACGCTTGAGCGAGGAAAAGAAACTCTCGGCCACCGCGTTGTCGTGGCAGTTGCCACGCCGGCTCATCGAGTGCTCAAGATTGTGAGCCCGGATGAAGGCCGCCCAGTCCATGCTGGTGAACTGCGAGCCCTGATCCGAATGGATCAGCACCCGCTGCTTCGGCTTGCGCCGCCATACCGCCATGTGCAGCGCTTGCAGCACCGCATCGGTGGTCTGCCTGCTCTGCATCGACCAGCCCACCACGCGGCGGGAATAGAGATCGATCACGACAGCCAGATAGGCAAAGCCCTCCAGAGTGCGGATGTAGGTGATGTCCGTCACCCAAGCCCGATCGGGAGCTGCGACGTCGAACTGACGATCCAGAGTATTGTCGACCGCCAGGGACGGTTTGCCGCCATAGCTGCTGGGCCGGCGCTTGTAGCCGACCTGCGCCCTGATACCCGCCAGCCTGGTCAACCGGGCAACGCGGTTGGGGCAGCAGGTCTCGCCATGATCCAACAGGTCATCGTGTAGCTTGCGATAGCCGTAGACCTTACCGCTGTCGCTCCAGGCCTGCCGCAGCAACTCTGTCTGACGAGCATCGTCCCGAGCCCGCTGGCTCAGCGGGTTCTTCTGCCAAGCATAGAAGCCGCTTGGCTGGATGCACATGCTCGGCAACAAACGCGTATCTCACTTTGCATCCCTGGCGAAATACGCGGTGGCTTTTTTTATGATGTCGCGCTCCTCGGTCACCCGAGCCAGCTCGCGCTTCAACTGGCGGATCTCAGCATCCTTGCTGGCATCGCCAGACACCACCTTTGCCAGTTGCCGCTTCCATGCCTACAGCGAATGCTGACTGACGCCGAGCCGCTCGGAAACCTCCGCTACCGGATACCCGCGCTCGGTGATCTGGGCCACCGCATCACGCTTGAACTCATCGCTGAAATTGGGCTTCCCCATCGTCGTCTCCTGTCCTCAAAATTAGGATAGAAGGCGTCCAGAAATCTAGGAGCTACTCACTCGGCCACACTTCCGTTGCGACGCTTCCTAGCGAAGCCGGCGAACAAGCCAAGGGCAAAAATGACAATATTGAGGCTAATGGTCGTCCATTCGCGACTTCGTATCGGATAGGGGTTTCGCCGGTCGCCCTGGCTGTGCCACAAAAGGTCATGGCAGATTCTCGGTTCAATTCGCTGGCCATTGCGCTGATGATGGGTTTTTCGACGGTTGTGGCAGGATTGGCTGCGCCACAGGTCGCGATCGCGCAGGATGATGGGGACTTTCGCGCCTATCTGGAATCGCTGCGGCCCAAGGCACGCGCCATGGGCATTCGCGACGCGACGCTGGACGCCGTCTTCCCGACCCTGACGATCAACCCGCGCGTGGTGGCGCTTGACCAGAGCCAGCCGGGCGGGGGCGCCTATTCGCCCATTCCCAATTTCGAACCCTATCGGGTCAAGCATGTCGATGCCGCGCGGATCAGCCGCGGGCGGGCAGTCTATGCCGCCAATCGCGCACGACTGGCCCGGATCGAGGCGGAAACCGGCGTGCCCGAGGAAATCATGGTCGCCATTTTCGGCCACGAAACCAACTACGGCTCCTACACCGGCGATTTCGACCTGATCCGGTCGCTGGCGACGCTCGCGCACGAAGGGCGCCGCCGCACCTTGTTCGAGCCGGAATTGCTGGCGACACTCAAGATGCTGAACGATGGCGTGCCGCGCAGCCGGCTGGTCGGCAGCTGGGCCGGGGCGACCGGCTATCCGCAATTCCTGCCCTCGGTCTATCTCAAGCTCGCCAAGGATGGCGACGGCGATGGCCGGGCGGATATCTGGACCAGCCAGGCGGATGCGCTGGCGTCGATCGCCAATTATTTCGTCGCGGCGGGATGGCGGCGGGGCCAGCCCTGGGGCGTGGCTGTCAGCGTGCCGACCAGCTTCAACCGCGCCTCGGTGGCGGCGCGCACGACGGCGCCGCGCTGCCCACGGGTGTTCAATCGCCACAGCCGCTGGCTGACCATGGCCGAATGGCGCAAGCTGGGCCTGTTCCCCGCCAGTGGCATCTGGCCAGCGGACACTGTCATGGCGACCCTGCTGGAGCCTGATGGGCCGGGCAAGACCGCCTATCTGCTGACCAGCAATTATCGCGCGATCCTCGACTATAATTGCTCCAATTTCTACGCTCTTTCCGTGGGGTTGCTGGCCGATGCGGTCAAGCAATAGGAACTGGATCGCACTGGGCGGCGCGGCGTCTCTGCTGGCCTCCTGCGGCAGCGAGCAGGCCGTTGCGCCGCCGGCGCCACGCCCCGCGACACCTGTAACGGCGCCAGCGGTTGCGGACGAACCGGTCAAGATCGGCGAACCCTATAGCGTGGGCGGCAAGACTCACGTCCCGGCCGATCCGGTCAATTATGACGAGGTCGGCTATGCCAGCTGGTATGGCGAGGAGGCGATTGGCAAGCCGACGGCCAATGGCGAGGATTTCGTGCCGTCGGCGATCAGCGGCGCGCACAAGACCTTGCCCCTGCCAAGCTATGTCGAGGTGACGGCATTGGACAGCGGTCGCACTATCCTGGTCCGGCTTAACGATCGCGGCCCGTTCAGCGACGACAAGCTCATCGACCTGTCGCGCGGCGCGGCCGAGCAACTGGGCATTACCGGTGATGGTGCCGCGGCCGTTCGCGTCCGGCGGGTCAATCCACCCGAGCAGGAAAAGGCTTTGCTGCGGGCCCGCCAGCGCGCGCCCGAGCGGATCGACACGCCGCAACCCTTGCTGAAGGTGCTGCGCGGGCGTCTGGCGCAAGTGCCGGCAAGCCAGCCAGCGCAGGTTCAGGCCGCGCGCCCCGTCGTTCAAGCGATCCCGGCTTCGAGCAGTTCCAGCCGTCGTGGCGCATCCTTCGATACGCCCACGCCACCTGCTCCCAAACCGGTCCCCAAGGCCACGACACCGGCACCGGCAAAACCAGTATCGGCAAAACCGGTATCTGGCGGCTATGTCGTTCAGGTTGCTGCGCTTTCTTCCCAAAGCCGGGCCGAGGCGCTCGCCAGGCAGATCGGCGCGCACGCCGTGGCGGCCGGTTCGGTCTGGCGGGTGCGCTATGGTCCCTATCCCTCGCAGGAGGCAGCGCAGGCCGGCGTGAAGGCGGCGGCAGCGAAGGGCTTTGCGAATGTCCGTGTCATGGCTAATGACGCGCGCTAATCATAGCGATGCGTCCAGCGAATCTATCCAGTCGAAGGCTTGAGTTCATGAAGAAAACCGTTGCCGCCACTCTCTTCGTCGGTCTGCTGGCCCAGCCGCTGGTTGCCGCGGCCCCGCCTTATACGAGCGAGGCGCCGATCGCCTATCTCAAGGATCTTTCCTCGGGCGCCGTCCTCTATGACAAGGGCGGCGAAACCCGCATGCCGCCGGCCTCGATGGCCAAGATGATGACGGCGCATGTCGCCTTCCGCCTGATCCAGAAGGGCGAACTCAAGCTCGACACCAAGTTCACGGTTCGTCCGGAAACCTGGCAGCAATGGCACGGCCCCAAGGCCGGTTCGACCATGTTCCTGTCGGTGGGCGAGCAGGTGTCGGTCGAAAATTTGCTGCACGGCATCGTCACCCTGTCGGGCAATGACGCCTGCGTCGTGCTGGCCGAGGGCATTGCCGGCACCGAGCAGGCGTTCGTCGCACTGATGAACGAAGAGGCCAAGCGCATGGGCCTCAAGAACAGCCATTTCGGCACCAGCAATGGCTGGCCTGACGAGGGCGTGACCTATGTCACCGCCGAAGATCTGGCCAAGCTTGCCGAAGCCACGATCGTCGAAACGCCGGACCTCTACAAGAAATTCTACGCCACCCGCTCCTTCACCTGGGGCAAGACCATGGGCGGCTCCGACATTGCGCAGGCCAATCGCAATCCGATCCTGGGCAAGATCGCAGGTGCCGACGGCCTCAAGACCGGCCATACCGAAGAAGCCGGCTTCGGCTTCACCGGATCGGCCGAGCAGGATGGCCGCCGCCTGGTGATGGTGGTCGCCGGCCTGACCAGCTTCAACGGCCGGATCACCGAATCCGTCCGCTTCATGGACTGGGGCTTCCGCGCCTGGAAGGCGCAGCCGCTGTTCAAGAAGGGGCAGACGGTCGAGACCGCCGCGGTTCAGCTCGGTAGCGCATCGACCGTGTCGCTGGTCGCGCCGCAGAATATGGCGGTCACCATGCCGCGCACCGCGTCGGCCAATGTGAAGGTGAAGGTCGTCTATACCGGCCCGATCAAGGCGCCGATCGCCAAGGGCCAACAGATCGCCCAGCTCATCGTCCAAACCCCGGATACACCGCCCCAGGTGTTGCCGCTGGTTGCCGGTGAAGATGTCGCGGAAGCCGGCATTTTCGGTCGTTTGTGGAATGGTCTGAAGTCCTTCTTCGGGTGATAACAGGCCGTTTCATCACGCTCGAAGGCGGCGAGGGCGCCGGCAAGTCGACCCAGCTTCGTGCGCTGGCGGCGGCCTTGCGCGCGCGCGGGCTGGAGGTTGTCGAGACCCGCGAGCCGGGCGGCAGCGAAGGGGCGGAAGCGATCCGTGCCATGCTGCTGACCGGTGGTGCGGACCGCTGGAATGCCCGCGCCGAAGCTTTGTTGTTCGCCGCCGCGCGGGCCGACCATATCGAAAAGACCATCCGCCCGGCGCTGGCCCGTGGCGCCTGGGTTCTGTCCGATCGGTTCCTCGACAGCAGTCGCGCCTATCAGGGGCAGGGCGATCTCAGCGATGCCGACATATTGACGTTGCACCAGATCGGCAGCGCCGGCTTCCTGCCCGATCGCACCTTGTTCCTGACCCTGCCGGAAGCGGAGGCGGAAGCCCGCGCCCATGCCCGCGACGGCGACGTGTCGGACCGGATCGGCGGTCGCGACCGCGCCTTTCATCGGGCCGTGGCCGATGCGTTCGTCCGCTTTGCCGCCGATGAGCCGGCACGGGTCCGCGCGATCGATGCGTCGGGCGCAGCGGACGATGTCACGACCCGACTGCTCGCGGCACTGGACGACCTGCTGTCATGACGTCACTGGTCGGGCATGGCGCCCAGGCGCAGACCCTGCTGGCGGCAGCGAGCAGCGGCCGCATGCATCATGGCTGGATATTGACCGGCCCGCGCGGCATCGGCAAGGCCAGCTTCGCCCGCGCCATGGCGATGCGCCTGCTGGCGGATGCGGCCGGCCCGAAGATCGAGGGCGAGGGTCTCGCCGTTCCCGAAAGCCACCCGATCCGCCGCCTGATCGAGGCGAACGCGCATCCCGATTATGCCGAACTGGCGCCGCTGGAAAAGGATGGTGTTACCGCGCGCAACATCAGCGTCGACCAGGTGCGCGGCCTGCAACGGCTGATCCAGTCGGCGCCCTCGCTCTCTTCGCGGCGCATCGTCGTGATCGACAGTGCCGATGATCTGGAGCGCGGCGCCGCCAACGCCCTGCTCAAGACGTTGGAAGAGCCGCCGGCGGACATGATCTTCCTGCTGGTCAGCCATGCGCCGGGCCGGCTGCTGCCCACCATTCGTTCGCGCTGCCGCACGATGCGCTTCGATCCGCTGTCGGACGGTGCCATGGCGACGGTGCTGCGGCGCGAGGATGAAAGCCTGTCCGGGCCGGAACTCGATGCGCTGCTGCGCGCGGGGGAGGGCTCGCCCGGTCGCGCGCTGCGCTATGCGGGCCTCGACCTTGCGGGGCTCGAAAAATCGCTGCTGGCGATTGCGGCCGACGGCGATCCCGGCAATCGCGAGCGCCTGCGCTTGGCTAAGACGTTGGCGGGCAAGGCCGCCAAGCCGCGTTACGAAGCCTTTCTCGAACGCGCGCCCGCCTTCATAGCCCAGGCTGCCCGGACCCGCCATGGCCCGGCACTGGGTAGCGCGCTCGATCATTGGGAAGCGGCCCGGCATCTGGTGGGCGGCGCGGTCATCCTGTCGCTGGACCCGGCCTCGGTCGTTTTCGAGCTGGGCGGCCATGTCGCGGCACTGGCTGAGGCGGCGACCTGAAAAGCGGCTTTGCGGCGACGCGAACAGCCGCTAGGGAGGCTGCATGTCGCAGCCTTACACCATCACCACCGCCATCTCCTATCCCAACGGCCGTCCGCATATCGGCCATGCCTATGAGGTGATCGCCACCGACGCGATCGCCCGGTTCCAGCGGATGATGGGCCGCGATGTCTTCTTCCAGACCGGAACCGACGAACACGGCCTGAAGATGGCCCAGACGGCGCGCAACCGCGGCATCGAGCCGCGCGAGCTGGCTGATGAGATGTCGTCCTATTTCAAGCAGATGAACGATAGCCTGAATATCAGCTATGATCGTTTCATCCGCACCAGCGAACCGGATCATCACCGCGCCAGCCAGGCGATCTGGCAGGCGATGGAGGCCAATGGCGACCTGTATCTGGGCCGCTATGAGGGCTGGTATTCGGTCCGCGACGAAGCCTTCTATGACGAGAAGGAAATCACCGAGGGCGAGGATGGCGTAAAGCTGTCGCCGCAGGGAACGCCGGTCGAATGGACCGTCGAGGAAAGCTGGTTCTTCCGCCTGTCCCAATATCAGGACAAGCTGCTGGACCTCTATAACAGCCAGCCCGACTTCATCCGCCCGGAAAGCCGCCGCAACGAAATCCTGCGCTTCGTCGAGGGCGGCCTGTCCGATCTCAGCATTTCGCGCACCAGCTTCGACTGGGGTGTCAAGGTGCCCGGCGCCGACGGCCATGTCATGTATGTCTGGGTCGATGCGCTGACCAACTATATCACCGGCTGCGGCTATCCCGACGATGCCGAGCGGATGGCGCGCTATTGGGCTGAGGGTGGTGACATCACCCATATCATCGGCAAGGATATCGTGCGTTTTCATACGGTTTACTGGCCGGCTTTCCTGATGAGCGCGAAGCTGCCGCTGCCCAAGCAGGTGTTCGGCCATGGCTTCCTGCTGAACCGCGGCGAGAAGATGTCGAAGTCGGTCGGCAATGTCGCCGATCCGATGGAATTGGCCGAACGCTTCGGCGTCGATCAGCTGCGCTATTTCCTGCTGTCCGAAGTGACCTTCGGCAATGACGGCAGCTATAGCGCCGAAGCGATTGTCCAGCGCTCGAACAGCGATCTGGGCAACGCGTTCGGCAATCTGGCCCAGCGCACGCTGAGCTTCATCGCCAAAAATCTGGAAGGTCGCCTGCCGGCCGTGAACGGCCATGACGCCGCCGATACGGAGCTGTTCGCGCTGATCGACAAGGTCGTGCGCAGCGATATGCCCGCCGCCATGGCCGATCTGGCGCCTTCGGTGGCGATCGATGCTTGGCTGCGCGCGGCCTTTGCCTGCAATCAATATATCGACGCGCAGGCACCCTGGTCGCTGCGCAAGACCGATCCCGAGCGGATGGAGACAGTACTGGCGACGCTCTATATCGCCATCGCCCAGCTGGCGGTCGCAATCCAGCCGGTGATCCCGGCGAGCGCCACCGCGCTGCTCGACCATATGGGCGTGCCGGCGGACAAGCGCAGCTATGGCGCGATCGGCGATCATTGGTATAGCGATCTGGCCGAAAGCGATTTCGGGCTGGCCGCGCCCAAGCCGCTCTTCCCGCGCCTGGAACTGACCGAAGCGGACGCCTGACGGATGTTGATCGACAGCCATTGTCACCTCAATTACAAGGGGTTGATCGAGGATCAGCATAATGTGCTGGAACGCGCCCGTGCGCGCGGCGTCGACCTGATGCTCAATATCGCCACCCGCGAAAGCGAGTGGGACGATGTGCTGGGTACGGCGGTGCGCGAGGCGGATGTCTGGGCGACCGTCGGCATCCACCCGCATGAGGCGGACGAGCATCCTCACGTCGACACCGCCAAGCTGGTCGAGCGCGCGGCCCATCCGCGCGTCGTTGGCATCGGTGAAACGGGCCTCGATTATTATTACGACCATAGCGATCGCGAGCGGCAGCAGAAGAGCTTCCGCAGCCATATCGCCGCCTGCCGCGAGACCGGCCTGCCGCTGATCGTCCATACCCGCGAAGCGGAAGAGGATACGCTGGCGATCATGCGGGATGAGATGGGGAAGGGGGCCTATAGCGGCGTCATCCACTGTTTCACCGCCAGCGGCGCCTTCGCTGATGCGGCGATGGACCTTGGCTTCTTCATCAGCATTTCGGGCATCGTGACCTTCAAGAGCGCGAAGGATCTGCAGGAAACGGCGGCGCGCCTGCCGCTCGACCGGCTGCTGGTGGAAACGGACTCGCCCTTCCTCGCCCCGGTGCCCCATCGCGGCAAGCCGTGCGAGCCGGCCTTCGTCGCCGACACGGCGCGCTTCCTGGCTGATCTGCGCGGCGAGAACATCGAGAATCTGGCGGCGGCGACCTCGGCCAATTTCCTCCGCCTCTTTGCCAAGATCGAGGGCCGGCCGCAGGCATGAGCCTCAAGCTGACCATCCTTGGCAGCGGCACATCCTCCGGCGTTCCCCGGATCGGTAATGATTGGGGCGCCTGCGATCCCACCGAGCCGCGTAACCGCCGCACCCGCGTCTCGATCCTGGTGGAAAGCGCGACGACCCGGATATTGGTCGACACATCCCCGGACCTACGGGCGCAATTGCTGGCGGCCGACGTGATCGACATCGACGCGATCCTGTGGACCCATGACCATGCCGATCACAGCCATGGCATCGACGATGTGCGCCAGCTGTTCCATCATCGCGGCAGCCCGATCCCCGGCTTTGCCCGCGCCCAGACGATGCGCCTGCTCCAGGCCCGCTTTGCCTATGCCTTTGCGGGGAGGGGGGGCTATCCCCCGATCATCATCCCGCATGATCTGCCCGATGGGCTGCGGATCGGCGATATCGACATTGCCTGCACCGACATGCCTCATGGCAACATTTATTCGACTGGATTTCGCTTCAATCATGATGGTAGCCATGTCGGATATGCTACGGATTTTCATGAAATAACCCCGGATATGCTGGCGCTGTTCGATGATCTCGACATCTGGGTGGTCGATGCGCTGCGCGCCCGGCCGCATCCCACCCATGCCCATCTGGAGATGACATTGGCGGGGATCATGGCAACCCGGCCCAGTCGCGCGATCCTGACCCATATGGACCAGAGCATGGATTATGCCACCCTGTGCGCCACGCTCCCCAAAGGGGTGGAGCCGGGCTATGACGGGCTGGTGATCGACCTTAACGACGGAGCACCCCACTGATGGACGGCACGGATCAGGCGATGTCCAGCATCTGGTATCTGCTCGCCCTGGTCCTGGTCGGTTCCGCCTTGATCGGCCGCCGCATCGCGCTGGGCAGCTTCGTGCGGATGGCCCTGCTATGGGTGCTGATCTTCGGTGCCCTGCTCGGCCTCTTCACCTTCGCCCAGAAGGCGGGACTGATGCCGGCACGGTTCGCTGCGGAGGAGGGGGCCTTGCTCCAGCCACAGAACAGTGCCGAGCCTATATCACAGCCCGCGCCGCCGCCGGCCCCACCGCCGATCCAGTCCGATGGGCAAGTGGTGCGCATTCCGGTCGCGCCGGACGGCCATTATTGGGTGGAGGGCATGGTCAACGGCATGTCCGCGCGCTTCCTGATCGACAGCGGCGCGACCATCACCGCCCTTTCGGAAAATACCGCCCGCGCCACTGGCCTCAATATCGACATGAATGCGCCCCCGATCCCGCTCAACACCGCCAATGGCAAGATCGACGCGCGCCGCGCCAGCATCTCGACGCTGACGGTCGGGCCGCTGCGCGCCAATGATGTCAAGGTCGTCGTCTCGCCGGCGCTGGGCGACGTCAATGTCATCGGCATGAACATGCTGTCCCGTCTCAAAAGCTGGAGCGTTGAAAATGGTGAAATGGTGCTGACGCCATGACGTCACATGAGGGGCAGGGTGCGGCACCCGACAAACGGGCCCGGCTCAAGGCGATCATCGGCGGATCCACCGGCAATCTGGTCGAATGGTATGACTGGTATGCCTATGCTGCTTTCACCCTCTACTTCGCCCCGCATTTCTTCCCGAGCGAGGACCGCACCGCCCAGTTGCTGAGCGCAGCCGGCATCTTCGCCGTGGGCTTCCTGATGCGACCGATCGGTGCCTGGCTGATGGGCGTCTATGCCGACCGTCATGGGCGCAAGAGTGGCCTGACCCTGTCGGTCTCGCTGATGTGTGCCGGATCGCTGCTGATCGCGGTGACGCCGGGCTATGAGGTGATCGGCGTCGGCGCGCCGCTGCTGCTCGTGCTGGCCCGGCTGATGCAGGGGCTGTCGATCGGTGGTGAATATGGTTCCAGCGCGACCTATCTCACCGAAATGGCCGGCAAGGACCGACGCGGTTTCTATTCCAGCTTCCAATATGTGACGCTGATTGCCGGGCAGTTGGTGGCGATCTGCGTGCTGCTGCTGCTCCAGTCGATCCTGACCGAGGCGCAGCTTGACGCCTGGGGCTGGCGCATTCCCTTCGCCATAGGCGGCGCGCTGGCGGTCATCGTCTTCTGGCTGCGGCGCGGTCTTGCCGAAACCCAGAGCTATGAGGTCGCCAAGGCCGAAGGCGCCCCCAAGTCCGGCTTCATCGAACTCATCACCAACCATCCGCGCGAGACACTGACGGTGATGCTGCTGACCGCCGGCGGCACGATCGCCTTCTATGCCTATTCCATCTACATGCAGAAATTCCTCGTCAACACGGCCGGCTTCGGTCGTGAAACAGCGTCGGAAATCAATGGGATAACATTGTTTGTTTTCATGTTGTTGCAGCCTTTGGCTGGCGCCTTGTCCGATCGCATCGGTCGCAAGCCGCTGATGATCGGCTTCGGCATCATGGGCGTGCTCTGCACCTATCCGATCTTCGCCACGCTGGCGGTGACGCGCGATCCGCTGGTCGCTGGGCTGCTGGTGATGGCGGGCTTGGTGATCGTCACCGGCTATACCTCGATCAATGCCGTGGTAAAGGCCGAGCTGTTTCCCGCGCATATCCGTGCGCTCGGCGTCGCGCTGCCTTATGCGCTCGCCAATACCTTGTTCGGCGGCACGGCCGAGTTCGTCGCGCTCTGGTTCAAGCAGTCCGGGATGGAATCCGCTTTCTATATCTATGTCAGCGTCATGATCGCGATTTCGCTGACGGTCTATGTCCGCATGCGCGACACCAAAGCCCATAGCCGCATCCTGGAGGATTGAGATGGACGAGGAGGAATACCTCCCATCGATCCTGTTCATAATTTAACATAATATATATTATCGAACTTAAATCTGCGAAGTGGTGGATTCTAGATCGAAGTGCGAAATCCCAGGATTTATGAGGGTTTGATCCCCTTTCCAGGAAGGCACGATATGAACGGCTATCAGCATCTGGGTTTGGACGAGCGCCGGGATATTTATCAATTGATGGCCACCGGACGGTCTGTTCGGCAGATCGCGGATGCGCTGGGTCGCCATCCGGCGACGATCTATCGCGAGCTCAAACGCAACCGGCACCTGGATGAGCATCCGCTGTTTCGCGGCTATTTTCCCACGGCCGCGCAGACCATGGCCAACGGCCGTCGTGTCCGCGGCGGCAAGATCGCTCGCAGGCCGGAGCTCGCCGCTTACATCGCCAACCGATTGTCGGCAGCCTGGTCGCCAGAGCAGATTGCGGGCTACCTTCGCCGTCATCGGGGTATTCGCGAGACGGTTTGCCACGAAACCATCTATCAATATGTCTATGGACCTGAAGGACGGCACCAGAAGCTGTGGCGCCATCTGCCTGTTGCTCGCCGTTCGCGCCGGCAACGCTATGGCCGAAAGCCACGCGGTCTCCACATTCCTGTGACCAACACGATCGGCGCGCGGCCGCAGGAAATCGCGGACCGCAGCAGCTTTGGCCATTGGGAAGGCGATCTCCTGATCTTCAAGCGAGAATATGGCAAAGCCAATCTCACTTCGCTGGTCGAGCGCCGCAGCCGCTTCACTTTCCTCGCGCGTAATCCGAGCCGGCATTCCGCCGGCGTCATGGCGGGCATTGATCGGCATTTGCATGCTCTGCCCCCTTCCCTTCGACGAAGCATCACCTTCGATCGCGGCACGGAATTTGCCGCCTTTGCGACACTGCGAAACAGGCTCGGCATCACCAGTTATTTCTGCTTGCCGTCAGCACCCTGGCAAAAAGGCGGTGTGGAAAATTGCAATGGCCGGATACGGCGCTTCTTGCCCTCCCACACTGACCTTGCGCTGCTGTCGGAAAAGGAGATCCAGGCCGTCGCCGATCGACTTAACAGCACACCCCGTAAATGCCTGGGCTATCGTACTCCGCATGAGGTTCTGGGAGAGCAGATCGCCCTTCTCAAGGGCGGATAAATTTTGCCGTCCGGGGTGGGGCTCGCCCCACCCCGGATGAAATGCTACGCATCACCTCGGGTGTCGCGCTTCAAATCGAAACCGCCAGTGAGGGATCACTAATCGAAGCGTCTCAAGCCGCTTGAGCCCCATCAGCGGAGCGCCGCGCCGCGCCGACATCACAGGCGTTCAATAAATGGCCTCCCGTCACCGGCCCCGCCCGCGAAAAGTGCCGCCGATCACGCGATCGGCGGCACTCCGCATTCTGGTGATCGATCATTCGCAATAGACGTTGCCGCGATCGATCTCGCGGCCCAGCGCGCCGCCGACGCCTGCGCCCAGGATCGTGCTCAGCACGCCGGAATCGCCGTCACCCAGCGCATTGCCCAGGAGGCCGCCGACGGCCGCACCGACAATCAGGCCGGTCGATCCATCGTTGCGACGGCAATAATATCGCCCGTTACCACCGCGATAGATGCGCGTGTTCCGGTCAATCCGATAGCGATCCCGCGAGGAACCGGGGCGATAATGCTGGTCCGGATAATATTTCCCGCCGTGGGAGGCGGAATGCGATGGCTTGCCCGGTGCCGGCGGGCGTCCATTATTATGGGATGGCTTGCCGTGGGATGCGCCAGGACCCGGCCCGCTATTATGGCCCGGCGGTCGGTTGCCCGGACCGTTGCCATCATTGTGCGAAGGCTTGTTCTGCCCATGGCCGGGCGGATGTTGAGCAGTTGCCGCAATCGGGGCCGCGATCACAGCCAAGGCCAATACCATCGCAAATTTTCTCATGCCCTTCTCCTTCCGCCGGAACATCCGGTCCGCATCGCATAGGCGCAATGCGCAACGGCCTTTGAGCACGAGAGTTCCGCCTTTTCATTGCAGGATCAAAACAAAAAAGGGCGCTGCCATCGGCGACGCCCTTCCCCGTTTCTCGCCTGTGGTCGCGCCTCAGCTCAGCGCGCCATGGCAATGCTTGTATTTCTGACCCGAACCGCAGGGGCACAGCGCATTGCGGCTGATGTCGAGATTGGCGAACTCGCCCGCCGCGACATTGTCCACCGGGGCACGCGGAATGATGGTGGTGATGCCCGCCAGCTGGCTGCCATCGATATCCGCACTATTATCCTCGCCCGAGAAGGGGTCGATATGGGTGGTGATGAAGTCCGGCAGCACCGGCAGGTCGAACTGCGGCTGCGGCGCTTCCATGCGGAACTGCACCCGCGCGATCGAGCTGGTCACGTCCTCGCGGATATTTTCCAGCATGCGCTCGAACAGGGCGAAGGCTTCCTGCTTATATTCGTTGATCGGCGTCTTCTGCGCATAGGCGCGCAGATGCACCACCTGGCGCAGCGCGTCGAGCGTCGAGAGATGCTCCTTCCAGTGATGATCGAGGCTCTGGAGCATGATGCTCTTCTCGATCATGTGCCAGTCGGCCGCTTCGACTTCCTGCGTCTTCTCGGCAATGGCCGCGTCGGCTAGACCGGCAAGCCGTTCCTCGATCATTTCCGGATCGACGGCATCCTCGGCCAGCCAGGCGTCGAAATCAGGCTCCAGACCCAGCACTTCGGCCGTGCGCAGCTTCAGCCGCTCCATATCCCACTGTTCGGGATAGGTGCCCGGCGGGCAGGACGCGCCGACCAGGTCGTTGACCGTCTCATGACGCATGTCGGTGACGACATCATCCACCGTTTCGGCGTCCATGATGTCGCTGCGCTGCTCGTAGATCACCTTGCGCTGGTCGTTCATCACGTCGTCATATTCGACGACCTGCTTGCGGATGTCGTAGTTGCGCGCCTCGACCTTGCGCTGGGCGGTCTCGATCGCCTTGCTCAGCCACTTGGACGGGGGCAGCGCCTCGCCATCCTCCAGGTTGGAGCGGATCATCTTGGCGAACATCGTGTCCGGGCCGAAGATGCGCATCAGGTCATCGTCGAGGCTGAGGTAGAAGCGCGACAGGCCGGGATCGCCCTGACGGCCCGAACGGCCGCGCAGCTGATTGTCGATACGACGGCTTTCGTGCCGCTCGGTCGCCAGCACGAACAGGCCGCCGGCCGCCAGCACTTCCTGCTTCTCCGCCTCGATCTCGACCTCGATGCGGGCGATCGCCGCATCGCGCTCCGGGCCTTCCGGCATATCACGCAGTTCGTCCTCGACCCGCATCTCCAGATTGCCGCCCAGCTTGATGTCGGTGCCGCGGCCAGCCATGTTGGTGGCGATCGTCACCGCGCCCTTGCGGCCTGCCTGGGCGACGATATGGGCTTCACTCTCGTGGAAGCGCGCGTTCAGGACCGCGTGCTTGACGCCTTCCTGATTGAGGAATTCCGACAGCATTTCCGACTTTTCGATCGACACGGTGCCGACCAGCACCGGCTGACCCTTTTCGGCATGTTCCTTGATGGTGCGCGCAATGCCCCGGAACTTGTCTTCCAGATTCTTGTAGAACGTGTCTTCCTCGTCGACGCGCTGCACCGGCCGGTTGGTCGGGATGGTGACGACGTTCATCTTGTAGATTTCGTAGAATTCGGTCGCTTCGGTCGATGCGGTGCCGGTCATGCCCGAAATCTTGGGGTACATGCGGAAATAATTCTGGAAGGTGATCGACGCCAGCGTCTGGTTTTCCGGCTCGATCTGGACGCCTTCCTTGGCTTCCACCGCCTGGTGCAGGCCATCCGACCAGCGACGACCATCCATCATACGGCCAGTGAATTCGTCAATGATGACGACCTTGCCGTCCTTTACGATATAGTCGATGTCGCGGCGGAACATCACCACCGCGCGCAGCGCCTGGTTGACGTGATGGACGACCTGCGTGTTCTCGAAATCGTAGAGATTATTGCCCTGGAGCAGGCCGGCGGCCTCCAGCAGGCGCTCGATCTTCTCGGTGCCGTCTTCGGTCAGCGTGATCGTGCGCTGCTTCTCGTCCTTCTCATAATCCTCCTCGACCAGCTGCTTCACGATCGCGTCGACCGCGACATACAGCTCCGACTTGTCGTCGGTCGGACCGGAAATGATCAGCGGCGTGCGCGCCTCGTCGATCAGGATCGAATCGACTTCGTCGACGATCGCATGGTTGAACGGGCGCTGGACCATCGCACCGCGATCGAACTTCATGTTATCGCGCAGATAATCGAAGCCGAGTTCATTGTTGGTCGCATAGGTGATGTCGGCATTATAGGCCTCGCGGCGCTGGTCTTCCGACAGGTTGGGCACGATCACGCCGGTGGTAAGGCCCAGGAAGCGATAGACCTGCCCCATCCATTCGCAGTCACGGCTGGCCAGATAGTCGTTCACGGTGACGACATGGACGCCCTTGCCCTCAAGCGCGTTCAGATAGGTGGCGAGCGTCGCCACCAGCGTCTTGCCCTCACCGGTGCGCATTTCGGCGATCTCGCCGCGATGCAGGACGATGCCACCGATCATCTGGACGTCGAAGTGACGCATGCCGAGCACGCGGACCGAGGCTTCACGAACGGTCGCAAAGGCTTCGGGCAGCAGGCCGTCCAGCGTCTCGCCATTGGCCAGGCGCTCACGGAAGCGCGCCGTCTGGTTCACCAGTTCATCATCGCTCATCGCCTGGATCGTCGGTTCGAAGGCGGCGATCTGGTCGATGACCTTGCCCAGCGATTTCACATAACGTTCGTTGGACGATCCGAAGATAGACTTGGCGAGTGCGCCGAACATGCAAATTCCTGACAATGAGGGGGCCATGGGTCCAACGGACACATGGGCAGATATGCGCCGCGATTTAGGCACGGCACAGCCGATAGTCAATCAATGCGACGGACTGTCGCACGGCTGTAACGGCTTTGCCCGATGCGGTTTTGCCGCAGCCGCGCCGTCCTGCCGTCGTGCAGGCGCGACGCGCCGCCGAAAATATTTTGCGTTTGGGCGCACGCCGCCGCAAGAGCGCCACGACAACAAGGGTCGCAAACAGGGTGTATCGTTCCATTTCCATGGCGCCGTCGCGCCGATTACGCTTGTCTCTGGCGCCGCTGCTGGTCAGCGCATTGACCGGCTGGTTCCTGATCGCCGCGATTGCGGCGCCCTTCGATCATGACGAAAGCCAATATGTCGCCGGCGCCTATTTCAGCGGGCATGCGGTCATGTTTCGCGACTTTCTCTATCTTCAGCCGCCGATGCACGCCTGGGTGCTGGCACCGCTGAGCCTGATCGCATCGGGCCATATGGTACTGGCGATGCGCCTTGCCACCGCCGTCATGGCGCTCGCGACGCTTGCGCTCATCTGGGCGGCCCAGCGTGCGGCAGGCATATCGCGCTCCAGCGCTACCCTGGCCATGCTGCTGATGGCAGCAACAGCCGCGTTCCAGTTCAGCGGCTCCGTTGTCCGCAACGATATGCTGGCGACCCTGCTGGCCTCCGCCGCAATGCTGCTCACCTTGCTTGGCCTGCGTCATCGCTCGGACCGCCACTGGCTTGGAGCCGGGATCCTCTACGGCCTTGCCATCGCGACAAAGCTCAATTTCGCCCCGCTCGGCGCGACCGTCGGCCTGTTCGTCATCGCCAGCGGCGGCCGGCACGCTATTCGCGCCGCCCTTTGCCTGGCACTCGGTGCGCTGCTGGGCATGGCGCCCATGGCCATCGCCTGGGCATCGGGGCCGGACGGCTTTCTGTACGGCGTCCTGACCTATGGCATGACCGCGCCCCACGCCTGGTATGCCGCCAACGGCGCAGCGCAGGAACTGGCGACGACGGAAAAGCTGCGCGACCTTCTCAAATATCTCTGGAAGGGCCCAGCCCTTGCCGCCTTGCTGATGCTCATCGCCAACTGGATCGCGACCCGTGACCGCACGCGCTCATCGGGGCGTCGGCTGGCGATCTGGATGAGTGCCGGCGCGCTGATCGGCGCCGCGCTGCCGACCCCGACCCAATTGCAATATCTGATGCCGTTGCTGCCGCCGCTCGCCCTTGCCCTCGGCTATCTGCTCGACGATGCCCGTCGCTGGCGGCCACTGCGGCGCAAGGTGGTACTGACGCTGCTCTGCCTGGCAGCGATCCCCGGCCTCATCCCCTCGATCCGGGATCTGGTGACGGCTACCCGTACCGGAATGCCGCTGCTCGCCGCGCAGGCCAATGCCCATTGGCTGGGCAGGACGGTGCGCGCTGCGGGCGGCGCCGATATCCTCACCCTCTCGCCGCATCTCGCGATCGACAGCGGCCTGGCGCTCGATCTGCGCCTGGCAACCGGCCCGTTCGCCTATCGCACCGGCTGGACGCTCCGCCCCGAGCAGGCCCGCCGGCTCCATGCGCTGACGCCTGCCACCCTGCCGGACCTGGGTCGCGCCATGCCGGCAGCGATCCTTACCGGCTATGAAAATGGCACGCGCAAATTGCCGCTGCGCCCTGACGACGGTCTGGACAATTACGCCCGCCACCATGGCTATCGCATGGTCCCGATGCCCGATGGCGTCGGGCGCCTCTATCTGCGGGACTAGCGCCCGATCGGGCCATTGACGCAAGGGGGGATTTCGCTCATGCCGCGCCGTCGTCGTCAATGCGGGCAACGCCAATGCCTTTACCGGCCATCGCGGCCGCGCCGCGGTGGAAGCGATCGCGGCCAAGGTCGCCAATCACCTGTCGTGCCAGCCGTCCGACATCTTCGTCTCCTCGACCGGCGTGATCGGCGTGCCGCTGCCGATCGACAAGGCCGAGGCCGGCCTGGACGCCGCCTTCACCGCCGCGCCCTGCGGCTGGGAGGATGCGGCCAACACCATCGGCACCACCGACACCTATGCAAAGGGCGCCCATGCCTCGGCGATGATCGGCGACACCCGCGTCGATCTGGTCGGCATCATCAAGGGATCGGGCATGATCGCGCCCGACATGGCGACGATGCTCGGCTATATCTTCACCGACGCTGCGATCGATCCGGCGCTGCTGCAGCAGATGCTGTCGGCCGCCAACAAGCGGACCTTTTCCTGCATCACCGTCGACAGCGACACTTCGACCAGCGACACGGTGCTGGCCTTCGCCACCGGCAAGGCCGGCAATGCGCCGCTCGCATCGATGGACGATGCCGGTGCGGATGCCTTTGCTGCGGCGCTGTCCGACCTGTGCCGCCAACTCGCCCATCTGGTCGTGCGCGACGGCGAAGGTGCCAGCAAGTTCATCGAAATCACGGTCGAGGGCGCGGAGAGCGACGCCAGCGCTCATCGCATTGCCCTGTCCATCGCCAATTCGCCGCTGGTGAAGACCGCGATCGCCGGTGAGGATGCCAATTGGGGCCGCGTCGTCATGGCGGTGGGCAAGGCGGGCGAACCGGCCGAGCGCGACAAGCTCGCCATCCGTTTCGGCGCGACCCAGGTGGCGGCCGGCGGCCTGGCGCTCGACGGCTATGACGAGGCGCCGGTGGCCGCCCATCTCAAGGGGCAGGATATCGTCATCGGCGTCGATATCGGCCTGGGCGAAGGCCGCGCCACGGTGTGGACCTGCGACCTGACCCATGGCTATATCTCGATCAACGCGGATTATCGCAGCTAAGGGGACCGGCGCATGATGGTGGAACTGCATGATCCCGTCGTCGCGCTGATGCGGCAGGTGGGGCGCGACATCGTCATGCCCCGCTACCAGAATCTGGCGACGGAAGAGATTAGCGAGAAGGCGGCGAACGACTTCGTCACCATCGCCGACAAGGAAAGCGAGATCCGGCTGGCCGAAGGGCTGACGTCGATCCTGCCCGAAGCCGGGGTCATCGGCGAAGAGGCCTGCGCGGCCGACCCATCAATCCTCGACCGCGCCGGCGATGGCCTCAACTGGATCATCGATCCGATCGACGGCACCGGTAATTTCGCGTCGGGCAAGCCGCCCTTCGGCATCATGATCGCGCTGGCCGACAATGGCGCCACTTTGGCCGGCTGGATCCTCGATCCGCTGACCGGGCGGTTGTGCCATGCCACGCTGGGCGGCGGCAGCCATGTCGATGGCGAACGGATCGTGGCGAAGGAAAGCGACGGCGACCTGCCAATCGCAGCCATCTCCACCATCTTCATGGAAGCCGAGGAACGGGCCGAGATGGAGCGCAAGTCGCAGGCCATTTTCACCATGGTGGACATTCCCCGCTGCGCGGCGGAGCAATATCCTCGGCTGGTGCTGGGCCAGAATGACGTGTCGATCTTCGCGCGCGTGCTGCCCTGGGACCATGCGGCCGGCACCCTGTTCGTCAATGAGGCAGGGGGCTGCTGCCAGCGGCTCGACGGCAGCGCCTATCGGGTCGGTGAACAGCGTCGGGGCCTGATGGGCGCATCCTCGCCGCGCCTGTGGGATCTGGCGGCCAAGACCTATTATGCCTGACCGAAGGAAGACCGAACATGCTGACGATCTGGGGCCGCCTCAATTCGCATAATGTGAAGAAGGTCGCCTGGTTCGCGCAGGAAATCGACCTGCCCTTCGTCCGCCATGATGTCGGCATGGAACATGGCATGTCCGACGCCTATCTGGCGATGAACCCCAATCGCCTGATCCCGACGATCGAGGATGGCGATGTCATACTGTGGGAGTCCAACGCAATCCTGCGCTATCTCGCCCATCGTTATGCGCCGGAGGAGATGTATCGCGCCGACCCCGCGCTGCGGGCGCAGGGCGACAAATGGATGGACTGGCAGTTCAGCTTTGCCGATGCCCAGCGCGACGCCTTCATCCAGTTGGTGCGACGCCAAGATGGACAGCGAGATTTACAGGTGGTCGAGACATCCGCGCAGGCGTCAGGCGCGGCGATGACGATCCTCGACCGGGCGCTGGCCGATCAGCAATGGCTTTCGGGTGTCAATTTCGGTGTCGCGGATGTGCCGATGGGCGTCTACGCCCACACCTATTTCACGCTCGACATGCCGCGGCCCGACCTGCCGCATCTGCGCGCCTGGTATGACCGGCTGCGCGAAAAGCCGGCCTATGCCGAACTGGTAATGATCCCGCTCAGCTAATAAAAAGGGACGGCAGCCGGGCTGCCGTCCCTTTTTTGATTTGTCAGTGGCTTAGAGGACGCTTTCGATCCAGCCCTTGAGCGCGCTCTTGGGCGCGGCGCCGACCTTGGTCGCGGCGACTTCGCCATTCTTGAACAGGATCATCGTCGGGATGCCGCGCACGCCATACTGGCCCGGCGCATCGGGATTTTCGTCGATGTTGATCTTGGCGATCGTGACCTTGTCGGCCAGTTCCTCGCTAATCTCTTCCAGAGCCGGGCCGATCATCTTGCACGGGCCGCACCATTCCGCCCAGAAGTCGACAAGCACGGGCTTGTCGGCGTCGATCACGTCCTGCTTGAAGCTGACATCGGTAACTGCCTTGGTGGCCATAACTGCAAACTCCTTAAGTTGGTCGATATCTAGGATGGCTGCGCCCGCTGCTCAACGGGTCACAGCAGCAAATATTGCTGCGTGGGCGAAAAGCCCGGCTTGTAGGGCGCCAGTTGCGCAGCCGGCAGCGCGATGAGCCGCGCCGCGCTGGTATAGAGCAGGGCCGCTTCCACCGTGCGGCCGGGGAAGATCACTTCCAGCGCCGCGACATAGGCCGCCATCTGCCGGACATGGGCGACCGGCACCTCCTCCGCATCGCGCGGCGTCATCCGTCCGGTCTTGAAATCGACCAGTTGGACCCGGTCCGCCTCGACCCGCAGCCGGTCAACCGTGCCTGCAATCACCGCTTCGCCGACCACCGCCGCGATCGGCGCTTCGGCCAGCGCGCCCTGCGCAAACAGGGCGGCGAAATGCGGATCCTCAATCACCCGCAGCGCATGATCGATCACGTCCTTGTGCAGCGTGGCATCCCCTGCCCCCTGCTGCTCCAGCCAGCGTTCCGCCCCCTCGCGACGCCGCTCGGCGGGCAGGTCGGGCAGGCGCTGGAACAGGGCATGGAGCCAGCGACCGCGCTCGGCTGCCTGGCGCATCGCGGCGGTGGGCGGCGGATTGGGCACGTCATCCTCGACCGGCGCGGAGGGCGCCAGTGGCCGGGGTGGACGTTGTTCCGCCGGCGCCTGCGCGCGCAGCCAGTCCGGCTCGACCACCACAGGCTTGTCTTCGGCGCTTTCCGGCTGCGTGGCCTTGGGCGTCAGGGCTTCCGTCCCGCGCCAGCGACGGCGGGCACCCCAGAGCGGATCGGCCTCCCAGTCGCAACCCATGTCGACCATCGCCGCATCGACCGCGCCATACCAGCTTTGCGGCTTCACCTCGCCCTTGGCCCTTGGCCCGAGCGATCCGGCGACGATCAGTTTCTCCTCGGCGCGGGTCAGTGCGACATAGAGAAGGCGCCAATGCTCCTCCCGTTCGATCGCGGCGGCATCGGCCGCGACGTCGCCGATCGGCCCGATCCGCTCGCCCTTGCGCGGGGCCAGGATCGGCAGGCCGTTCCATTCGAGCGAATCCATGCGGTTGCCGGCATCGGGATCGAGACAGGCATCGGCGAGAATGACGATCGGCGCCTGCAGCCCCTTGGCGCCATGCACGGTCAGCAACCGCAGCGCATCGCCCTGCGCCGCCGCGTCGCGGACGATTTCGACTTCGCCGCGATCGAACCAGTCGATGAAGCGCTGGAGCGAGGGATGGTCGTCCGCCTCGAAGCCGAGCGCGGCGTTCAGCAATTCCTCGATCGGGTCGGCCGCTTCCGCCCCCAGCCGCTCGATCAGCCGGCGACGGCCGTCCATCGGGCCGGACAGGATCGCCTCCAGATAGCGATAGGGGGTGGTGAAGTCCGCCTGCCCCAGCAATTGGCGCAGCGGCAGCAATTGCGCGTCGTCCAGCCGCTGGAGGAGATGGCGCCACAGGCCACCCTTGCGCCCGATGGCCCGCTCCATCAGTTCGTTCTGGGTCCAGCCGATCAGCGGCGACACCAGCAGGGCGGCAAGGTTCAGGTCATCGTCGGGCTGCGTGGCAAAGCGCAGCGCGGCCAGCAGGTCGCGCACCGCCAGCGGCGCATTGAGGCGCAGGCGGTCGATGCCGGCAACCGCCACCTTTTCCTCATAGAGGCGCGCGACGATCAGCCGCGCCAGCTCGCTGCGGCGGCGGACCAGGATCATGATGTCGCCAGGGCGGACCGGGCGCCCCCGCGCTTCCAGCATCATCTTGTCGTCGATCCATTGCCGGATCTGGCGCGCGATCTTACCGGCCAGTTCCCGTTCCTGATCGGCGACCCAATCCTCCTCGCCCTCGACCTCGTCGGCAAGACCCGCGATCGTCGGCTTCCACAGCAGCACCTCGCCCGGATGCCGATTGGCGCTGATATGCCGCACTTCGCCCTCGGTCAGGCCCAGCGATTGCGCTCGCAAGGTCGCGATCGTCCGGTCGACCAGGTCGAGAACCGGCGGCGTCGAGCGGAAGCTGCGATCGAGAGACAGATCGTGGAAAGATTGTTTGGCTTGCTTGGCATAATGGCCAAACACCAACTGCGCATCGGAGAACGCCTTGGGACTGGTGCCCTGAAATCCGAAGATAGCCTGCTTGAAATCGCCGACAGTGAATAGCGTCCGGACCTTTGCCTCCGGTTCCCACTCGTCGGTGAAAAACTCTTCGGTCAAGGCCTGCACGATCCGCCATTGCCGGATGTTCGTGTCCTGCGCTTCATCGACAAGGATATGGTCGATCCGTTGATCCAGCTTGTAGCGGATCCATTCGGCAATCCCGTCCTGTTGCAGCAGCCCAGACGCCCGTTCAATCAGATCATCGAAATCGACCGCGCCGGCAAGCCGCTTGGCCTCATCATAGGCGCGGGCATAGGCGCGGCCGGCATGGAGCGCGCAGGCCAGCAGCGCGGCATATTCGGCCTGCAGCTTGACGCCGATCAGTTCGGCGCAACGGGCATGGAGCCGCGCGGTCGCCTCGCCATAGCCATCGATCGGCGGCACCCAGCCCTTGGCGGAGATGAGGTCGCCATCCGCCTTGGCCCATGCGCTGTGCAGGTCGGTCAGGGTCACGGCACGCGCGACGGGATCGCGGCCGCGCCAAGCGGCGATCCGGTCGCAGCGTTCCAGTGCCCGGCCGGTGCCCCAATCGGCATTGGCCTGTGCCACCCAGGCCAGACTGCGCATGTCGAACATGGCGTCGCTGCACTGGTCCGCCAGCCAGGCGTCGATGTCGCCTTCGGGCAGGCCCAGTTCGCGCGCCAGCCAGGGGCCGATATCGCCGGGTAGCTCTGCCAGCGCGGAAAGGCGCGCGGCGCAGCGCAGCAGGAACGTCTCGGCCGCGCCTTCGCCCAGCCGCAGGCTCAGCGCCTGCAAGGCATCGATCAGGTCGCCATCGCCCAGTTCCTCGGCGCGGATGACCATGTCGGCCAACGTCTGGCGGGCCAGCACACCCTGTTCGCGCGCGTCGAGCGGGCGGAATCCGGGGGCCAGGTCCACCTCCAGCGGGAAGGAGGCGAGCAATTGCTGGCAGAAACCATGGATGGTCTGGATGCGCAGGCCGCCGCCGGTCGATTCCAGCACTTCGGCGAACAGGCGGCGGGCTCGGTCGCGCGCTTCTGGCCCACTTTCCTCGCCCAGCGCCTCCAGATCGTTGAACAGATCGCGTTCCTCGGCCTGCACCCAGGTGGCGAGCCGGTCATGGATACGGTCGGCCATTTCCGCCGCACCTGCCTTGGTAAAGGTCAGGCAGAGGATATTTTCCGGCCGCACGCCCTGGAGCAGCAGGCGGAAGACGCGCGCGGTCAGCACATGGGTCTTGCCGGTGCCAGCGGAGGCCGACAGCCAGACATGGGCGTCGGGCGCAGCGGCCAGCGCCTGTGCGCCGGCCAGCGGTTGCAAAGGGCTGGAGCCTTTAGCCATCGTCGCGCCCATACCATTCCTCCAGCCGCATCAGCTGGTCATAATCGCCATAATTGGCCACTTCCGGATTGACCTGCGCAGCGAAGGGCGCGGCGCCGGTGAGCCAGGTTTCGGCCGCATCGCGAAACTGGTCATAGACGAAGGCGGTGAAATCGGCGGTGACGATTTTGTCGCGCTTGCCCATCGGATCGACCGGGCTCTCGCGATAGCCAAAGGCGTCGCCCTTCTTGGCCAGCGACCAATATTCGAAACTGCCCGCCACCCGCGCGCCGGCAACGCCGGGAAAGGCCCCATCGGCGGATTCCGCGATCAGGCCGAGCAGGCCCAATTGCAACGCATAGCCGCCGCGCACCTGCCGCGCGCTGGGCGGCTTGCCGGTCTTGTAATCGACGATGCCGATGCTGCCGTCAGGCATGCGGTCGATGCGGTCGGCCTTGCCGGTCAGCAGCACGCCGGCAATCTCCGCCTTCCCTTCCGTCTCCACCGCCAGGATATGGCGGCCCGCGGCCTGATCCTTTGCCACTTCGGCTGCGATCCAGCGGATCGCCTCGATCAGGCGCGGCTGCCACAGGGCGCGGAGCAGCGGATGGACATCGGGCCGGGCGAACATGGCGCGTGCCCGCGCCTCCAGATCGGCCGGATCACGGCTGCCGCCCTGCGCCCAATGCTCCAATATCTCGTGCACGACCGTGCCGCGCCAGGCCGGTCCGGCATCGGCATCAACCGGGTCGAGCCGATTGAGCTTCAGGATGCGTCGGGCATAGAAAGCGAAGGGATCGGCCTTCAGCCGGTCAACATCGGTGACCGGAATGCGGGTCGGCCGGGCGGCGAGCGGCGGCACCGGCGCCGGGCGCGCGGACGGTCGGTGACTGGGCGGCAGGTCCAGCGCATCGGCCAGCAGGCGATAGCGATCGGCGGTCTTCCATTGCGGCCCGGCCATCGCCTTCAGCCGCAGCCAGAAGCGCGACGCGATCGCCGGGCCACCGCTGCCGCGCCGGGCACGGGTGATGAGGACATGCGGGGCGCCGAGCGCGCTCGCGAAATCATGCGCGGCAAGCCCGATCCGGGTTTCGAGGCCCGGCAGACCCAGTTCGCGGCGAATGCGCGGCGCCAACCAGGGATCGGGCGAAGGCAGGCCCGGCCAGCTACCTTCGTTGAGGCCGCCCAGGATCATCAGGTCCGCCTGCACCAGCTGCGCCTCGACCAGACCCAATATGGCGATGCGCGGATGGCCGCCCTGTGGCGGGCGCACCGACACGCCGCCCAGCATATGGTCGAGCAAAGCAGGCAGCGATCGGATATCGGCCTGGCGCGGCCCTTCGGTGGCGGCCGCCTCCATCTCGGCGAACAGGTCGGCGGCGGCATGGCCCTGATGCCCCGCCCAGAGCGCGTCATTGGTGAGCGCCCCGGCCTGTTCGCGCACCGCCGCCAACTGCCCGGCCAGATCGGGCGCGAGCACGAAGGCGGCCTCCAGCGGTTCGAGCAGATCGCGCGCCCAGGGCCACCAGGCGCGGACCTGCACACGCAGCTCCTTCTGCCGATCCTCGCCCTCGCGCGCCTCCAGCAACAGGTCGATGCCGCGCAGCCCCGCCTGCGGCCGCGGTCCGCGCAGCAGCAGGTCGAGCTGACGCACCCCTTCCAGCCAGGGTAGACGCATTTCGCCGCGCATTGCCAGCGGATGCTTGAGCAGGGTCAGCAGCGCGACTGGCGCAAAGCGCTCGGCCGCCGCCTCCGCCATGGCGATCAGCAGGGTGCCGGGTGGCAGGCGGGAGAGCGGCTGACCGGCGGAATCGTCGGCCTCAATGCCCCAGCGGCGCAGATGCGCGGAAACGCGCACGGCCAGTTGCCGATCGGGCGTCACCAGCGCGGCGGTGCGCTCGGGCGTCTCCAGCGCTTCGCGCAATGCGATGGCGATGGCCTGCGCTTCCTCGCCCGGCGTCGCCACCTCCAGCGCTTCGACCCCGGCCAGCGAGCGGTCGGCGGTCTTGAGGTCGCGCCAGCGACTGGTCAGCCGCGGCGGCAGCATCGCGTTGGAAATATTGCGGCCGCGCACGGCGCGGGCATCATGTTCACTGCCCCAGCGCCACTGGGCGACATCCTCGCGGCTGGCGCTCATGCGGTCGAGCAGGCGCTTCAGCGCATATTGCGGATGGGTCTCATGCCCCGCAGCGCTGCGGCCGGTGACGGGATCGGGCGGGAACGGACCGATCGCGGCCCAGGCGTCCTCGTCCAAATTCTGGTCGAGGCCGGCGAACACCACCTGTCCATTGGGCAGTTCGGCGATCCGCCGCAGCAGCCCGGCGATCGCCGGCGCAGTTGCGCTGATGCCGGCCGCGACGATGAAGCCCGGCGGTGGAGCCTCCGCCCAGCGCGCAGCAACCCGGTCGAACAGCCGGTTGCGCCGATCCGCAAGGTCGATGAAGCCCAGCCGTGCCAGTTCAGCCGGCCAACGCGCAATCAGGATGGAGAAGAGGTCGAGCGATTTTTCCCAATGGCTCGACAGCCCCTCGATCAGGTCGAGCTTCGACAGCGCATCGAGCGGTACCCGCTCCACCTGCATCTGGTCGAGTACGGCACCGAGCGCCTGCCCCAGTTGCAGCGCCTGGCCGGCATCGGCCGCGCCGCCCGCATCCTGCACCATGCGCGCAAGGATCATCTGCCGTCGCATCGGCGGGATGGCGGCGGGAACGGCATCGCCCTCCCACAGCGGATCCAGCGCGCCGCCGACTTCCTCGCCCAGTTCCGGATCGCCCAACGCGACCAGACGGGGCAGCAGCAGGCCGCCCTCGGCCCGGCGGACAAAGGCGTCGCTGACAGCGCGGACGGCGCGATTGCTGGGGAGCAGAATCATGCCCTGCGCCAGGCGGACGGGATCGCTCCCCTGCTGCGCCAATATGCCGGCGACCAGCGCATCGGCGAAGGCGCGATGCGCCGGGATGGTGTACAGCGCCGGCTTGGCCCGATCACCCATGGGCGATCATCGACTCCACGACGGGAATGGCCTGCGGCGTGCCGACGTCGAACCACAGCCCCTGATGCACCGCGCCATAGAGGCGTCCGGCCGCGATCGCGCGGTTCCAGAAGATATTGGTCGAAAAGACATCCGCCGGCGGATCGACCAGCAGGCGGGGCGACAGGATCTGAACGCCGGTGAAGACGAACGGCGCGACATGGGCGATCTTGCGCCGGGTCAGACGGCCATTGGCATCCATATGGAAATCGCCCGGTCCGCTATGGCAATTGGCCCGCGCCAGCGGCACCAGCAGCAGCAGCGCATCCATCCGTTCGGAATCCCATAGCCGCTGCATCATGCCCAGCGTCTCGGCCGGGCCGTCGATCCAGAGATTGTCGCTATTGGCGCAGATGAACGGCTTGTCGCCGAGCAGTGGCCTGGCGTGGATCAGCCCTCCGCCGGTTTCCAGGAGCTTGGCCCGCTCGTCGGAAATGCGGAAGTCCATGTCCTTGCGCGTTTTGAGATGCGCCTCGACCGTATCGGCGAGATAATGGACGTTGACGACCACGGTCTTGATGCCACCGGCCGCCAGGCGATCGAGCGCATGGTCCATCAGCGCCTTGCCGGCGACCTTCACCAGCGGCTTGGGACGGGTCGCCGTCAGCGGGCGCATCCGCTTGCCGAGTCCTGCTGCCATGAGCATGGCGGTATCGATCATGCCTGGGCGAACTCCACAAGCGCATG
Source organism: Sphingomonas sp. S-NIH.Pt3_0716 (assembly GCF_003950715.1). NCBI lineage: Bacteria > Pseudomonadati > Pseudomonadota > Alphaproteobacteria > Sphingomonadales > Sphingomonadaceae > Sphingomonas > Sphingomonas sp. S-NIH.Pt3_0716. The sequence goes on along the minus strand of NZ_QLJK01000006.1, from coordinate 187,786 downwards.
ATGGCGCTTGTCGGCAGGGATATTGGCGTCGAACCAAGCCTTGACCGGCGCCAGCGCCGGATGGGCCAGATCGCGCTCCAGCAGCCCCCACATGCGCGGCAGGTAGGACAGATAGCGCGGCTTGTGGTCACGCTTCCACAGGCGGGTGAAGATGCCGATGATCTTCGCGTTGCGCTGGGCACCCAGCACCGCATAGGCGGCGTCGAAATCGGCCGGCGGATTGGCGACCGCATGATAATGGGCCAGCATCGCGGCCTCCAGTTCCGGCGACACGTCGCGCCGGGCGTCCTGCAGCAGCGAGACGAGGTCATAGGCCGGGTGGCCAGCCAGCGCGTCCTGGAAATCGAGCAGACCCAGGCCGCGCACTTCGGGCCGGTCAATCAGCATGATATTTTCGGCATGATAGTCGCGCAGCACGGTGACGACAGGGCTTGCCGACTGTTCGGCGATCGGCAGTACCGCGTCCCAGGCTGCATGATAGGCGTCGGCATCGACGTCCAGCCCCAGCGCCGGGCAATACCATTCGGTCAGCAGCCCGACCTCGCGTTGGTAGACCGCGCGGTCGTAGGGCGGGACATCGGCAGCGGGCAGCTTGTGCAGGTCGGCCAGCAGATCGATCGCGCGGCGATAGACCGCCAGTTCGCCCGCCGGATCCTCCTCGACATGCTCCTTCAGGCGCTCGTCGCCAAAGTCCTCGATCAGGACGAGGCCCTGCGTCAGATCCTGCGCCAGGATCGCGGGCGCGGCAAAGCCCTGACCCAGCAGATGCTGCGCAATCGCAATGAACGGGCGCGGATCTTCATGCGGCGGCGGCGCGTCCATCAGCACGGCACGGCGACCGCCGTCGACCACGCGGAAATAGCGACGGAAGGAGGCATCGCCGGCAAGCGGAACGATGGCGGCGCCATCCCAACCCGCCTGCGTGAGGAAAGCGGGGGCGGTTGCGGGGGGGATCATATCTGTGACCATCGATCCGTCCAAGCGTCGGGCACGCGCGCTGTCAAGCGCCGTGCGCCATCCGGCTCGATCATGATGGTCAGAAACAGGGCGTGCGACCAGAGCCCATCGCCCAGCCTGTCGGGCCATTCGATGATCAGCAGGCTGTCATGCAGATATTCGTCCAGCGCGAGCTCGGCCGCTTCCTCCGCATCATCAAGCCGGTAGAGATCGACATGGGCGACCGGCAGGCGAACATCGGGAATGTCATAGGGCTGGACGATCGCGAAGCTGGGGCTGGGCGCCTCCCCTTCCAGGCCAAGCCCCTCCAGCAGGCCGCGCGCTAGCGTCGTCTTTCCGGCACCCAGTCCGCCTTCCAGCGCGATGACGTCACCGATGCGGACATGGCGCGCCAGTCGTCGGCCCAGATCGAGCTGGGCGCCCTCGCCCTCCAGGATCATATCCAGTTCAGCCACGGGGCAGCTCGATCACCACCATCGTTCCCTGGCCAGGTTCCGACACCAGTTCGAACGTGCCGCCATGGGCCTGTGCCAACTGCTTGACCAGCGGCAGGCCGATCGTCGCGCGCGCGCCCTTGCGATTCTGCTCGGCGCGACTGATCGCATCGAAGATCGTGGCTTGCCGGGTGGCATCGATGCCGGGGCCATTGTCCGACACGACCAGACGCGCAAGATCGGGGCCGCCATCGCCATGCAGCAACACCCGTGCGCCGGAGCCGCAATAGCGCACCGCATTTTCCAGAAGATGATCGACCGCCTGACCGATACGGCGCGCATCGCCCTGGATCACCCCCAGCGTATCCTGCAGGGTAACGGCAAGATCGATCCCCTTGGCCTTCGCCTCGGCGTCGATGCGCGCGACGCTGGCGCGCACCAGCGCCGCCAGATCGACCTCGCTGCGCTCGATCGGCAAGGTGCCGGCCTCGCCCTGGGTCAGGTCGAGCACATTGTCGATCAGCATCGACAGGCGCCCGGTGCTCTGCAGGATGCCGTTCACATATTCGACCGCGCTGTCGCTGAGTTCACCGGCATAGCCGGCACTCATCATTTCGGCAAAGCCGGCGATGGTCGTCAGCGGCGTGCGCAATTCATAGCTCATGTTGGTGACGAAGGCGGTCTTGACCTTGTCGGCCTGTTCCAGCGCCTCGTTGCGGTCGCGCAGCATCTGCTCGACCCGCCGGCTGTCGGTGACATCCAGCATGGTGAACAGCGCATTGCCGTCCGGCAGCGGAATGGCGGCAAATTCGAAGATGCGCCCGTCGGCAAAGCCCACATGGCCGACACGCTGCTTGCGCTCGACCGTCGCCGCGCGGACCAGTTCGCGCACCAGATTACTCTGCTGCGGCTTGGCAAGGCGGCTCTGCACGGCCCGCATCAACTCATCGATGCGGGGATGCTTGCCCAGCGCCTCTTCGCTGATGTCCCAGATGGTGCGGAAACGGCTGTTCCACAGATGCAGGCGCCCATCCGACGAGAAGACGCCGATCGCCTCGAACAGATTGTCGAAGGTCGCTGTCCGCACCCGCAGCAGCGTGTCGCGCGCGCTCGACAATTGCACCTGTTCGGTCCGATCCTCGAAAATCAGCAACAGGCCACCATCGGGCAGCGGCTGGGCATAGACGCGCAAATGCGTGCCATCGACCAGCAGCCAGTTTTCCTCCAGCGGATCCGGCGACAGGAACCAGTCGCGCCGCTCCGCGCGCCAGGCCGGAAAGTCGCGATTTTCCGGCAGGCGGCGGGCATCGCGCATCTGATCCAGCACGCGCTCGAACAGCGGAGCATCGGTCAGCGCTTCCTGCTTCAGGCCGAACAGGCTGATGAAGGGCTGGTTCCAGAAGCGCAGCGCCCGGTCGGGACCAAAGCGCGCAACACCAGCCGACAGACGATCGAGCAGATCGCGCTGCGCCGCTTCCAGCCGACGATGCTCGACCCGCGCCTGTTCCAGCTCATGCTGGTCCATCGCGAAACCTGCCACCCCGGCCGCGCCCAGCGGCACGTCGACGACGCGCATCGTCCGCCGTTCGCCATCGATCGTTGCCGGAACGATACGGGCAAGCGAATTGCCTTCGTCGAGCGCCTGTGCCGCGGCGTCCTGCGGGCTGAAGCCGTTCACATTCTCGACCAGTTCGGTGCCGTTCATGATCACGTCATGGGCACCGGCGCCGTCGACGGCGCGGACATAGGCGCTGTTGACCAGGCTCAGCCGCAGGTCGGGCGTGCGGTGCCACATCGGGAAGGGCGCGGCCTCGACCAGTCCGGCGAGCGCCTCCAGCGCCTCGCGCAATTGCCCGACGGTCGCGCTCAGCGCCTGGATTTCCGCCTGGCTGTCGGTCGCGTCGAAGATCCACAGCACGACACCGCCATTGGCGGCCAGCGCCGGCCCGGCGGGCGCACCGCGAACCAGCAGCGTGCGCGACGAACCGCTGCCCCGGATCGGCAGCGAAAAACTCTTGCCCGCTTTCTGTGCGGCGCCGATCTCGCGCCCCAATGCGGCGGCATCGGCCGGCTCAAGCCCACCATCGGGCGCCGTCAGTTCGGACACGAAGGTCGGCACGCGGTCCCGGCCCAGCCATTTGCCCAGCCGGTCGGCGGCCTCCATCCGGCCGTCAGGATGAATGATGACGGGCGCAGCCGGCGCCGACGCCAGCAGCGTCGTCAGCCGATCAAGCTTGCCCTGCGCCTGCATCCCCGCGCGGCGCATGCGCTGCCCCGTGATCAGCGCCCATATCGCAGCCCCCAGCCAGCCGGCCATCACCGTGCCCAGCAACAAAGTGGCAAGCGGGCTCATAGACCCCATTGCGCCATTCCCATCCCGTTCGCGACCAGTTGTTTATCGTTCATACAGACCAATGGCCACGGGCCTAACGCAACTTGGCGCCGGCGGAAAGCGCTCAGATATGATGAATGCCCGGCACAGCATGGTCCGAGCATCGGATAAGGTAAAAGGGGGAGGATGGCCCTCCCCCTTTCCAATTTTTAGTAGCGGTAGTGGTCCGGCTTGAACGGGCCTTCCACCGGCACGCCGATATAGTCGGCCTGACGCTGGCTGAGCTGGGTCAGCTTCACGCCCAGCTTTTCCAGGTGCAGCGCGGCGACCTTCTCGTCCAGATGCTTGGGCAGGACGTAGACGTCGTTGCCGTAGGTCTCGCTCTTGGTCCACAGCTCGATCTGGGCCAGCGTCTGGTTGGTGAAGCTGGCCGACATCACGAAGCTCGGGTGGCCGGTGGCGTTGCCCAGGTTGACCAGACGGCCCTTCGACAGGACGATGATCTTCTTGCCATCGGGGAACTCGACTTCGTCGACCTGCGGCTTGATCTCGGTCCACTTCATGTTGGCGAGGCCGGCGATTTCGATCTCGCTGTCGAAATGACCGATGTTCGACACGATCGCCATATTCTTCATGGCGCGCATATGATCGACGGTCAGCACGCCTTCGTTGCCGGTGGCGGTAACGAAGATGTCGGCGCGCGGGGCGGCTTCTTCCATCGTCACGACTTCATAACCTTCCATCGCGGCCTGCAGGGCGCAGATCGGATCGACCTCGGTCACGAGGACGCGGGCGCCGCCATTGCGCAGCGAGGCAGCAGAACCCTTGCCAACGTCGCCGAAGCCGGCGACGCAGGCGACCTTGCCGGCCAGCATGACGTCGGTGCCGCGACGGATGGCGTCGACCAGCGATTCCTTGCAACCATAGAGGTTGTCGAACTTCGACTTGGTGACGCTGTCGTTGACGTTGATCGCCGGGAAGGGCAGCTTGCCCTTCTTCGACAGTTCATACAGGCGGTGAACGCCGGTGGTGGTTTCTTCCGACACGCCCTTGATCGACTGGACGGTCTTGGTCAGGAAGCCCGGACGCTCGGCCAGAACGCGCTTCAGCACGGCGCAGAAGATTTCCTCTTCCTCGTTCGACGGCGTGAACAGCTCTTCGCCAGCTTCGACGCGGGCGCCCCACAGGGCGAACATGGTGGCGTCGCCGCCATCGTCGAGGATCAGGTTGCAGACGCCGCTGTCGTCATTGTGCCAGTCGAAGATGCGCTCGACATAGTCCCAATATTCCTGAAGGCTTTCACCCTTGACGGCGAAGACCGGCACGCCCGACGCGGCGATCGCGGCGGCGGCATGGTCCTGCGTCGAATAGATGTTGCAGGTCGCCCAGCGGACCTGCGCGCCCAGCGCGGTCAGCGTCTCGATCAGCACGGCGGTCTGGATCGTCATGTGCAGCGAGCCGGTGATGCGCGCGCCCTTGAGCGGCTGCGACGCACCGAATTCGGCGCGCAGAGCCATCAGGCCGGGCATTTCGGTTTCGGCGATCTCGATTTCCTTGCGACCAAAGGCGGCAAGGCCGATATCGGCGATCACATAATCCTGCGCCTTGTCAGCGGGTACGGTGGCCACGAGCCTGTCTCCATCATTAGAAATTGACCGGCCGCCGGCATAAGGAAGGCGGCGGCGATGGTCGGGCTTTACCAATCGCCGCCAAGCATGGCAACTCAATATAAAGTTTTCTTTATGTGTTAATTAGCCGGGCCCCGAACCTGCGCGGACGGCAGGCGTGCAGCCCCTTCGGCCATGGCGATGGATCGGCCCACAGAGCCGCCACTCACGCCTTCGTCGGCCAGCAGATCATTGGCGAGGGCGATCGCCATGTCGCACTGGGGCGCATCGATCCGCGGCGCGATGCCGGCAGATTCCGACAATTTCCAAATCGCAGCCCGATTGGCCGGGACCGCATTGGCCGCCGCCTGGATCGCCTGAAGATCCCGGCATTCAAGGCCGCCAGCACCCGCGCCATAGCTGTTCGCCAGCATGATGACATAATCATCATAGGCGTCGAGGCCGCCCTCCAGCCCTGCAACGTCCGCGAAGTGGCTGCGCAGCGCGTCATTAACCTCGACCAGGGCCGTCCGCTTTTCACGCACGAACTGGTTATAGGCCGGCAGGAAATCATAGGCGCTCGTGTTGCAGCGAAGCGCCGACACCATCAGCATCATCTCGAAATTGCGGACCTGCGCCGCCTCGACATGATCCTTCTTCCAGCAGGTCGCTGCCGACGCCGGCGCGAGCGGCATCGCTGCGGCAAGCGCCGCACAGATAATCTTCTTCATGAAATAACCCCGCATATTCCCCAGAGACAGAGAATGGGCGGGACCGATTGCCGTATTCTATCGCATTATGGTTAAGGCGAATTTACCCTAAACGGTTCAGTTACGATGACAGAACAAGCGGCCAATGGCTGTTGTTGTTCTGTCCCTGAAACGGCCAAAAATCGACAGCGCAACGGATCAAAAAGTCAGGCCGACCCGCCGCCACTCACCAGATGGGCCGAATCGACCCCCGCAGCGGCATAGGCGGCGCGCCATTTGCGGTGCGCAGGCGTGTCGAACAGCAGGGCCGCATCGCCCTCGGCCAGGAACCAGCTTTCGCCCGCCATTTCCCGTTCCAACTGGCCCGCGCCCCAGCCCGCATAGCCCAGTGCGACAAGATAGCGGCTCGGGCCGCGCCCTTCGGCAATGGCCTTCAATATGTCGAGCGAGCCGGAAAGGCCCCAGTCCGGCCCGGACTGCACCATGTCCTGCCCGGCCCAGTCGAGCGAATGCAGCACAAAGCCGCGCCGCGGCTCCACCGGCCCGCCCTTCAGAACAGGCTGGTCAGGAATGGCCGAAGCGTCGATATCGAAACTCTGGAGCAGGTCGCGCAAGCCGACCCCCTCGACCTCCTCGCTCAGAGAAATGCCCAGCGCCCCATCCTCGTCATGCACGCACAGCGCAATCACGGAATGGTCAAAGCGCTCATCTTCCATGCCCGGCAATGCCAGTAGGAAGCGGCCGCCAAAAAAGCGCGGATCGGTCATGCTGCGGAATATAGGCAGAAACGCGCCAATGCCAATCGGCGACCGTCGCGACAAAGGGGCATCGTGCCATATTCCGCGCCCGCACCCTTGACAGCGAAGGCGCGAGCAACGAACTCCGCGACGCCACAGGCCAGGAGACAAGATATGACCATCGCCAAGGGTGATCGCCTTCCCAGCACGACCTTCACGAAGATGACCGAAAACGGCCCCGAACAGGTTGTTTCGGACGAATATTTCGCAGGCCGCACCATTGCCCTTTTCTCGGTGCCCGGTGCCTTCACGCCGACCTGCTCGGCCAAGCACCTGCCCGGCTTCATCGAAAAAGCCGATGCCCTCAAGGGCAAGGGCGTCGACGAGATCGCCTGCACCGCCGTCAACGACGCCTTCGTCATGGGCGCGTGGGGCAAGTCGGCCGGCGCCGATGACAAGGTGACGATGCTGGCAGACGGCAATGGCAGCTTCGCGCAGGCCGTGGGCCTGACCATGGACGGCAGCAAGTTCGGCCTTGGCGAGCGTGGCCAGCGCTTCTCGATGATCGTCAAGGACGGCGTGGTCGAGGAACTGAACGTCGAAGCACCGGGCGACTTCAAGGTCTCCTCGGCCGACTTCATGCTCGAACAGCTCTGAATTTTCGGGTCGCACGCCCGGCCGGATCGGTCGGGCGTGCGATTGTTTCGCTGGCATCTTCCTTCCGTCACACAAGTGCGGTAGCAAGAGGTGATGACACAGAGCATCGGCACAGCGATCGTCGCGCAACTCGACGCCATCTATCAGACATCCATCGAAAATCTGCGGGAGGCCATGCGTGCCTATGCCCGCGACGGAAGCATCCCGCCGCCCGAGGCGCGGGCCGACCGGCGCTTCTGCTATCCCGAACTGCGGGTCACCTATCAGGATGACAGCCAGGCGCCGCCGCCGGGCCGCTCCTTCGCCCGCCTGTCGAAGCCCGGCCGCTATGTGACCACGGTCACCCGGCCCGCCATGTTCGCCGATTATCTCGCCGAACAGATCGACCTTCTGGTTCGCGACTATGGCGTGGAGGTCGAAACGGGCCTGTCGGATCAGCAGATCCCCTTCCCCTACGTCCTAGACGGGCTCGACATCAATGCGCTCGACGGCACACCGCCGACCGAGCTGGCGCGCCACTTCCCGGCAACGGAACTGGCCGAGATCGGCGACGAGATCGCCGACGGACTGTTCACGCCGGATGCCGAAGGCGACCGCCCGCTCGCCCTGTTCGACGGGCTGCGAACCGACTTCTCGCTGGCGCGTCTGAAGCACTATACCGGCACCCCGGCCGAGCATGTGCAGCGCTATATCCTGTTCACCAACTATCATCGTTATGTCGACGAGTTCGTGGACTGGGCGTGCAAGGAACTGCAGCGTCCTGACAGCCGCTTCACCGCGCTGTCCGGTGCCGGCGGCGTCTTCGTGACGCCTGAAACGGCGGACCCGGCCCAGATGATCGCCGACAGCGCCTGGCGCAAGCATCAGATGCCGGCCTATCATCTGATCGCGCCGGATCGCAGCGGCATCACCCTTGTCAACATCGGTGTCGGCCCGTCCAACGCCAAGACCATCTGCGACCATCTGGCCGTGGTCCGCCCGGAAGCCTGGCTGATGATTGGCCATTGCGGCGGCCTGCGCCCCAGCCAGCGGATCGGCGACTATGTGCTGGCCCACGCCTATCTGCGCGACGACCATGTGCTGGACGAAATGCTGCCGCCGGAAATCCCGGTGCCGGCGATCGCCGAGGTTCAGGTCGCGATGGCGAGCGCCGCCGAAGCGATATTGGGCGGCGGCAATCCGGAGGATTTCAAGCGCCGCCTGCGCACCGGCACGGTCGTCACGACCGACGATCGCAACTGGGAATTGCGCTATTCCAGCTCCGCCTTGCGCTTCAGCCTGTCACGCGCGGTCGGCATCGACATGGAATCCGCCACGATCGCGGCGCAGGGTTATCGCTTCCGCGTCCCCTATGGCACCTTGCTCTGCGTCTCGGACAAGCCGATCCATGGCGAACTGAAGCTGCCCGGCCAGGCCAACCGCTTCTATGAGGAAGCCATTGCCGGCCATCTGCGCGTCGGCCTGATGGCCTGCGAACTATTGCGTCAGGAAGGCCCCAAGCTGCACAGCCGCAAGCTGCGCGCCTTCAACGAGCCCCCCTTCCGGTAAGGCCGGAATGTCCGCGCTGTCGCCCGATCCGACGGATCAGGCGGCGGCGCGGGATACCGTGACCCGGTTCTTGCCCTCGCGCTTCGCCGCATAGAGCGCCGCATCGGCCCGCGCGACCAGATCGTCCAGTTCCCGATCATCCGGCCGCAAATCGGTAACTCCAAAGCTCGCCCGCAGCAGCGCTTGCGGCGCCTCGCCAAGGCGCAGGCAGCTGATTTCGGCGCGCACCCGCTCCATCGCATCGGCCGCGACTTCCGCGCCGGTGTCGACCATCAGCAAACCGAACTCGTCACCGCCGAGCCGGCCGACGACGTCACCGCGCCGCACGGCATTGGTCAGCAGATGGGCGAAGCCGCGCAACGCTGCATCGCCCGCCATATGACCATAGCCGTCATTCAGCCCCTTGAAGCCATCCAGGTCACAGATGACCAGCGCAACCGGTCGCCCCTGCCGCCGGGCGTTGGCGATCGCCCGTTCGGCCGCTTCCTCGATACCGCGCCGATTGAGGACGTTGGTCAGCGGATCATGCATCATCTGCTGCCGAAGCTGCTGGGCCAGGTCGCCCGCCACCACCAGCACGGCCGTAACCGCCGTGCCGACATAGACGGTCGGCATGAACAGCCCGAGGATCGCGCGATAGAGTTCCTTGCCGTCCTCCGGGCCGCGGATCAGGGCTGCCGATGTGGCCAGCGCCAGCTGACCCAAAGCAAAGGCGAGCAGCGCGGCGAAGAAGGCCAGCTCGGGCGGCGTGAAGGACCGATTGCGCGGCCAGAGCGACAGCGCACTGACCGCCATGAGCAGACCGACATAGGCGGGAATGATCATCCCCTGCATGATCTGACTGCCCACCGGCCCGATCGCAATCGCCATCGCCAGGCTCACCAGGACAGCCGGGACGGCAAAGGCAAGCAATTGCAAGGGGCGGCCCGACCGCTGACGGATGCCGATCGCCAGTAGCGACGCGCTGACAATGAGGCCGATGCCGGTCAGGATGAACAGCCAGCGGCTGTGCAGGAAATAGCCACCTGCATTGGCGATCCATTGGAGGATGGCGACCGCATAGGATGCGGTCCAGGTCAGCACATGCCGCTGGCGGCCGAAATGCAGCCATGAAACACCCATGGCGATGGTCATCACCAGGGCAGTACCGAAAAGCAGGGAAAGAATAACGGCCGGCGCGCTCATGCGCCGGCCATTTACCAATTTTTACGGCGACTTACCAGCCGCAGGACTTGCCCTTATTCTGCGCCTTCAGCCATGTCTGAAGCGGCGCGAAATAATTGACCAGCGCCTTGCCCGACATCTCACGGCTGCCGGTGAAGGCCTGCAACGCATCGGGCCAGGGCTTGGACGCGCCCATCTTCAACATGGCATCAAGTTTCTCGCCTACCGCCTTGTTTCCATAGAAGGAGCAGCGGTGGAGCGGCCCCTTCCAGCCGGACTGGCGGCAGGCCGCCTCATAGAATTGGAACTGCAGCACGCGCGCCAGGAAATAACGGGTATAGGGCGTATTGCCGGGGATATGGAATTTCGCGCCGGCATCGAACTTCGTCTCGTCACGGGACACCGGCGGGACGATGCCCTGATACTGGCGGCGCAGGTCGGTCCAGGCCGACTCATATTTGGTTTCCGGGATCGACCCGTCGAACACGCCCCAGCGCCATTTGTCGATCAGCAGGCCGAACGGCAGGAAGGCGACCTTGTCCATCGCTTGGCGCAGCAACAGACCCAGATCCTTGTCGGTGCCCGGCACCTTGGCAGGATCGAGCAGGCCGATCTTCACCAGATAGTCGGGCGTGATGGACAGCGCGATGAAATCACCGATTGCCTCGTGGAAGCCATCGTTGGCGCCGTCGAGATAGAGCGGTTTCTGGATATTATAGGCGCGCTGATAATAATTATGGCCCAGCTCATGATGGATGGTGACGAAATCGTCGCCATTCACCTTGGTACACATCTTGATGCGGATATCGTCCTTGTTATCCAGATCCCAGGCGGAGGCATGGCAGATCACTTCGCGGTCGCGCGGCTTGGTAATCTGTGACCGATCCCAGAAGGTCTGCGGCAGCGGCGCAAAGCCCAGCGAGCTGTAGAAGCCCTCCCCCGTCTTCACCATCTTGATCGGGTCGTAATTCTTGGCCGTCAGCAGGTCGGTGATGTCATAGCCGAGGTCACCGGCGCCGGCAGGCGCGACGATATCATAGATATTGCCCCATTCCTGTGCCCACATATTGCCCAGTAGGTCGGCGCGGATCGGCCCGGTCTTGGGCTGGACGGCATCGCCATATTTCTCGTTCAGCTTGGTGCGGGTATAGCAGTGCAACTCGTCATAGAGCGGCTTCACCTCGGCCCAGATCTTGTCGGTCAGCTTGGCGAAGTCATCGGCCGGCATGTCATATTTGGAGCGCCACATCGCGCCGGTGTCGGCAAAGCCCAGTTCCTTGGCGCCCTGGTTGGCGATCGTCACCAGCTTGGCATAGTCGCCGCGCATCGGGGCGCCGACATTATCGTGCCAGCTGACCCACATTTCCTTGAGTTCGTCCGGATTGCGGTCCGTGCCCATCTTCTCTTCAATGTCGCTGCCGTTGATCGGCTGGCCGTTCAGCGTGCCCTTGCCCTTGCCATAGGTGGACTGGAGCTTGGTCGCGAGGTCATTCAGTTCCTGCGAGGCGCCCGGCGTGGTCGGCGCGGGCAAGGTCAGCGCGGTGCGCAGCAGCGTCAGGCGGCGCCTGGTCTCTTCGGTCAGGCCCGACGCGGTCGCGAACTTGGCCGCCTCCAGCGCATAATCGACCCGCATCGTCGTATCAATCGCGCCGAAATAGGAAGCGAGCGCATCGGTGTCGTCGGTGATGTAGGTCGCGTTGATCCAGGCGGCCCGGCTGCTGATCAGCGACTGATCGAACAGCGCCTTCTCCGCCTTGGTCAGGAAGGCTTCGGCTTCGGCAGCGGTCGGCTGCTGCATGGCCGGCGCCTGCTGCGCTAGCACCGGCGATGCAACAAGGGCAGCCGCAAGCGCGGCGATCGAAATGGCGATTTTCATGGAACTTGGCCCCTCAGGTCTTCTTATGGGGCCAAGGTGGATTAGGCGGACGAGACAGTCAAGCGGTCAGGAAATCGACCATCGCCTGACCCAGTTCCTTGCGGGTCACGGCGTTCATATGATTGCCCGGAATTTCGACATAGCGGCCGTTGGGCAGCGCATCGACCAGTTCCTGCGCAATCCCATTATCCTGATCGTCGGCGCCGCAGATCACCTCGGTCGGCTGCTGGAAGCCGGCAATGGTCGCCTCGTCGGTATCGACGAAGGTATTGAGGATATGCAGCATCGCCACCGGGTCGCCCTTGGTGGTCTTGAGGAACGCCTCGGTCATCCATTCCGACGTGCCGCGCTCGAACGTGCCGAGATTGGTCAGCACCTTCTTGTAATAGCCGCCCTTGTCGAGCGTCTTGGTCAGCCCGCGCAGACCCATGCCGGCCAGGATCACCCGGCGCGGGGTCGCGCCACGCGCCAGCATCCGCACGGTCGTGCGCGCGCCCAGCGAATAGCCGCCGAGGTCATAGTCGGTGAGGCCCATCTGCTCGACCAGCGCCAGATTGTCGTCGGTCAGCGCATCGGCCGGATAGGCGGCAGCGTCATGCGGCTTGCCGCTTTCGCCATGACCGCGCAGGTCCGGCATGATCAGGCGGAAACCCGCCTCCACCAACTTGGCGGCATGGCCGTAGCGGATCCAGTTGGTCCAGGCATTGGAGAAATAGCCATGGATGAGCACCAGGTCGCGCCCCTGTCCCACGACATGCACCGCGATCGGCAGGCCGCCCAGACCCTTGATATCATGGCGTTCGATCTGCAGGTCGGTCATTGCGCTGGTCCTTCGGAGCTTGGGGTCTCGCCGATAGGATCTCCGCCGCGCCCGCGCAAGAGCGCGATCAGGGCAAGGGCGCTGCCGACCTGGGCGGCGGCCATGTCCTTCTGCGGATCCCACACATCGCCCTGCTGGCCATTATAATAATCGGCGGTCTCGCCGGCGGCGATCACCGTCAGCAGCCATTCGAATATCTCGTAAAGCGCGCTGCCGAGGCCGATCGCGGCAAAGGCGAAGGCGAGGCTCCAGCCATGGCATAGGCCGCCCTTGCGTCGCGCAATCTCCGCCACCGGTGCGGTCAGCAATGCCCCAAAGGCGAAATGGACGAGCCGGTCATAAGCATTGCGCTGCAGCCCGAGGAGGCTGGAAATATCATGACCGCTGAGCATCCGCGCCCAATCGTCATAGGGCACATAGGAATAGATCCAGCGCGCGCCGCAGGTGTGGAGCAGCAGGAACAGCCAGATGCAGCCGACCGATCCGGTCGAGAGCGGCCAGCGCCACAGCAGCCAGGGCGTGGCAAACGTCAGCAGCAACGTCGGCCCATGCTGCAACGGGGCAAGGTCGGGAAAGGGCTGCGCGACATTGGCCAGCCCGATCGCCACCAGCAAGGCGGCGATCATCCGGCGCTGCGCGACAGGAAGAGCCTTCCAAGTCGCGACAGCGCCGGCGATCATGTGCAGGCTCAGCCCTTTTTGAGGTGGCGACGGCCCAGCAGTTCGGCGATCTGCACCGCGTTCAGCGCCGCGCCCTTGCGCAGATTGTCGCTGACGCACCACAGGTTGATGCCGTTCTCGATGGTCGAATCCTCACGCACGCGGCTGATGAAGGTCGCGAAATCGCCAACGCATTCGATCGGCGTGATGTAGCCACCGTCCTCGCGCTTATCGACCAGCATGATGCCCGGCGCTTCGCGCAGGATGTCCTGCGCTTCCTTGGCCGAGATCTCATTCTCGAACTCGATGTTGATCGCTTCGCTATGGCCGACGAACACCGGCACGCGCACGCAGGTCGCGGTCAGCTTGATCTTGGGATCCAGGATCTTCTTGGTTTCCGCGACCATCTTCCATTCTTCCTTGGTCGAACCATCGTCCAGGAATACGTCGATGTGCGGGATCACGTTGAAGGCGATCTGCTTGGTGAACTTCTTCGGCTCGGCCGGATCGCCGACGAAGATGTTGCGCGACTGCTCGAATAGCTCGTCCATGCCTTCCTTACCCGCGCCCGACACCGACTGGTAGGTGGCGACGACGACGCGCTTGATCTTGGCGGCGTCATGCAAGGGCTTCAGCGCCACGACCATCTGCGCGGTCGAGCAGTTGGGGTTGGCGATGATATTCTTCTTCACATAGCCGTCGATCGCGTCCGGGTTCACTTCGGGCACGATCAGCGGCACGTCCGGGTCCATGCGATAGAGCGACGAATTGTCGATCACGACGCAGCCGGCCGCAGCCGCCTTGGGCGCATATTCGGCGGTCGGGCCGGAGCCGGCTGCGAACAGGGCGATGTCCCAGCCGGTGAAATCGAAATGTTCAATATTTTTGCATTTGAGTGCCTTGCCGGTGTCACCGAAATCAATTTCGGTGCCCTGCGACCGGGGCGATGCAACCGCCGCGATCTCGTCAATCGGGAATTCGCGTTCGGCGAGAATGGTCAGCATCTCGCGGCCCACATTACCGGTGGCACCAACGACGACGACCTTATAACCCATGACTTAACACTCCACTCCATGCAGTATTGCGGGGTGGCGCATAGCGCAGTGGCGCGATTTGTCCAGAAAGAAGGGCTATTGCCAGCGATAGTCACGGGGTGGGAGGTGGCGTCAGCACGATTGACGCCACCCATCCGTTACTCTCTACGCCCGGCCTTCACTTGGCCGGATCGACACCTTGATCGCGCAGGAAATTCTCGATCGTGGTCCAGAGGTGAACGCTGATCTTCGGCCCGCCGACGCGGTGCGTCTGCCCCGGATAGACCATCAGTTCGAACGGCACGGCCGCGCCCTGCATCTTCGCCATCAGCGCGGTCGAATTGTCGAACACGACATTGTCATCCGACATGCCGTGGATCAGCAGCAGCGGATCCTTTATCTTCACTGCCTCATCGACCGCATCGGAGCCCGGATAGGCGCTCGGCTTGTCCTGCGGCTGGCCCAGATAGCGTTCGGTATAATGGGTGTCGTAAAACTCCCACTTCGTCACCGGCGCGCCCGAGACGATCGCGGCGAACGTACCCGGCGCCTTTTCCGCCAGCTTGAGCGACATATAGCCGCCGTAGGACCAGCCATAGGTGGCGATCCGCTCGGGATCGACGAAGGGCTGGGCCTTCAGCCATTCGACGCCCTTCAGCTGATCGTCGACCTCGACGGTGCCCATGGCGCGATGGATCTGGTCCTCGAACGCCTTGCCGCGATCGGGCGTGCCGCGATTGTCGATCGAGAAGACGATCCAGCCCTGGTCGACCAGATATTGGTTCAGCGCGCCACTCCATGTGTTGGTCACCTGGCGCCCGGCACCCGGACCGCCATAATGGATCATGAACACCGGATAGCGCTTGCCCGGCTGCATCGGCGGGGTCAGCATCTTGGTGTAGAGGGTGCTTCCATCGGCCGCCTTGACGGTGCCGAACACGGTCCTGGCGTGGCTCGCCAGATAGGGCGCGTAGGGATGATCGCCCTTCAGCGCATTTTCCGAAATCCATTGCAACTGCTTGCCGCCGCTGTCGGCCAGATAGACCTGCTTGGGCTGGTCGGCATTCTGGCGGGTGACGACGATCCGGCTGGCCGCGCCGTCCATCACCGCGTCGTTCCACCAACCCTTGGCGGTAAGCGCCTTGAGCGGGCCGGTCTTGGCCAGCGATGCGACATAGAGCTGCTGCTCCAGCGGCGTGTCGCGATTGCCGGTGAAATAGACCAGGCCCTTGCCCTCATCCACACCGACAATGTCGCGCACTTCCCACTCGCCGCTGGTCAGCGCGGTCCATTTGCCGTCGCGCACATGGTAGAGATGGCCATGGCCGGTCTTTTCCGACCACCACAGGAAGCTGCCGTCGCGCAGCGGCGTGAAATTATTGCTGAGGTTGATCCAGCTTTTCGACGTTTCGGTGAGGACGATCTTCACCCTGCCGGTCGTCGGATCGACCGCAAGCAGGTCAAGCCGCTGCTGATCCCGGCTTTCGCGCTGGACATAGAGGGTCTTGCCATCCTTCGACCAGTCGACGCGGGCGAGATAGACATTCTTGTCCGCGCCGAGGTCGACCTGGACCTGGCCGGAGCCGTCCGCGTTCATGACGAACAGGTCGACGATGGCGTTGGGCGTGCCGGCTGCGGGATAGCGCTGCTGATAGACCTTGGTCCCCTCGCCGCCGATCGCGGTGCGGGTGACGATGCCGACCGGGCTTTCATCGACCCGCGCCACGGCGATCTGTGCATCGGTAGGCGACCACCAATAGCCGGTGCGTCGGTCCATTTCCTCCTGCGCCACGAACTCCGATACGCCCCAGCTGAGCGTCTCGCTCGCGCCCTGGGTCAGTTGCTTCTCGCGGCCATTCATCGGCTGCACGAACAGGTTGCCGCCCCGCACGAACGACACGAAGCCGCCCTTTGGGCTGACCACGCCATTGAGCTCGCCGTCCGGCGTGTCGGTGAGGCGGGTGACCTTGCCGTCAAGCGCGGCGAGATAGAGATCGCCATCGACCGGCACCAGGATGGTCTTGCCATCGGGCGACCAGTCATAGCTGGTGATGCCGGTGCTGCCGGCGACCGAGCGGTCGCGCTCGCGCTGCATCTTTTCCGCTTCGCTCAGTTCCGCGCCGCTGCCGGTCTTCTTCGAATCAACCAGCATGCGCTCGGCGCCGGTCGCGGTGTCTATCGCCCACAGGTCGAGCCGCTCCTTCTCGTCTGCGCGCGGCTTGAGCAAGGTTACCAGCTTGCCGTCGGGCGAGAGCTTGAGCGCACGCGGCTGCGGGCCGGCAAGGTCGGGGCTTGCGAACACACGCTCCAGCGTCAGCTTTTCCTGCGCTTGCGCGGCGGTGACGGGAAGCAGCAGCAAGGCGCCCAACGCAGCGCCGGCCTTCAGATATGGGGACATGCTCATCCTTTCCGGGCAGCGCCCGATCGGGCGCCACAATATCGGCCGGGCTTAGCGCGATGCGACGGAAAAGATCAATCGGTTGGAAGAATATGTCCTCCTGCCACGCCCCCCCCCAACACTCAGACCAGCCCGCTCCGCACCTGCCATTTGCGCGCGATTGTCGGCCAGTCGGCAAAGGGCTGGGCCGGATCGCCGCGCAGGCCGACGCCATGGCTGCCCTCGTCGAACAGATGCATGTCGATCGCCCCCTGCGCGGCCCGCACCGCCCCGAACAGGGTCAGCGACTGGTCTACCGGCACGGTGCGGTCATGGACCGAATGGAACAGGATCATCGGCGGCGTGGTCGACGCCACGATCTTGTCCAGCGAATAGGCAGCTATTTGCGCTTCAGTCGGATCGTCGCCGATCAGCGACCTTCGGCTCCCGCCATTGGTGGCGCCGGCCATCGTCACTACCGGATAGAGCAGGATTGCCCCGTCCGGCCGGGCCGACAGATGGTCCGCGCTCTCCGCCATCGGATAGATGCGGTCATTGGGCCGCATGCACAGGCTGCCGGCCAGATGGCCGCCGGCCGACCCGCCCAGCACCAGTACACGCTGCGGATCGACGGTCCAGCCACCGCTGCGCCCGGCCCGGATCAGTCGCATCGCCCGCTGCGCATCCTGCAACGCGACATCGGCGCCCGCCGCCCAGCGATCGGCCGGCAGGCGATAGCGCAGGACGAAGGCATGGATACCCATGTCGGCCATCCAGCGCGCGCATTCATAGCCTTCCCGATCGATGCCGACCCGCGAATAGCCGCCACCCGGAATGATCAGCACTGCCGCGCCAGTCGGCTTGGCCGCCGCGAACCAGGACAGGGTCGGCCGCGTCACATGGATGCCGACGCGGTAGCGATAGCCCAGCGTGTCGATCTGGTCGTCCACCACTTCGGTGATGGCCGGTATCTTGCCGCCCGGCACGCCATCGGGCCAGAGCGGGATGATCTGCGTCGGCTCGTCGGTGGCCGCGGAAAAGCGGCCGAACAACGGTGAACTTGCCACCGCCGCCAGAAATTCGCGTCGACTGCCGATCATCCCGTCTCCCTTTCAGTTCGTGACCTGCGTCAGATAGACGCTGCCGGTGGTGCTGTTCACATCGGTCGGCGCGGCGCCATAGATGATGTCGGTGTCGGCCGACAGCGGCACCGTGGCAAGCCGGGTTATCGCCTTGCCGGGCGCGAGGTCGGTAATCGTCCAGCCCGACGCCGTCGATGTCTTCAGCCCCTGGCGCAGCCCTTCGCCGGTGGTGGCGAAATAGACGCGGACCTGCGCCGCCGTGCGCGATATGCCCAGCGCCGCGGGCACATTGTTGCTGGCGGCGTAGATTTTTTCCCGACTGGTCCAGCCAGTGCCGCTCCAGCGCACGCGCCACACATCGAAATTGGCGTCCTCGCTGCCATCGGTCGGGCGATAGCGATAGGCGATGGTCGGCTGGTTATAATCGTCGAGCGCCAGCTTGGCGCTCTGCAGTCCCTTGAGCGTCTGGTCGGTGGTGAAGACCTCGCCCGACTGGAGCGGCAGGAAGAAGAGCTTGGCATTGGCGAGGCCCACCGGCAGCGTTGCCGCCGTGCCATCGGCATAGCTCCAGCCGCCGCCGGTCGGCGAGTAGCGCAGATAGCTGCCATAATGACGCAGCGACCGGGGCAGCGACTTGGCCCATTCCCACAGCAGATGAACGCTGCCGTCGCTGCCGAAATTCATGTCGTCGGGATAGACGACCGCATCATTGGCGGCGGCAAAGGTGCCGACATGGCTCCAAGCGCTGCTGCCGCCCGACATGGCCCAGCGATACAGTTCGCCCTCGCCATCATAGGTCGCCGCGTCGTAGCTGCGGATCATCAGATAGACGTCGCCATTGGGCGTCCGCTTGGCCACCGGATAGGTATAGAGGCCGGTGGCCGGGATATCGGTCTGGCGGGTGAAGCTCATGCCACCGGGCGCATCGGCGCGGAAATAGCGCATGCCATCCGACGGATTATGCATGTCGGCCCAGACATGCAGCACGCCCGCGCCGTCGACCGCGATGGTCGGCTGCTTGTGGCCGATATCGTCCGCCTCGGTCCAGACCGTGCCATCGGGATTGCGCAGCACGGCGAAGGTCCAGATGCCGCTCGTGTCGCGCTTGCCGATCTTGATCTCGTGACTGCCGGCCGCGCCGGAGGCTGGCGGACTGTCGAAGGCGACATAGAGCGTGCCGTCGGGGGCCAGCGCGATCGGCACCCACCAGGCGGCCTGGTTGGAGGAGTCCGCGTCGCGCGGCACCCGCTCGACGCTGATGCTGGCAGCGAGCGCGGCGGCCATGGGCTCTTCCGCCGTCGCCTGGAGCGGGCTACCCAGGCTGACCCAGTTGGCGATAGCGCTGGTCGCCGCCGCACCCGTGCCGGTCGTTGTCGCATCGCTCAGCAACAGCGCGGCCGAGGCCGTTCCGGCAAGGGCCAGTCCCCCTGCCAGTCCATAGAAACGCTGCATCTTCCTCTCCCACTTGTTGTTATGCGTGGACGAGTTGGCCTTCCCCATTGGATCGGCGCGCACTGCGCAGCGCCAGGAAGGCAAGCAGAAAGGCGATCGGATGAAGCAGCGCCATCAGCAGGAAGCTGCGTTCGAACGCGCCGCCCGCGACAAGCTGGCCGACCAATTGGGTCGAGAGCAGCCCGCCAAGCCCGCTGCCCGCCGCGACCACGCCGAACACGGTGGCGACGATGCGGGTGGGATAGAGATCGACGATCAGCGTGCTGATATTGATCTGGAATACCAGATGGGCGAAGGCCACGGCAGAGGCGAGCGCGAACAGGATCGGCAGGGCCGGATGGCTGGCCGCGATCGCGCCGAGCGGCGCCACCAGCGCAGCCGCACCCATCACGATGATGCGGCTGGTTGCCGGCGCCACACCGCGCGCGATCAACCGGCTGGAGAAGAAGCCCCCGCCGATGCTGCCAAGGTCGGCTGCGAGATAGACGATCCACGCCATGGAGGCGACCGCGATCAGGGTCAGGCCATAGATATCGGTCAGATATTTGGGAAACCAGAAGAGGTAGAAATACCAGACCGGATCGGCGACCGCGCGGGCACCGGCGAGCAGCCAGACCGACCGGTCGCGCAGGATACGGCCCCATAGCGCGCCCTCGCTGATCCGCTCCTCCTTCGGCTCCGGCGCGCTGCGCGGATAGACCATCAGCCAGACGACCAGCCAGACGAGGCCCGCCGCGCCAGTGGCGATGAACGCCGCGCGCCAGCCGAAATGCAGCGCGATGCCGGCGATCAGCGGCGGCGCCAGCGTCGCGCCGATCATCGCGCCGGCCGTATAGATGCCAAGCGCAATGCCGCGTTCCTTGGGCGGAAAATGTTCCGATACCGCCTTGGGGCCGGCGGTGTAGTTGCCGGCCTCCCCCAGCCCCAGCGCGAAGCGCGCCGCGCCCAGCTCCCCTGCCGACCGGACGAAGCCGGTCAACAGGTTCGCCAGCGACCACCAGCCCACGAACAGCGCCAAAGACAGGCGCGTGCCCAGCCAGTCGGTCACCCGGCCGGCCATCAGATAGGCGAAGGTATAGGCAATCAGGAAAGCCTGGACGACGCGCGCATAGGCGATGTCATCCATATGCAGGTCTTGCTGCACCGTCGTCGCCAGGATCGAAAGCGCCTGCCGGTCGAGATAGTTGATCACGGTCGAGGCGAACAGCATCGCCAGGATCGCCCATCTGATCTTGCGGGCCTTCCCCTCAATCATGCGGTGGCGGCCTCCATGCGCGCGGCGATCGCCGACAGGCCGGCCAGCGCTGTGCCGTCGCCCGCCGCCTTCTCAGTCGCGATCCCCAGCCGATCGCAGACCCGGCCATAGAGATCGACCAGCAGTTCCGCGCCGACCAGCACGATGGTGTCCACCGCCATGCCCCGCGCGCGATGGGCGGCGACCGCGTCGCGTATTTCCGCACCGATCATCAATCCGGAAAGGAAGGAGGGCGCGGCGTCGCTGGTCAGTTCCCCCATCAGGATACGGCTGCGCAGCGCGAACAGCCCATGTTCGATCGCCAAGGTCGGATCATCGACCACCAGCCCAGCACCGACATCGAAGGCGGCGATGTCGGTCGACGCGGCGGGGTCATAGGGCTTGGCAAGCGACCGGCCGAGCAGGCCATGTGCGAGCAGCAACTCGCGCATTTCCCCCTGCATCGAGGTGACGAAATCCAGCACCGTCCGTCCCTGTGTCCGCACCCATTTGGCATGGGTGCCCGGCAGGCAGATCAGGCGTTCGGTGTCATCATCCGTCACGCCCGAAAGCCAGCCGAACAGCTGCACTTCCTCGCCCCGCATCACGTCGGGCTGGCCGAAGATGTTGCGGCACGACAGGCCCGGCACGATCGCGATCGGGCATCCCGCCGCCTCGAACCGCAGCAGCGCGCCGGCCATCGCCTCCGGTCCGGCCGGGCAAGGCAGATAGGCCGCCTCGCGCCAACCGATGGTCGACCCGATCATGCCCGACAGCAGCACAGGCATCGGACCATGACGATCGATCCAATCCCCTGCCGCCGCGCGGAAGGCGGTTTCATGATCGGCCACATCCTTGGCGCCCTTGCCACGCACCGTCTCGACCGGGATCAGCCGCCCCTCCTCCACCCGGCACAGGTGGAGGCGCATGTTGCTTGATCCCCAATCGCCCGCGATCAGCATAGTCATCCCGTCCTCAGAACTTGAAGTTGGCGCCGATGGCGAAGCGGCGGCCCTGCTCGGCATAGAGGGCGATCGCTTCGGGCGCGCCGGTATAGCGGATCTGCTTCTCGTTGGTCAGGTTGCCGGCCTCGGCATAGATACCGAAGGCGCCGAAATCATAGCGGATCGATGCGTCGATCGTCTCATAGGGCTTGAAGAAGGAGCCTTCGCCACCCGCCGTCACACTGTCGAGATAGCCCGAGCGATAATTATAGGCGACGCGCAGGCCGAACCCGTCCTTTTCATAATAGCCGACCAGATTGGCATTATGCTTGGACAGCCCTTCCAGCGGCAGGGTAGCGCCGGTGCGGGCATTCACGAACGGCGTGCTGCTGTCGATATAGCTGTAGTTCGCCAGAATGCCGAAGCCACTGGCAAAGCCATCCAGGAAGTTGAACGGCAGCTGCAGCATCACTTCCGCGCCCTTGAGCTTGCCGCCCTCGCCATTGACCTTGCGCGTGACCAGGAATTGCTGGGTCTCGCCCGGCACATCCTCGAAGGTCGAGCGGGTGGTCAGGAAGGAGCCGATATCCTTGTAGAAGAGGCCGACCGTCAGCGCCGATCCCTGGCGGAAATACCATTCCAGCGACACGTCATACTGATCCGCGCGGAAGGGTTTGAGGTTCGGATTGCCGCCGGTCCCGGTATAGACGATGCGGTTGAGCAGCAGGCCGGGGCTCAGATCCTGCGAGTCCGGCAGGCCGACGACCTTGGCCGCACCGACACGGGCCACCAGCTTGTCGGTCAGGTCGAATTTCAGCACCGCGCTCGGCAACCAGTCCTCATAGGAGGGCGAGGCGGTGACCGGCTGGAACGTGCCGTCGGCGCGGCGCAGCGCGGACACCGCATCACGGTCGGTGCGGGTGTAACGCAGGCCGATATTGCCGGAGAAGGGAATGCTGCCCAGGTCGCCCTTCAGATTGAGCTTCACATAGCCCGCCTTGGTGACTTCATCGAGCTTGTAGGAGGCGGTGGGGTCCAGCACGCGCGGCGTGCAACTGCCCAATATCGCCTCGCAGGCGAAGTCCGCGCCGGTGCCGAACGGATTGCCGACCAGATAGGATTGGGCGAAGGGCGCCTTGCCACCGAGCAGATCGGGAAAGCTGCCGACCTCATAGAGCGCCGCATCCCGATCGGTCAGGCGGACCGAGGAGGTGAGCTGTGACAGCAGCGAATTGCGCGCGGTCTTGAGCTTGGCGATACGGCCGCCGACCTCGAAGGAGTCCAGCACGCCGCTTTCGATCGCATAGCGCAGATCTACCCGGCCGGCATATTCCTTCGCATTGGATTCAAAGCGGTTATCGAAGAAGTTGGAATAATTGTAGAGCGACGGATCGAGCAGGTCGACGCCCGACGGCAGGGTCAGTTGCGGCACACCGCCGCCGGTGAAATCGAACGAGGTCAGGTAGGATGCCCGCGTCTGGGTGCGGACATAGGTCTGGTTGTAATTGAGCTGGGCGTCCGAATAGCTGCCCTCTGCCTTGATCGTCCACGGCCCCTTCTCATAACGCAGGTTGAGCGCGCTGGAGAGCGAGTCATCCTTGATCGTCAGCCGCTCGTCATTGCCCTGCAGCGGCCGGCGAACCGTGCCCGCGACCAGCACCTCATTGGGCGAGAAGCTGTAGTCGACATAGTCCGCGCCATTGCTGGTCAGCGCGACGGCGAACCAGTTGCGTCGGCGTTTGGCCTTGCCGGCGGCATAGACGGTGTCCAGCGACAGCTCCAGTTCGTCGGTGGGTCGCCATTGCAACACGACATTGGCGCCAAGCCGCTTGCGGCGTTCGCGCAGCCGCTGGTAGCGAAGGTCGGCGATATAGGTGCCGGCCAGACCGTCGCCATTGGGATCATTGTCGGCCACGCCATCGCCATTGGGGTCGAACGCGCCGGTCAGCGGCAGGAAGCCGGCGAAGCTGTTGAAGCTGTCTTCCTGGATCGGCCGGTCGGATGCAGTCACATTCACGAGCACGCCAAACCGATCATCGAAATTGCGCGAATAGAGCAGCGAACCGCTGACACCCTTACGGTCGAGCATGTCGGCATAGCTGCCCTCGATCCGGCCGGCGACCATCGTGTTCGGCGCGTCGAGCGGCTTGCGGGTGATGATGTTGACCGTGCCGCCCAGCGACCCGTCAATCTGGTCGGCCGACAGCAGCTTGGTGACTTCCAGGCGGCTGATCAGTTCGGCGGGATAAAGCGACAGCGGATTGAAATCGGCATCGGCCGGCACGCCGGGGCCGCGACCGAAGGGGCTGGCCAGCGACCGGCCATTCACCTCGGTCCGGTTCTGACGCAGGCCGCGGATCGACACGCTGGTGCCATCGCCCAGCGAGCGGCGGATCTGCACGCCCGACACGCGCTGGAGCGATTCCGCGATATTCTGGTCGGGCAGCTTGCCGACATCCTCGGCCACGATCGAGTCAACGAAGGTGACAGCCTGGCGCTTGGTCTCGATGCCCTTGCTCAGGCTCTGACGAATGCCGGTGACGACGATATCGGCGACCGCGCCGTCCGCCGCCTGGGCTGGCTGCGGCTCTGCGTTTTCCTGGGCGGCTACGATCGTCGGAAACGCGGCCGTGGTGGCCAGTACCAACAGGCTCGCGCATTTTGCTACCTTGCGCATCTTCATCCCCTCCTGTGCGAGCATTGTGCTTCTGAGAGGGAAATTGTTGCACAATTAGCGACGTGTCAATCCCGAAATCTGAAATTTGTTGCTTCTATATCGATGCAATTGGCCATTTTTGCTAAGAAAAATCGATATAGCGGCATATTTGTATCGCATGAAGCAACACTTACTCCCCGATGCGCTGCGCCGCCTCACGCAGGGCCTCGACCAGCGGCGCCGTCGCCCCCTCGGGAATCCAGCCCGACATGGCGATGCCGGCATGGACCGGATCGCCCATCGACACGGACACGATATGATGGTCGCGCTCATCCGCCACATGGACGCGCGCATAGCCCAGCGCACGAACCTCGCTCAGCTTGGCGAGCAGGCTGTCGATGCCGTCGGGGAACATCGGAATGTCGCGCCCTTCATACAGTTCGCGCACATCGGCATCCTCCAGTTCCGCGAGCAGGGCGATGCCGATGCCGCTGGTCGTCGCCGGCAACAGGCCGATACGGCCCAGGCCGCGCGACGCCTCGATCCCCGGCGGGGCGTGGAAGAGATAGGAGACGCTGTCGTTCCACAGCACGCCCATCGCCACCGTATGGCCGTAGCGGCGCAGCTGCTCCAGCTCCGGCAGGGCGCGACGGATCAGGCCCGACGCGAACAGGCTCTGCGCCGCCAGCACATGCATGCCCGGCCCGGCTGTATATTTGCGGTTCGCAGTCTGTCGCGCGATGCCCAGATAGGCCAGCGTCTTGAGCAGGCGGTTGATCTTGGTCGGATCGGAATCCAGCTGTCGCGCCAGTTCGCGGCAGCCGATCGGCTCGGGCGAGGAAGCGAGCGCCTGAAGCGTGGTGATCCCATCGATCAGGCTCTGGTTGGGCTGGGCGTTGATTTTCGTGCGCATGGCCGTTTCTAGCGTCCGACCATGGCGTTTAGCCAGCCCAGATATCTCATTGCCGCCCCCGCGTTACATGGTTCCAGAAGGCCGCGTTCGGCGCCACCCCCAGCCCCGGTCCTTCGGGCAGGGCAAAGGCGCCGGCCGTGCAGGACAGGCGCCCGTCGAGCAATTGCGCCGAACGCGGCAGGATCGAATGCTGATATTCATGATAGGGCAGGTCGCGCACCGCCGCGGCGGCATGCAGGCTGGCCGCCGCGAAGATGCCGACGCCGATGGTCGCATGCGGCATCACCCGGACATGATGGGCCTCCGCCAGCCGGGCGATGCGCATGAACTGGGTGATGCCGGTATGGCCCATTTCGGGCTGCACGATCGATACCGCGCGCGCTTCCAGTCTTGGCCGGGCGTCGAACACGCTGCGCCATTCCTCGCCCGCGGCGATCGGCGTCGCGACACGGGCGGCGACATCGGCCAGCCCCGCCACATCCTCGGGCTTGACCGGTGCCTCGGCGAAATAAAGGTCATGCGGTTCCAGCCGGCGGATGAGCGCCACCGCCTCAGCCGCCGAATACATCCAGTGCAGGTCGACCATCAGTTTGACGTCCGGGCCGATCGCGGCGCGCAACGCCTTCGCCTCCGTCTCGATCCCGTCAAAGCTGACGACACCGGCAAACTTGATCGCGTCGAACCCCTGGTCGACGAAGCGTTTCGCCAGCGCGCAGCGGGCCTCCAATGTCGGTTCGGGCAGTCCGGAGACATAGGCCGGAATGGTCTCGCGCCGCTGCCCGCCCAGCAAGCGACAGAGCGGCAGGCCGACGGCGCGGGCATGGATATCCCACAGCGCGATGTCGACCGCCGCCATCGCATCCAGCCAGAAACCGCCTTGATAGCCGCGAACCCGCATCAGGTCGTAAAGATCCTCCCAGATCACCTCGACATCATGGGCCGATCGACCGACCAGGATCGGCGCGATGACATCATCGACCAGTTCGTGGATCGCCCCCGGCGCGACCAGGCCATAGGTCTCGCCCCAGCCGACCAGCCCTGATCGGGTGGTGGCGCGCACCACGACCGATCGGTCGACCGTCGGATAGATGGTGCCATTGCGGCGCCGGACGATATAGCCGGCCGCGTTGACTTCCTCGCCCGGCCCCAGCGCGCCCAGATAGGGCACGTCGCGGGGTATGGTGACGGTGAAGACGTCCAGCCGCTCGATCACATCGTCCATCGCGCCCATATCCTTCAGCCCTGCACCACGCCGATTCCGGTCCAATCGTCGATCCGCGCGAGGATGCGGTCAAGCTCGCGCTGGTCGCCCTCGTCCAGTTCCGGGCCGGGCGCGCGGGTGAAGGCGTCGGCGATCAGGCCGCGCCGGCGCAAGACTTCCTTGGTCAGGCGCCAGCGGAACACTGCCTGCATCATCAGCAGCGGCAGCATCCGTTCATAATGGGTGCGCACCGCATCGCCGTCGCCGGCCAGATGGGCGGCCATCAGCGCCACATGCGCCTCGGGCAGTTCGGCCGCCGGCATGGTGCCGATCGCGCCGCGCGCCAGTTCGTCGGTGATGTAGCGGCCACCGGCCCCGCCGAACACGCCCAGCAGATGATCGGGCGCGGCGGCGCGGATCGCACTGATCCGCTGGCCGCACGGCATATTCTCTTCCTTGACCCAGTGGATGGCGGGGACGGCGCCGACCACGGCGATGACATCCTCGGCGCTCAGGCCCGCCCCCATCGGTCGGGGCGCATTTTGCAGCATCAACGGCAGGCCAGCCTCGCCAAGTTTGCGATAATGGGCGGCCAGCGCGTCATTGTCGCCGGCCAGCGCGCCCGGCGTCATCACCATCGCGCCGGCGGCACCCGCCGCCTTGCCCGCACGGATCAGCGCCAGGCTTTCGTCGACGTCCGGGCTGGACCCGCCGATGATGAAGCCGATGCGGCCATCGATGCGCGTGGCGATCCGGGTAATGAGGCCGATCCGCTCGTCGAGCGAGAGCATGTCATATTCGCTGGCGAGGCCCGGAAAGACTGCGCCATCGACACCGCAATCGACGACGAAATCGACAATCGCATCCATGCCGCTATCGTCGATAGCGCCCGACGCATCGAACGGCGTGGGCAGAACCGGATATACGCCACTGACCTTCATGGAACCCCTTCCTCTCCTGTTTCCGCTTCAATTATCGCTCATTTAGCAACACGTCAATCTGAAATTGTCAGAATTATGCCATTGCGAGCGCATCACCAGATGATATGTTGCTTTTATAAATACGAATGGAGAAGATATGCCCCGCCTGTCCGGTAAGATCGCCCTCGTCACCGGTGCCGCCGGCGGCATCGGCGCGGCCATTTGCGTCCGCTTCAAGGCAGAGGGCGCCCATGTCGTCGCGATGGACCGGATCACCCCCGATGCGGGAGACGAGGCATGGATGTGCGACCTGGCGGACGACGCCGGCATCGCGCAGGGCGCGGCTGACCTGCTGGCACGGCTTGGGCCGCCGGACATCATCGTCCATGCCGGTGCCGCGACCGAACAGGCGGGCATCTTCGCCTCCTCGCCCCAGGCCTTCAATACGGTCTATGACGTGAATGTCGGTGGCGCAGTCCGCCTGGTGCAGGCCTTCGCTCCCGCCATGCAGGGCGCAGGCCGCGGCAATTTCGTCTTCATTTCCTCGATCAATGCCCGCATGGGCGCGCCCAGCCTGGCCGCCTATGCCGCATCAAAGGGCGGCCTCGAAACCTTCATGAAGGGCTTTGCGCTGGAAGTCGCAGCCGACGGTCTGCGCGCCAATTGCGTCGCCCCGGCCTCGATCGACACGGCAATGCTGCGCGCCTCCTTCGACCAACAGCCCGATCCGGCCGCCGCGCTGGCCGCCAATATCCTGCGCCATCCACTCGGCCGGCTCGGCACGGTCGAGGATGTCGCCAACCTGGTGCTGTTCCTTGCGTCCGATGAAGCCGCCTGGATCACCGGCGGCGTGTTCCCGGTGGATGGCGGCGCCGGCATCACCCGCCGATAGGCTGAGGGACAGGGAACAGGCTGGCGATCGCGCGCCAGCCCCTCCCCTGTCCGGTCGTTACAGCGCCTGCTGTTCCGAATTGAGGTTGCGCTTCGCCGGCAATTTGGCGCCGGCATCGGGCATCGCACCATTCAGGCCCGCCGGCACCTCTATATAGGGCAGGCCCAGCGTCTGGCTGGTCATGCGGCGGATGCGGTTGGTGAGGTCCGGGCTGGCGTTGAGCTTCTGCCCATAGGAGGGCACCATCGCCGCCACCTTGGGCTTCCAGTTGGTCGCCATCTGCTGCGGGAAGGCACGACGCATGACTTCGAGCATGATCGCCGGCGAGGTCGAGGCCCCAGGCGAAGCGCCCAGCAGTGCGGCGATGCTGGCATCCTTATCGGTGACGATTTCGGTCCCGAACTGCAGCACCGTGCCCTTCTTGGTATCATATTTGATCACCTGCACGCGCTGACCCGCGGTAATCAGCTTCCAGTCGCCGCGCTTGGCATTGGGATAATATTTGACCAGTTCGGCCTGGCGCTGGGCATCGGTCAGCGTCGCCTGCTGCGCCAGATAGCGGACCAGATCCAGATTTTCCGCGCCGACCTTCATCATGCCGCCGACATTATTCTTGTAGATGGAAGCGAACAGATCGAGCGACGAGCCATTTTTCAGGAATTTCGTGCTCTGCAGCGCGAAGGGACCGAACAGGGTCACCGACTTGCCATCAAGCTTGCGCGCATCGAGATGCGGCACCGACATGGGCGGCGATCCAGCCTCCGCCTTGCCATAGACCTTCACATTGTGACGGCTGGTCGCGGCCGGGCCCTCGAACGCCAGAAACTGGCCGCCGACCGGGAAGCCGGCATAGTTTTTCGATTCCGGAATGCCCGACATCTGCAACAGTTTGAGCGAGGCCCCGCCCGCGCCGATGAAGACGAACTTCGCCTTCACCACGGCGTCGCTGTTCTTCTTGAGGTCATGGACGGTGACGTTCCACGTCTTGTCCGCATTCTGATGCAGGCCGCGCACCTCATGGCCAAGCTGCAGGTTGAAATTGGGATTGCGGGTCAGCGCATGGGTCAGTTGGGTGGTGATGACACCGAAATTGACGTCGGTGCCGAGCGGCATGAACGTCGCCGCCACCTTCTGCTTCGGGTCGCGCCCTTCCATCACCAGCGGCGCCCAGCGGCGGATCTGTGCGGGATCCTGCGAATATTGCATGCCGTAGAAGAGCGGGTTCTTGACCAGCGCATCGCGGCGCTTGTGCAGATAGGCGATGTTATCGTCGCCCCAGACGAAGCTCATATGCGGCGTCGCGTTGATGAAGTCGGTCGGCTTGGGCAGGCGGCCCTGCTTGACCTCATGCGACCAGAACTGGCGCGAAATCTCGAACTGCTCGGCGATATCGACGGCCTTTTCGGTCGCGATCGATCCGTCATCCTTTTCCGGCGTATAATTCAGCTCGGCAAAGCCCGAATGGCCGGTGCCCGCATTGTTCCAGCCATTGGAGCTTTCCTGCGCGACCTTGTCCATCCGCTCATAGATGTCGATCCGCCAGTCCGGCTCCATCTCCTGGAGATAGGTGGCCAGTGTCACGCCCATGATGCCGCCGCCGATCACCAGCACATCGACCGGCTGGTCATTGCCGGCCGCCTTGCCAGCGGGCGAGGCCATGGGACGGAACAGGAATGCGGTGGCGGCGATCGCCGGCACCAGGAGGAGGATGGCGAGGGTAAGGAGGATCTTCTTGAACAGGGGCCGGCGGCGCGATGCCGCCGGACTGGAGGAGGATATCATGATCGTGGGTTCCAAATCTGCGTGGAAAGGGGCCGGGCGGCCGGATGCGCGTTCGCCAATCTTGTCCGTCAGGTCATGCGCACCACCCCATCCACCTTCAGAAACGGAAGCTCAGCCAGCCGGCCAGATAATCGCTGTTGCCATAGCCGGCGCGGCTGAGCACCGGGCCTGCATCCAGATGCTCGTAGCGCCCGACAAAGGACAGGCGCGGCGTGATCGACCATGTGATCTGTGCGCGGATGGATTCACCGATCTTGTGGCCGGGGACCGATTGGGTGCCGGCGAAGATCGACTTGTTGGCGCGATAGACCGCATCATTTTCATCGGCGCGCCAGGCGAACTGATATTCCATCGTCGCCTTCACCCTCTTGAACGGCGACAGGGTCAGGCTGGGCGCCAGCGTCTTGAGGTTGGTCGGCGTCATGCACAGCTGGTAGCTGTAATAGATATTATTGCCGAAGGGGGCATAGGCGGCCTTCAGCGTGCCACCCTCGAACGTGCCGCCGCCGCTGGCATAATCGGCGTGGAAGCCGATGCGCGGCCCCATCGGCAGGTCGCCCGGCAGCTTGTAGCTCTGATTGAAGAAGAGCTGCCAGGCGCTGATGTCGCGCCCGTCGAAATCGCCGAACTGGTGGTTGACGGTCCAGTCGAGATTGACCGGGCCAACCTCCCCCCACAGACGCGCGCCGGCATAGAAGCGCTCGACCCGGCCGGTCACGCCGCCCCACAGCGCTTCGCTGGTGCGCAACCGCCAGAAGAAGGGATCGAGATAGAGCTCCGACCCGCCCAGCGCCTTTTCGGGAATCCGGATTCCGGCGGTGAAGCCGGAGAAGCGCCGCCCTTGCTCGACCTTGTTATCGTCGATGCCGCCATTGCCCAAAGCCGTCGGCTTGAAATCAAAGGCGTCGATGCGCAGCGATCCCGTCCGTGCCCAGGCCCGCACGCCGTTCAGCGCATAGCGGATTGTGTTGTTGTCGCGCTGCGACGTCAGCAGATTGGGGCCGTCGGTAAATTCCTGACGCCCATAGCGCAGGCCCAGATCCATGCCGGCAACCCGCCCCTTCAGTTCGGCAAAGGACTGGAGCAGCACCAGATCATTGCGCAGCGATCCCGACGGCGTGCCGATATTGTCACCGGACATGCCGCCATGGGCGATTTCGCCATAGAAGCGCAGATGTGGCCCGACATGCAGGTCGGCGCCACCGACCAGCCGGTTGATGTCCTGCCGCTGGCTGCCGGCGTTCCGCAGGTTGAGGTTGGTTGTGTAATTGACCCGCACCCGCGCTTCGCCGCTGAGCGTCAGATAGATGTCGCCATCATCGTCAAGCGGCAGATATTTGAGGCGATCGAACAGGTCATCGCGCTGCTGCGGATCAGCCTTGCTGCGCCAGTCCTCCGCCCAGCGCGACAGGGCATAACCGCCCGATACTGATCCTTCGCCGACGGCATCGGCGGGATAGAGGCTGGCGGGTTCAGCGGGCATGTCGTCGGCCCATGCCGGCGTGGCGAGCAGGGTGGCAAGGGTGAGAGCGGAGACGGCGATGGGGCGGCGCGTGGCCGCGCAGGAGAAACGAACCATGATGGCTGCGCCTCATTCAGCCGGAACGGCGCTGGCGAGCGCCGGAACCGCCGGGGACGGCACCCCGCCCTCGCCCCGCATCGCGGCCTGCAACTGCGCCCGGTCCAGCTTCCCTTCCCAGCGCGAGACCACGACCGTCGCCACCGCATTGCCGATGAAGTTGGTCAGGCTGCGGCATTCGCTCATGAAGCGGTCGACGCCCAGGATCAGAGCCATGCCAGCGACCGGCACGGAGGGGGCGATCGAGAGGGTCGCCGCCAGCGTGATGAAACCCGCGCCGGTCACGCCCGCCGCCCCCTTGGACGAGAGCATGGCCACGCCCAGCAACAGGATCTGGTCGCCGATCGACAGATCAACACCGGTGGCCTGCGCAATGAACAGCGCGGCCAGCGTCATGTAGATATTGGTGCCGTCGAGGTTGAAGCTGTAACCGGTCGGCACGACCAGTCCGACGATCGACTTGGGACAGCCCGCACGCTCCATCTTCTCGATCAGGGCCGGAAGCGCGCTTTCCGACGAGGAGGTGCCCAGCACCAGCAGCAATTCGGTCTTCAGGTAACGGATCAGGCCGAAGATAGAGAAACCGGCGGCACGCGCGATCAGGCCCAGGATCACGACCACGAACAGCGCCGAGGTAAGGTAGAAGGTGCCGACCAGGAAGGCGAGATTGGCGAGCGTGCCGACGCCATATTTGCCGATGGTGAAGGCCATGGCGCCGAAGGCACCGCCGGGCGCGGCCTTCATGACGATCGCGACCAGCTTGAACACGGCGGTCGAGACATCTTCGAGCAGGTCGAGCACGCGCGCGCCGCGATCGCCGATCAGTGCCAGTGCGACCCCGAACAGGATCGCAACGAACAGCACCTGAAGGATATTGCCGCTGACGAAGGCGGACAGGAAACTGTCGGGGATGATGCCTGTCAGAAAGCCGGTCAGCGTGCTGTCATGCGCCTTTTGCGCATATTCGCTGACCTTGCTGGCGTCGAGCGTGGCGGGATCGATGTTGAGGCCAGCGCCCGGCCGCACCACATTGGCGACGATCATGCCGACGACCAGCGCCAGGGTGGAGAAGAAGAGGAAATAGGCGAAGGCCTTGCCCGCGACCCGGCCGACGCTGGCAATGTCGCGCATGCCGGCAATGCCGGTGACGATCGTCAGGAAGATGACCGGGGCGATGACCATCTTCACCGCCTTGATGAAGGCGTCGCCGACCGGCTTCATCGCCTCCCCCAGATGCGGCGCGAAATGGCCGAGCGCCACGCCGGCGACGATCGCCAGCAGCACCTGCGCATAGAGATGAAGATACCAGGGACGCCGGGCGACCGGCATGTCGGAGAAATCGGAAATCTGCATGACAGTTGTCTTTCTGGCCCTCGCCAAAAGCCTTCCCGCCTTCTTGGTTGGGCGGGTCGGGAATTGAGGAGGCCAGTATCGAGCCGTCAGCCACGCGCGACAAATTGTAGGAGGAATGATATTAAGTCGTTATAGTTCAATATGTTGCCAAAATTTCTACGTTAACCGACAGCTTGCCTAGTGCATATATTTGCCCACCAATTTCATGACATGTGCAGAAATTTGCACATAGTCGGCCGACGCGATATGCAGGGCTATGGACGGCGCCCGCTTCCCGAATCGCATCCTGTGGATCGCCCTGTTCCTGGGCGTGGCTAGCGGCCTGCTCTGGCTGTCGGGCGAGGTTGCCGAGCGCAATGCCATTGCCCGGCTGAGCGCGGAGACGCGCGGCGCCGCAATCCTGCGCCAGGCCTATCTCAAGAGCGAGATCGAGCGGTTCCGGCTGCTGCCCATCGCCCTGTCCGACGACAGCGACCTGGTCGCGGGCCTCACCGGATCGCAGACCGCGCTACGGGCGCTGGACCGCAAGCTGCAGGCGCTTGTCCGCACCACCGGCGCGGCGCAAATCTATGTGCTCGACGCATCCGGGCGCACCGTCGCATCGAGCAACTGGGGCAGCGAGCGCAGCTTCGTTGGCCAGGACTATTCCTTCCGCAACTATTTCAAGCTCGCCGCCGCCCATGGATCGGGCGCGCAATTCGCCCTCGGCACGATCAGCGAGCGGCCCGGCATGTATCTGTCGCGGCGATCGCGCGGCGGCGGCTATGTCGTGGTGAAGCTGGAATTTGACGGGATCGAGCAGCAATGGGCGCGGCTCGGTGAGATCACCTTCATCACCAGCCGCGAGGGCATCATCCTCATCACCAGCTGCCCCGACTGGCGCTTCACCACCATCCATCCGCTCTCGGCGCAGGCCAAGCAGCGCTTTCGCGCCGAATTGCAGTCCGGCCGCGGCTCGCTGCTGCCGGTGCCGCTCAGGGGCATGGGCGATGCCGATGGCCGGCAGATCGTCAGCCCCGCCGACGAACCGCGTCGCCGCCTGCTGTGGCAATCGGTCGCGGCCGGCGAGCCGGGCTGGCAGCTCAACATGCTGACGCCGCTGCATGGCGTGGAGAGCTTCGTGCGCACGGTGCGGCTGGCGACCCTGTTGCTGCTGCTGTTGCTCGCCGGTGGCATCTGGATATTGCGCGAGCGCGGCCATCGTCGCGCCGAACGGGCCGCCATGGCCGCCGCCCGCACCAGCGAACTGGAGGCGATGGTCACCGCCCGCACCCGTGAACTGCGTCGCGAGATCGAAGAACGTGCCGCCAGCGAAACGCGCGCCGACACCCTCCGCGAAGGGTTACGCCAGGCCAATCGCCTGGCGTCGCTGGGCCAGATCACCGCCGGCATCGCCCATGAAACCGCCCAGCCAGTCGCCGCGATCCGCAGCTATGCCGCCAATGGCCGGCTGCTGATCGAGCGCGGCGATGCCGAGGCGGCGGCCGAGAATATGGCGGCGATCGAACGGCTGACCGACCGGATCGGCAAGGTCACCGCCGAACTGCGCGGTTTTTCGCGCAAGGCGACCGGCGCGATCGATGCCATTCCGCTTGCCGGGCCGATCGAGGGCAGTGTGCTGATCCTCAAATCGCGGCTGGCGCGGGTCGACCTGCACCTGCCCGACCTGCCGGACGACCTGCGCGTGATGGCCGACACGATCCGGCTGGAACAGGTGCTGGTCAATCTGCTGCAAAATGCGCTGGAAGCGCTGGAGGGCGTGGCCGCGCCAACCATCCGCCTCTCGGTCGCGCTCGATGCGGAGACGGTGCTGCTGTCGGTGATCGACAATGGGCCGGGCATCGATCCGTCGGTGCAGGGCCAGCTTTTCACCCCCTTCGTCACCAGCCGCCCATCGGGTCTCGGGCTCGGCCTCGTCATCGCCAGCGACATCATAGCTGACATGGGCGGGTCGCTGCGCCTGCTGCCCAGCGAGGCCGGCGCCCATTTCCAGCTGAGTTTGAAACGCGCATGACCGACATGCCCCCGCGTCCGATCGCCCTGGTCGACGACGATGATGATTTGCGCGCTGCCATGGCGCAGACGCTGACGCTGGCGGGCCATGAGGTGCGCGCCTTCGCCCGCGCCGCCGACGCGCTGGCGGCGATCGATGCGGATTTTCCCGGCGTCGTGGTCAGCGACGTGCGGATGCCGCACATATCGGGTATCGATCTGTTCCGGGCGCTCCATGCCCGTGATGCGGAACTGCCCGTTATCCTGGTCACCGGCCATGGCGATGTGCCGATGGCGGTGGATGCGCTGAAGGCCGGCGCCTGGGACTTCCTCACCAAGCCGTTCAATCCCGACGCCCTGGTCGCATCGGTCGCGCGGGCGAGCGAGAAGAGGCTGCTGGTGATCGAGAATCGTCGCCTGCGCGCGATGGTCGATACCGCCGTCGCCTCCCCGCTGATCGGCCATTCCCCGGCGATCGAGCGGCTGCGTGACATGGTGGCGACACTGGCCGACACCAATATCGACATTTTGGTCGAGGGCGAGACCGGCACCGGCAAGGAACTGGTCGCCCGCATGATCCATCAGCGCAGCCGCCGCGCCAGCGCCCAGTTCGTCAGCATCGCCTGCGCCGCCGTGCCCGATGCGATTGCGGAGACCAGCCTGCATGGCGAAAGCCTGGCCGGGCGCGCGCCGCTTGAAGGGCGGCTGGCCCGCGCGCATCAGGGCACCTTGTTCCTCGACGATGTCGACCAGGCGGGACCGGCGCTGCAGGCGCATCTGATCCAGTTTCTGGAGGATCGGCTGGTTCGCCCGGTCGGCGCGCGCGAACCCCAGCCGGTGGACCTGCGCGTGATCGGCTGCATGACGCAACAGGGCCAGACGGCGGCGATCCAGCCGGCTTTGCTCTATCGGCTGGCGGCGGTGCGGCTGCATATCCCGCCGCTGCGCGAACGGCGCGAGGATATTCCGCTGATCTTCGCCCATCTGCTCGATGCCGCCGCCCGTCGCTTTCGCCGCGCGGTGCCGCCGGTCAGCCGCGCGGTGCTGGCTCATCTGCTGGACCATGACTGGCCCGGCAATGTCCATGAACTGGGACGGCTGGCCGAACGGCTGGCGCTGGGTCTGGAGCAGGAACCCGCCAGCGACAGCGCGACGCTGCCGCTCGACGTGCGCATGGATGCGTTCGAGCGCATGGCGATCATCGAGGCGATCCAGGCGACCGGCGGCGACATGGGCCAGGCGATCGAGCGCCTCGGCCTGCCGCGCAAGACCTTCTATTATCGGGTCCGACGGCTGGGCATCGACCTGCGGAAACTGCGCGGGCTGGATGGATAGATAGGGCTTCGGCCACATGACAGAAATGTAATGTTTGATATGTTGTAACATCATGGACATGTTTTTACAGAGGCGGGGCAGCCTCCAGCGCGACCGAGCAGGGCGTGGAGGTCAGAATAATGTCGCTCCATCCACCTCGGGGGATCCAAGTCCATGCAATTCCAGTTTCTCGCCGGCTGCGCGCTTGCCGTTCTCGGCATTTCGACGGTCGCCCATGCGCAAACCGCATCGGATGACGCCGCCGACGGCTATCATCAGGCCACCCGTTCCGACATCATCGTCACCGGCATATTGCCGACCCGACGCCAGGACATGCTGTCCAGCGTCGCCGTGGTCGAGGGCAGGGATCTGACCCAGGCTATCCGCCCGTCGATCGGCGAGACGCTGGAACATCAGCCGGGCGTATCCGCCACCTCCTTCGGCCCCAGCGCCTCGCGCCCGGTATTGCGCGGCCTGCAGGGTGAACGCGTCAAGATGCTGACCAACAGCCTATCGACCGTCGACGTGTCCAACACCTCGGTCGATCATGCCGTCGTCGTCAATCCGCTGCTCGCCGAGCGGATCGAGGTGCTGCGCGGTCCGCAGTCGCTGCTCTACGGATCGTCGGCGATCGGCGGCGTCGTCAACGTCATCGACAAGCGTATCCCCACGGCCATCCCGGATGAGCCGGTCCATGTCGATGCGATTGGCACCTATGGTTCGGCCGCGGACGAGCGTTCGGGCGCGGCCTCGGTCGATGTCCCGCTGTCGGGCGGTTGGGTTGCCCATGCCGATGGCAGCTATCTCAAGAGCGACGATGTCCGCATCGGCGGCCATGCGCTGACGCCAGCACTGCGTGCCGAAGCGCTGGCATCGAGCCTGCTCCCCGCCGAACCGGCGGAAGAAGGCGAGGAAGCGATCGACTTTGCCGGCAATGCCGCGGTCAAGGGCAAGCTGCCCAATTCGGCGGCCAAGACCTGGACCGCCGGCGGGGGCATCGCCTATATCGGCGACACCGGCAATATCGGTATTTCCTACGACCATTATGACAGCCTCTATGGCGTGCCGATCCGCTTCGCGACCCAGCCGGGCGACGAGCAGGAAGCCCCGCGCCTCAGCATGAAGCAGGACAGCGTCAACCTGCGCGCCGAAGTGAATGGCGACGGCAATGTGCTGGACAAGGTTTCGCTGCGCCTGGGCTATGCCGACTATACCCATGCCGAACTGGAAGAAGACGGCTCGGTCGGCACCGCCTTCTTCAGCAAGGGCATGGAAGCCAGGCTGGAACTGACCCAGACCAAGCATGGCGCCTGGCGCGGCGCGACCGGCGTGCAACTGTTCAACCGCGACTTCAACGTGATCGGCGAGGAAGCCTTCCTGCCGAAAAACTCGACCACGCAGGTCGGCGTCTTCACCCTGCAGCAGCTCGATTATGGCGCACTCAAATTCGAGCTTGGCGGCCGCTACGAAC
Source organism: Sphingomonas sp. S-NIH.Pt3_0716 (assembly GCF_003950715.1). Taxonomy (NCBI): domain Bacteria; kingdom Pseudomonadati; phylum Pseudomonadota; class Alphaproteobacteria; order Sphingomonadales; family Sphingomonadaceae; genus Sphingomonas; species Sphingomonas sp. S-NIH.Pt3_0716. Next base: position 150,089 of record NZ_QLJK01000006.1, on the reverse strand, counting down.
ATACCAGCCTGACCGCCAATCCGCTTGAGGATCAGGAGCAGTTCTTCGCCGGCAAGCGCAGCTTCGACGCCTTCTCCGGCTCGGTCGGCGCCTCCTATGGCCTGACCGACAGCTGGCGCATCGGCCTCAACCTGTCGCACACCGAACGCGCGCCGGCGGCTGAAGAATTGTTCGCCAACGGTCCCCATGCCGGCACCCAGGCCTATGAGGTCGGCAATCCCGACTTCAATCTGGAAAAGGCCAACAGCGTCGAGGCGATCCTGCGCGGCAGCGGCGACAATTACAGCTTCGAGGCGTCGGCCTATCACACCTGGTTCTCGAACTTCATCCATGAGGATCTGACCGGCGAGGAAGAAGATGGCCTGCCCGTCTATGCGTTCAACCAGGCGGACGCCCGCTATTATGGCTTCGAGGTGCAGGGATCGCTGACCCTGGCCAAGCTGGGCGACGGCAAGATCGTCGCTGATGGCCTGGCCGACTATGTCCATGCCAATGTGAAGAGCGTCGGGCCGGCGCCGCGCATTCCCCCGCTCCGTCTGCTCGGTGGCCTGGCCTATCAGGCGACCAAGTTCGACCTGCGCGGCGAAGTCGAGCGTGTCAGCAAGCAGGACCGGGTCGCCGAGTTCGAGACCACGACGCCCGGCTACACCATGGTCAATGCCGAGCTGAATGTTCGTCCCTGGGGCAAGGAGCGTCCGCTCAGCTTCGCCCTGTCGGCCAACAACATCTTCGATGTGGTCGCTCGCCGGGCCTCGTCCTTCCTCAAGGACTATGCCCCGCTCACCGGCCGCGACATCCGCGTGACCGCGCGGGTCAGCTTCTGATTTGGAAGAACCGGGGCGGGTCGACCGCCCCGGTTCATCAGACTCAGTTCTCCCTGAGCACCGGATAGAGATGATGATAGGGGCTGCGATCGGGCAGCCGGGCCGACAGCCAGTCGAGCCGCGCGTCGCCATCGGCCGCAAATGTAGCATCAGCGGCCAGTTTCGCCTCGAACTCTACGCGAAGCTGCGGATCGGCGGCCAGCAGCGCCTCGGCGATCGGCGCCCGGACAAAATCCTCTGCCCCGGAAGGCGTCGCCAATATCTCCGGGAAGAAGCCCCAGGCGAGGAAACTGTCCTGGCTTTCCGGCTCCAGCAGCGCTGCCGCCAAAAGGCCCAGCGGCTGATCGGCAGGCACGCGGATCGTCCCAGCGGGCAGCGTTTCAGTCACGGCTTCGTGCCGGAACTTCGTGTCCAGCGGGATACGCGCGTCGCGCACCGGCATCGATTGCGGGTCGACCAGCCGCGCCCGATCGAGCGTCAACGTGCGCGGCGCGTCCAGCACCTCAAAACGGATGCCATGCAATGTCAGCCGGTCGATCACCTCGGCCTGCCCGGCCGGCACCCACCATGCCTTGGGCAGACGCACCGTCTCGACCGGTTCCTGGCCGATGATCGGCATCCGCCAGTCGACCGGGCGGCCGAGCCATTTCTGTTCCTTGCGCCCGCTCGCCGGCGAGACATAGGTGTCGAAGGCAATGCCCTTGAACCGTTCGACCCAGCCGATCGGCTGCGCAGCGGGTTTCCACCGGGTCAGCATTTCGGCGGGGCGCGATGCCTGGTCGCTGGCCTTCGCCTGCGCAATCGCTCCGGCATCCTGCCCGGCCAGCTTCAGCGCCGCCTCCAGCAGGACATAGGTGCCCAGCACCCGTTGGCGATAGGGCTTCATCATATGGTTTTCGACCAGCACAGTCGGAACGCCGATGAAATCGCCATAACCGGTCGAATAGCGCGGTCCTTCGGGCGCCTGACGGATGCCCTTTGTCGGCTCCCGCGTGTCGATCGGGCTTGGATAGATGGTGGGGATATGGCCAGCCTTTTCCAGTGCTGACGTCACGCTCGGTCCGAAACGGCCCTGCAGCCAGTCGGCGGTGGCGCGATGATAGGCATAGCGGCCCCAGCCGGCATAGGTGAATGTGATGTCATATTGCATGTCGAAGCCGTCGCTGACATGGCAATCGACATAGAGGATCGGGTCGAGCCGACGCAGCAGGCCGATCATCGCCCGGCTTTCGGGCGCGTCCGCTTTTGCATAGTCGCGGTTCAGGTTGATGTTGCGGCTGTTGCCGACATAGCCCTTCTCCGCCGGGCCGCGCAGCGCCGGGAAGTTCCAGCGGCTCATCTTTTCATGCCCGTCGATATTATAGACCGGCACGAACACCAGATCGACCTTGTCGAGCAGGCTGTCCTTGCCGCGCAGCGCGATGTCGCGCAGCAGCATCAGGCCGGCATCCTTGCCATCGATCTCGCCCGCATGGATGCCCGCCTGCACCAGCACGACCGGCTTGCCCGCGCCCGACCCATCTTTGGCCTTGCTCGCGCGGACCAGCAGCATGTCGCGCCCTTCGCCGGTCCGGCCGAAGCTTTCTAGGCTGATCAGCGGAGACGCCGCGTCCAGCCGCTTCAGCCACGCCTCCACCTCGGCATAGCGCGGCGTGGTGGCAAAGCCTGCCTGTTCGGCCGGCGTGATCCAGGGATCATCCTTGCCGACGACCAGTTTTTCGCTTGCCCCCGACCAGGACAGCGTTGGCGGTAGCACCGAAGCGGGCAGCCCCGGCAGTGGCGCCTGGGTCGGCTGCTGCGCAATGGCGGTGCCAGCAACACACAAAGCGGCGGCGCCCAGAAGGCGCGTCATCGTCTTGCTCATGTCTCTATCCTTCCGGCTCAGAAGCGGGCGCGCACGCCGACGGTGGCGGTGCGCGGCGTGCCCGGCTGCACCCAGACGGAGCTGTAGCTGCTGGCATACCATGTCTCGTCAAACAGGTTGCTGATCGTCCCGAACAGCTCGACACCCTCGATCACATCGACGCTGCCGAACAGACGGAACAGGGTGTGCGACGGCAGGGTGAAGTCCGTGCCTGTCTCGCCCAGCCGTTCACCGACATATTGCATGCCCGCGCCCAGTTGCGCCTCGCGCCCGCCGACCTCGAAATGCTTCGCAACCTGGATGTTGAGATTATGGTCGGGAATGTTGATCAGCCTGTCCCCCGGCAGGATCTGGGTGGCGAAATTGGGATCGTTCACCGCCTCTCGCGCCTCGGCATCGGTATAGGCGTAGCTCAGCAGGATATCGATGTCGCCGGGCAGATGGCCGTTCACGTCCAGTTCGATACCGCGGCTGCGCGCCTTGCCGATCGCGACGGAAAAGCCGGGATTATTATTGTCGCTGGCCAGCACATTGTCCTTGGTCAGCTGATAGACGGACAGGGTGCCGGTCAAGGCGCCGCCGAGCGCGGTCAGCTTGACACCAGCCTCGATCGACTCGCTCGTTTCCGGGTCGAAGATATTGTTGAAGAAATCCGCGCCGACATTGGCGCGATAGCCCTGGCCATAAGCGGCATAGAGGGTGATCGGATCGCTGAGGTCATAGACGATTCCGGCCTGCGGACTGAACCGCTCATATTTGCGGCTGTTGTAACGATTGGCCTCCGCAAGTAGGCGGTTATCGACCTTCAGCGTCAGATTGTCATAGCGGCCGCCGATGCGGATCTGCAGTCGATCGGTCAGTTCGATCTGGTCCTGCACATAGAAGCCGAAGCTGCGCTGCGTATCCAGACGATTGGTCAGCACCGACGTCGCAGGCAGCGGATATTGGCCATAGACCGGATTGTCGATGTCGATGACATAGCCCGCTTGATCGCTCGGATTGCTGCTCAGCGCCGGCGGGCGATAGCGGGTGAAATAATTATCATATTCGAACTGGTCGAAATCGCCGCCGATCAGCACGCGATGACGCAGCGATCCGGTCTCGAACTTGCCGGCGACTTCGGCGCGGACCACGCTATGTTCCGCATCATAGCGGCGCGAGCGGCGCTGGCGCGACAGGGAGCGGCCATCGACATAGAGTTTCTGGCGCGATGCTGTCTGCTCCGCGTCGGACGAGAAACCGGTCAGCAGCGTGTCGCGATGGCTGGCCCCGACCAGCAGGCTCCAGTCGTCATTGAACTGATGGTCGAGCCGCAACTGGTGGCCGGTGGCGCGCGCCACCGTGTCGCCATCGTCCGGCTCGCCCAGGAAGCGCGAGCGCGGCACGGTGTCGAAATCATTGTTCAGGACGACGATGCCGCGATCGAACGGCACTTCCACGCGGGTCCATTCGAAATCATAGATCAGGCGCGTCCGATCGCCCAGCGCAACGCCGATCGAGGGCAGGAAGCCCCAGCGTTTCTGCGACACATAGTCGCGGAACGTGTCGCCCTTCTCATAATAGCCGATCAGCCGCGCGGTGATGCCGTCGGTCAGCGCCAGATTGGCGTCGGCGTCAGCGCGAAAGCGATCATAGCTGCCATATTGCAGCGCCCCGGTGCCGAAGGTCCGGCCGATTTCCGCCTGCTTGGTGACGAGGTTGATCGTGCCGCCCGGCTCGCCGCGCCCGATCAGCGCCGCCGCCGGCCCCTTGAGCACCTCGACCCGCTCGATCCCGGCCACGTCGCGCTGGCCGCCAAAGCCGCGCCCCGCATTGAAGCCATTGACCAGATAGCCGCTCGGCAGATTTTCATCGCCGGCAAAGCCGCGAATTGCGAAACTGTCCCACAGCCCGCCCAGCGTATTCTGGCGCGCGACCGAGGCGTTCATGTCCAGCGCGTCGGTCAGGCGCAGGATATTATTCTGCTGCAGCGTCTCCGCGTCGATCTCTGTGATGGCCTGGGGAATTTCCTTCACGGAGAAATCGCCGCGATAGGCCTGGCGCACGCCGTCGACCGTGATCGCGCCCTCGCCCTCCGGCACATGATGAACCGCGTCGCCGGTCTGCGCCTGGGCTGGAAGCCAGGCCAGGACAGCGGCCAGCGGCAGCGCGCGGGCGATGTGATGGAAGCGACGGGAACGGACGGGCGCAGCGCAGGCGCGCGGCAGGAACTGGATCGACATATTTTCCCCTGAATGAAATGAGACGAAATCTCATTCGCCGCTGCCCCTAGGGTAGGCTCGTCGCACTCGTCAATGGAAATGTTATATTATTTCATTGACAGATTGCTGCATCGCCGAAATGGTCCGGCGCAACAGCCAAGGAGCCTTGCCCCCATGTCCCTGACCGCCACCGGCCAGCCCATAATATTGTCCGACGTCCACCTGTCCTATGGCAGCCAGCCTGTGCTGCGCGGCCTGACCCTGCATGTCGATGCCGGCGAAATCTATGCGCTGCTCGGCGGCAATGGCGCCGGCAAGTCGACCACCATGTCGACCCTGCTGGGCTTTGCCCGCCCAGACAGCGGCACGGTGCTGGTGGCCGGCCATGACCCGGCGGCGCAGCCCGACAGGGCGTGCGAGCAGATCGCCTATGTCCCCGAAAATGTCGCCCTTTACGAGCATCTGACAGCGCGGGAAAATGCCGCCTATCTGCTGGCGCTGGCCGGCCGCCACCCGGCCCCGCAGGAGATTGACGGCGCGTTCGACGCGACGGGCCTGCAGGCATCGGCCTGGGACAAGCGGCTCGGCGGCTTTTCCAAGGGGATGCGGCAGAAGGTGGCGATCGCCATCGCCTTGCTGCGCGAAGTGCCGGTGCTGCTGCTCGACGAGCCCTCTTCCGGCCTTGATCCGCGCGCGACCGCCGACTTCAACCGCCTAGTCCATGATGTCGCGCGCAAGGGCGCGGCCGTGCTGATGGTCACCCATGACCTGCTGTCGGCGGCCGACATTGCAGACCGGATTGGCTTCCTCGAATCTGGCCGGATCGTCGACGAGGCATCGGCGCAGGGCACGGACCGCTTCGACGTGCGCGACCTGCATCGCAAGTTCGCGCGGGAGGCCGTTGCCGCATGAGCGCCATCACCCTGATCGCGCGCGACGAATTGCGGCTGATGCGGCGCAACCGCGTCGCCGTCATCGCCTCCGCGCTGCTCGTCCTGCTGACACTCGCCGCCGCGCTCATCAGTTGGTCGCACCAGAACGGCATTGCCGAAACCCGCGCCCGGTTCCAGGCCCAGGCCGCCGAGGCGTTCGAGGCGCAGCCCGACCGCCACCCCCATCGCATGGTCCATTTCGGCAATTTCATCTTCCGCCCGCTGCCACCGCTCGCCGCCTTCGATCCCGGCGTCGATGCGTTCACCGGCAACAGCATCTTCCTGGAAGGGCATCGCCAGAACAGCGCCAATTTCGGCGATGTCCGCCAATCCTCGCTGCTGGTCCGCTTCGGCCAGCTGACCCCGGCCTTCGTGCTGCAGGTGATTGCGCCGCTGCTGCTGATCTTCCTTGGCTATGGCGCGGTCGCGCGCGAACGCGAACGCGGCACGCTGCGCCAGATGCTGGTGCAGGGTGTGTCCGCCCGCGCGCTCGTCATGGGCAAGCTGCTGGCGCTGGCCATGGTCGCCGCGCTGGTCGGCCTGCCCGCGCTCATCGCCTTCCTGCTGATTGCTGGGCAACCGGGCGCGCTGGCCGGGCCGATGGCGGTGATCGCACTTGGCTATGGCGCCTATCTGGCGCTCTGGTCGATCATCGTCATCCTCGTCTCCGCGCTGGTAAGGCGCGGCCGCGACGCACTGCTCGCACTGCTCGCGCTCTGGGCGGTGCTGGTCATCCTGCTGCCGCGCGTGGCGTCCGATATCGCGGCGCAGGCCCATGGCCTGCCCACCCGCCTGGAAACAGACATCGCCATCCAGCAGGATCTGCATCGCCTTGGCGACGCGCATAATCCCGACGATCCCTTCTTCAACGCCTTCAAGCAGAAGATGCTGCGCCGCTATGGCGTCGACAAGGTGGAGGATCTGCCGGTCAATTATAACGGCCTGCTCGCGGTAGAGGGCGAAAAGCTGACATCGCGCCTGTTCGACACCTATGCCGATCGCAGCTTCGCGACCCAGCAGGCGCAGAGCCGGCTGACCGATGGCTTCGGCATCATCAGCCCGGCCATCGCGCTGCGTCGCTTGTCGATGGCCGCGGCGGGCACCGATCTGGCCGGCCATCGCCGCTTCCTCGCCCAGGCCGAATCCTATCGCTACACCATGGTCCAGCATCTGAACCAGTTGCAGGCCGATGCCGTCAGCTATGCCGATGACAAGGCCAAGGATGCCGGCGCCGACCAGCGCAAGCGCATCTCCGCCGACCATTGGCAGGCGATCCCGCAATTCCGCTTCATCGCGCCGACCGCCGGCGACCTGGTGACGGCCAGCCTGCCCGGCCTGGGCCTGCTGCTCGCCTGGCTGGCACTCGCGCTGCTGGCGCTGCTGCCCGTCGCCCGCCATCTTCAGAAAGCCCGTCCATGACCCTCCTCACCCATGAACTGCGCCTGCTGCTGCGATCACGCATGGCGCTGCTGGCGCTGCTACTCGTCGCCCTGCTCGCCATCGCCTCGGTCGCTGCCGGCATGGCCGAAGTCGCCCGACAGCGCGCCGCCATCGCCCGCATCCAGCCGAAACAGGCACAGGATATCGCCGCCGTCGCGCAATGGGCCGGCAAGACGCAGGATCCCGGCAACGCGGCCTATTACAGCTTCCATGCCACCTGGGATGCGCCCGCGCCGCTCGCCTTCGTGGCGCTCGGCCTGCGGGACGTCGCACCTTACATCCTGCGTGTCCGCGCGCTGGGGCTGGAAGCACAGCTATACGATGGCGAGGCGTTCAATCCCGAACTCGCCCTCCCCGGTCGCTTCGATTTCGCCTTCGTGCTGGTCTATCTGACGCCTTTGTTCGTGATTGCGCTGTTCCACGACCTGGTCTCGGGCGAGCGGGAAGCCGGGCGGCTGCGGATGCTTGATGCGCTCGCAGGATCGGGACGGCGTCTCTGGGCGCGGCGCGTGCTGCTGCGTGGTGGCCTGCTGTTCCTCGCGCTCGCCCTGCCTGTCACCATCGGCGCAATCCTCTCGCATGTGCAGCTTCTCCCGCTGCTGGCGGTGCTGGGCCTGGTCGCCCTCTATCTCGCCTTCTGGATTGGCGTCACACTGCTGGTAGGACGGCTGCGCTGGAGTTCGGTCACCAATGCCGCGACGCTCGCCGGCCTGTGGCTGCTGCTCACCCTGCTGCTGCCGACCATCGCCCATGTCGCGATCAACCGTGCCATCCCGGTCGGCCAGGGCGTGGAACTGACGCTCGCCCAGCGCGAGGCGGTCAACCGTGCCTGGGACATTCCGCGCGAACAGACGATGCAGGCCTTCTATGCCGGCCATCCCGAATGGAAGGACAGCCCGCCGCTAGGCCACGCATTCCACTGGAAATGGTATTTCGCCTTCCACCAGGTCGGCGATGAAAGCGTCGCGCCCAAGGCGACTGCCTATCGCCACGGGATCGAGGCGCGCGATGCTGCCGCCCGTTCGGTCGGCTGGCTGCTGCCCTCGGTCGGCGTACAGGCGCTGCTCGCCCGCCTCGCCGACACCGACATGCAGGCGCAACTGGCCTATCAGGACCGCATCCGCGCCTTCCATGCCAGGCTGCGCAATTATTATTATGGCTATCTCTTCACCGACAAGCCGTTCGGGCAGGCCGATTTCGAAGGCGCTCCGCGCTTCGACGATATGTGAGAGGCTGTGATGGCCGGGGATGCAGGCGAAATTGCCCGCTTCGCTTCATCCTCGGCGGCAACCATCGACTTGCCGAGGGCACGCAGAAACGCCGGTGCTGGTCTGTGCCTGCAACGCCCATCTATCGATGTTGGATATCTCCAGCCATGTTTCAACGCAAATCGTTGAAATCATGGTGGGCGCGACAGGGATTGAACCTGTGACCCCACCCGTGTGAAGGGTGTGCTCTACCGCTGAGCTACGCGCCCCCTGTAAGGAGGAGGCGGCCTTTCGCATCCGATGCCTGACCTGTCAAGCGCCGCCTTGCAGCTTTTTGGAAATTATCTCTGTCCAGCGCGTTTGCGCGCATTATACAGGCCCGACCAAAATAAATTAGAAAGTGCATCATCCATGCGTCAGACCGTCGCTCTCGTCCTTGCTTCCATGCTCCTGTCCGCGCTCGCCGCCTGCAACACGGTGCAGGGCGTCGGCCGTGACATCGAATCGGTCGGCACCGCCGGCAAGGAAGTCATTCACTGATAGCGGAGACACTGATAGCCGAGACGGGGCGGCGTCCTGCCGCCCTGCATCATTGCAGGATGCGCGGAAAGGCCGACTTCTTGCGCAGGCGCACACCGTCGCAATCGGGCTCGCCGCATTCGCACGCCTCGATCGCATAGCGCACGCCACACATTACCAGAACATCCTGGTCGAACGAATAGTTGGCAATACCCGCGCGCTCGACCTTTTCTTGTGCTCTGGCCTTGAGAGTCATGAGTAGCTTCCCTCCATTTGGGACGACCGACAATGATTGCTGCGTTGCACAATGTCAATTCATCGACATTGGTTCCTTAACCGATAGTCAGAAATCGTCCCGCAAATCGCACGTTTCGGCGGCGGACTCGTGTTTCTACATAGACGCTTGCAGCGCTTGACTGCCGCTCCCATATGCGCGGTCATGAATGACCATAACCGCTCGTCCATGCCGGTCTGGCATGGCACCACCATCATGTCGGTCCGCAAGAATGGAAAGGTCGTCGTCGCCGGCGATGGCCAGGTTTCCATGGGCCAGACGGTGATGAAGCCCAATGCGCGCAAGGTACGCCGCCTGCATGACGGCAGCGTCATCGGCGGCTTTGCCGGCGCTACCGCCGACGCCTTCACATTGTTCGAACGGCTCGAAGCCAAGCTGGAGCGCCATAACGGCCAATTGATGCGCGCCGCCGTCGAACTCGCCAAGGACTGGCGCACCGACAAATATCTCCGCAACCTGGAAGCGATGATGATCGTCGCGGACAAGGACGTCACCCTGATCCTGACCGGCAATGGCGACGTTCTGGAGCCGCTCGGCGGCGTGGCCGCGATCGGCTCGGGCGGCAATTATGCCCTCGCCGCCGCCCGCGCGCTGGTGGAATATGAGGAAGATGCCGAAACCCTGGCCCGCAAGGCGATGGGTGTCGCGGCGGATATCTGCGTCTACACCAACGACCAGCTCACCATCGAAACGCTCGACAGCGCCAACTGAGACTTCAAGAAAAGATCATGAACGATAATCTGACCCCCAAAGCCATCGTCGCCGCGCTCGACGCGCATATCATCGGCCAGCATGATGCCAAGCGCGCCGTCGCCGTCGCGCTGCGCAACCGCTGGCGCCGCCAGCACCTGCCCGCCGACCTGCGCGACGAGGTGACGCCCAAGAATATCCTGATGATCGGGCCGACGGGCTGCGGCAAGACCGAGATCAGCCGCCGCCTGGCGAAGCTGGCCGACGCCCCCTTCGTCAAGGTCGAGGCGACCAAGTTCACCGAGGTCGGCTATGTCGGCCGCGACGTCGAACAGATCGTCCGTGATCTGGTCGAGGAAGCGGTGCGGCTGGAAAAGGACCGTCGCCGCGAAGCCGTGCGCGAAGCCGCGTCGGAAGCCGCCATGGCCCGCCTGCTCGATGCGCTGACCGGCAAGGATGCGAGCGAAGCCACCCGCCTCTCCTTCCGCCAGAAGATCGAGGGCAACCAGATGAACGATGTCGAGGTCGAGGTGGAAGTCGCCGACGCCCCGTCGATGCCGATGGAAATCCCCGGCATGGGCGGCCAGGTCGGCATGATCAACCTCAGCGACATGATGTCCAAGGCCTTTGGCCAGCAGCAGAAGAAGCGTCGCAAGATGCGCGTCGCCGACGCCTGGGACAAGCTGGTCGAGGAAGAGCAGGACAAGCGCCTCGATCAGGATGATGTCGCCCGCGTCGCCATCACCAGCGCCGAGCAGAATGGCATCGTCTTCCTCGACGAGATCGACAAGATCGCCGTCAGCGACGTGCGTGGCGGTTCGGTCAGCCGTGAAGGCGTGCAGCGCGACCTGCTGCCGCTGATCGAGGGGACGACCGTCTCGACCAAATATGGCCCGCTCAAGACCGACCATATTCTCTTCATCGCTTCGGGCGCCTTCCATGTGGCGAAGCCCAGCGACCTGTTGCCCGAGCTTCAGGGCCGCCTGCCGATCCGCGTGGAGCTGAAGGCGCTGACGGAGGAGGATTTCGTCGCGATCCTGTCCGACACCAAGGCCAGCCTTGTTGCGCAATATCGTGCGCTGCTGGCGACCGAGGAAGTGACGATCGACCTGACGCCCGAAGGCATCCGCGCGGTCGCGAAGATCGCCGCCGAGGTGAACAGCGAGGTCGAGAATATCGGCGCCCGCCGCCTGCAGACCGTCATGGAGAAGCTGCTGGAGGATGTGAGCTTCGAGGCGGAGGACCGCCGCGGCGAGACGCTGGTGATCGATCAGGCCTATGTCGACAAGCAATTGTCGGCGGTTGCCCATGACACCGACCTCAGCAAATATGTGCTGTAACTGAGCGCCTAGCTTCAGTCCGGGCCTGCCGTTTCTTATGGCAGGCCCGGATCATCTTCCCCCCTGCCCGCCATCATGTCAGCCTCCGCGATGCGATTCGCAGGGAGGGAATATGATCCGCACTTCGGCCTGGCTCATGGCGAGCCTCAGCATTGCTGCACTGTCCACAACTGCCGAGGCGCAGACCGCCCCCAAACCACCGGTCGCGGCAAAGAAGCCGCATGAGGTGAAGGCGCCCTTCGGCGCGACGCGGCAGGATCCCTATTATTGGCTGCGCGACGACAGCCGCAAGAACCCCGAGATGCTCGCCTATCTGGCGGCCGAAAATGCCTATGCCGACACACTGCTGGCGCCGACTAAGCCGTTGCAGGACAAGCTCTACGCCGAGATCACCGGCCGCATAAAGCAGGACGACAGCAGCGTCCCCTATCGCAAGAAGGGCTATTATTATTACAGCCGCTTCGAGACCGGCGGCGACTATCCGATCGTCGCCCGGCGCAAGGGCAACATGGACGCGCCCGAGCAGATATTGCTCGACGAACCCAAGATGGGCGCGGGCAAGGGCTATTTCGCGGTCGGCGGCAAGGAAGTCAGCCCCGACGACAGGCTGCTCGCCTATGCCGAGGATCTGGTCGGCCGCCGCCAATATGTGATCCGGGTCAAAACGATCGCGGATGGCAAGCTGCTTGCCGATGAAATCCCCAATGCCGAACCCGATTTCGCCTGGGCCAATGACAGCAAGACGATCTTCTATGTCGAGAAGGATCCGACCACTCTGCTCGGCAAGCGAGTGAAGGCGCATATACTGGGCACGCCCGTCAGCGCCGATCGACTGGTCTATGAGGAGAAGGACGACACCTTCTACATGGGCCTCAAGAAGACGACGTCGGACAAGTTCATCTGCATCGTCCTGCAATCGACCGTCAGCAATGAGGAGCGCTGCGCCCCGTCCGCCAATCCGGCAAGATTCACGCCGCTCGCCCCGCGCGAACGCGATTTTCTCTACAGCAGCGACAATGTCGGCGGACAATGGACGATCCGCACCAACTGGCAGGCGCCCAATTACCGGCTGATGACCATATCGGACGCCGATGCCGCCAAGGGCCGCGCCGCCTGGACGGACATCGTGCCGACCAGCGCCAGCGTCTTCATCGAGAATTTCCAGCCCTTCGATGGCTTCCTCGCGATCGAGGAACGCTCCGAAGGCAATAAGCGCCTGCGCCTGCTGACCAAGGGCGGCAAGAGCAGCTTCGTCAATGCCGACGAGCCCGCCTATGCCATGGCGCTCGACGTCAACGCCGAAAGCGGCACGCCCTGGGTCCGCTACACCTATGACAGCCTGCGCACGCCCGAAACCACCTATGAGGTGAATGTCGATACCGGCGAACGCAAGATACTGAAGGTCCAAGAGGTAAAGGGCTATGATCCCGCCAAATATGTGACCGAACGGGTCTGGGCGACCGCGCGCGACGGCACGAAGGTGCCGGTCTCGCTCATCTACGCCAAGGGCTTCCAGAAGAATGGCTCGGCCCCGCTCTACCAATATGCCTATGGCAGCTATGGCTATTCGACCGATCCGGCCTTCTCGCCCCTGCTCCCCAGCCTGCTCGATCGCGGCGTCGTCTATGCCATCGCCCATATTCGCGGCGGCCAGGAAATGGGCCGCCAATGGTATGATGACGGCCACCTCAAGAACAAGATGAACAGCTTCACCGACTTCATCGACGTGACGCGCGCGCTGGTGGATCAGGGTTATGCGAAGAAGGGCCGCGTTGCTGCGATGGGCGGCAGCGCCGGCGGCCTGCTGATGGGCGCGGTCGCGAACATGGCGCCACAGGATTACAAGGTCATCATCGCGCAGGTGCCGTTCGTCGATGTCGTGACGACCATGCTCGATCCGACCATTCCGCTCACCACCGGCGAATATGACGAATGGGGCAATCCCGAGCAGCAGTCATGGTATGATGTGATGCTCGCCTATTCGCCCTACGACCATGTCGAGGCGAAGGCCTATCCCAGCCTGTTCGTCGGCACCGGCCTATGGGACAGCCAGGTCCAATATTATGAGCCGACCAAATGGGTGGCCAAGCTGCGCGCGACCAAGACCGACAGCAACCCGCTGGTCTTCCGCATCAACATGGAGGCCGGCCATGGCGGCAAATCCGGCCGCTTCCGCCGCTATCGCGACCAGGCCGAATATAGCGCCTTCGCGCTGGAGCAACTGGGGGTCGCGCAATAACAACCCAGGCCGTTCGCTTCGAGCGTAGTCGAGAAGCTTTTCCCGACTACGCTCGAAACCATCATTTTAGTAGCTGCGGCCCACCAGCACCCGCTCCACCGCCGTGCCGCCGGTGAAGATGCAGGCGCCGTCCGCTGCTTCGGCATCGGTCGGCACGTTGCGCAGGGTGAGCTTCTCGCCCTTGAGCCACTGCACAACCTTCTCCAGTGCCTCGCCGGTCGGCTTGGCCCACTGGACCAGCGCCCAGCCGGGGTTCTTGCTGGCCTTGAAATAGGCCTTGAGTGCGTCGAGATCGGTGATCGACCTGTCGATATTGCCATCCAGACGCGCCTTGGCATCGGCAAACAGCGACGCCTGAATGTGTCCGAGCAAGTTGGTCACATTTGCGACAAACGCGGCTTTCAGCATAATCTGGCTGTCGAGCTTGCCATCCTCGCGATAGAGGCGATCGCGGCGGATGACCGAGACATTGCCGCCGGCAACGTCGCGGCCGCCCACTTCGATCACGATCGGCGCGCCCTTCTTGACCCAGCCCCAGCGCTTGGTCGCGGCCTTGGACGGACGCTTGTCGAGCAGCGCGCGGACCGGCTCGCGGAATACGTCCAGACCGTTCAGCTGGTTCACCAGGTCGGTGCAATAATCGACGATCGCGGCGTCTTCCTCGGTATCGCGCAGCATCGGCACGACCACGACCTGATAGGGCGCGACGCGCGGCGGCACGCGCAGGCCGTCATCATCGCCATGCACCATGATCAGGCCGCCGATCATGCGGGTCGACATACCCCAACTGGTGGTCTGGGCCAGTTCCTGCTGCCCTTCGGCATTCTGGAACTTGATATTCTGCGCCTGGCTGAAGGTCGTGCCCAGGAAATGCGAGGTGCCGGCCTGCAGCGCCTTGCCGTCCTGCATCATCGCCTCGATCGAATAGGTCGCGACGGCGCCGGGGAAACGCTCATTCTCCGGCTTCTCGCCCGCGACCACCGGCAGGCCGACACATTCTTCGGCGAAGCTGCGATAGACTTCGAGCATCTTCATCGTCTCTTCCATCGCTTCATCGACGGTCGAGTGCGCAGTATGCCCTTCCTGCCACAGGAATTCGCTGGTGCGCAGGAACATGCGGGTGCGCATTTCCCAGCGGACGACGTTCGCCCACTGGTTGATCAGCACCGGCAGGTCGCGCCAGCTCTGAACCCAGCGGCTGAAGGCGGCCCCGATCACGGTTTCCGACGTCGGGCGCACGACCAGCGGCTCTTCCAACTTCGCTTCGGGATCGGGCACCATCTTGCCGTCCTTCTGGATCAGGCGATGATGGGTGACGACCGCCATTTCCTTGGCGAAGCCGTCGACATGCTCGGCTTCCTTCTCGAAATAGGAAAGCGGGATGAACAGCGGGAAATAGCAATTTTCATGGCCGGTCTGCTTGATGCGCGCATCAAGCAGGGTCTGGATCCGTTCCCAGATGCCATAGCCCCAGGGACGGATCACCATGCAGCCGCGCACGCCGCTTTCCTCGGCCATGTCGGCTTCGGTGATGACGGCCTGATACCAGGCAGCGAAATCCTGTTCGCGGGTAACGTTAAGGGCGTGTTTCACGGGGTCTGTCGCCTGTCTAAAAGTGGATGGCGCGCCATAGGCCAGACCCGCCATCCCTGTCGACCCCCAAGCATCGCGCCGGACGGCGTTCAGTTGGCGTCGGCGCCCAGTCGCTCCAGCCAGGCCTTGGCCTGCTTGGGTTCGCCCACCGCATCAGCCGCCGGCTTGCCCCGCGCCGCCAGAAAGGCGGGATGGAGATCGAACGGTTCCAGCCCCAGCGTGTCGCGCATCGCATCAATCTCTTGCGCCAGTTCGTCCAACTGCGCGAGCACCGGCGCGGTCTTCGCGCGGGCGCTGCGATCCTGTTGATGGTCGAACAGGCCCCAGCGCCCGCCAGCGGTCACGCGCAGCGCCGCAATCAGCGCCGCGCGATATTCCTCTTCCAGCTCCGCCCGGCGGACATCCAGGCGCTCCAGTCTATCCGCCTTGGCCATGGTGGATCAGCTCAGCTTGTCGATCTTCGCATTGAGCGCAGCCAGTTGCGCCTTCAGGACGGCGATCTCGTCATCCTTGCTTTCTTCGGTCGCGGCTGGGGTCGGGCTGGGCGTGGCGCCCGGCATGCCCGGAACCCCATTGCCGAACGCGCTCGCCGCGGCCTCGAACATCTGCATGTTGCGCTTGGCGATCTCGGCCAGCGGGCCGCCACCAAAGGCGCCCTTCATGGCTTCCTGGAACTGCTGCTGGTTCTTGCGGAAGGCGTCCATCGACGCTTCGAGATATTGCGGCACCATCGACTGCATGGAATCGCCATACATGGCGATCAGCTGGCGCAGGAAGTTGACCGGCAGCATGTTCTTGCCGCGCTGTTCTTCTTCCATGATGATCTGGGTCAGGACATTATGGGTGATGTCCTCGCCGGTCTTCGCGTCGACGACGACGAACTCGCGCCCCTCGCGGGTCATCTGCGACAAAAGGTCCAGCGTGATATAACTTGAAGTTTCGGTGTTATAGAGCCGCCTGTTAGCGTACTTCTTGATAACCACCGGTTCGGATTCATTAGCAGCCTTCGATTTGGCCATGCCTGTCTCTCCCTCACCTGCTCATCCCGCATTAGCACAGGGCGATGCCGCGCCGCAACATGGCCCGCGTCCTTTACCCCTTTTTCTCAACATTTTATGGCGCGAAACGGAGCATGATCCTGATTTGCGTCGCCGCGCCTTCATCGGCCTGCGTCGCTATCAGGAGGCGCAGCGTCCGTCGCCACCACCACCATGCCCCATCGCCGCAACGGCGGGCAGTGCCCGGCTGCTGCGGTATCAAGCTGATTTGGCACCGGAAAACGATCGGGCGCCGGTCGTCTTCATCCCCTCCCTGATCAACCCGCCACAGGTGCTGGACCTGTCGGAAAGCCGCTCCATGCTGCGCCATATGGCCGCAGCGGGCCATGATGCCTATCTGGTCGATTGGGGCGCGCCGACGGCCGCCAACCGCAGCCTCGGCTTGGACAAGCATGTCACCGACCGGCTCATACCGATGCTCGCTGCATTGCGGCGCCCACCGATCCTGGTCGGCTATTGCCTGGGCGGCACGATCGCCATTGCAGCCGCAGCATTGCACCGGGTCGCGGCGCTGGCGACCATCGCCTCGCCCTGGAACTTTGCCGGCTTCCCGCCCGCCGACCTTGCCGAGATCGCCGCCCTGTGGCGCGGCGCAAAGCCGGTGTGCGACCGGCTCGGCTATGTGCCGATGGAGGCGCTGCAATCGGGCTTCTGGGCACTCGACCCACAGCGCACCGTGCAGAAATATGCGGCCTTCGCCGACATGGCAGCCGGCTCCGACGAGGAACGCGCCTTCCTCGCGGTCGAGGACTGGGCCAATGAGGGCGCACCGCTCACCTATGCCGCCGGGCAGCAATTGTTCGAGATGCTCTATGCGGCGAATGCGAGCGGGCAAAACGAATGGCACATCGACGGGACCGTCATAGACCCGGCCTCGCTCCCCTGCCCCAGCTTGTCGATCGCTTCCGCAACCGATCGAATCGTGCCCGCAACGGCCGCCCCGTCCCTTACGGAAAGCCGGATATTGAACCTTGGCCATGTCGGCATGATATTGAGCCAGCGGGCACCCGACATGCTGTGGCATCCGCTGTCCCTTTGGCTTTCCCGCCATGGCGGATGATGTTATGTGCGCCTGCGAAAACAACATTACCACAAGTGAGGATCGAGCCTTTGTCAGACATCGTCATTACCGCCGCCAAGCGTACCGCCGTGGGCAGTTTCATGGGCGCCTTCGGCACGACTCCGGCACATGAACTGGGCCGCCAGGCCATCCTCGCCGCGCTGGCACAGGCCGCCGTCGCGCCCGAAGAAGTGGACGAAGTGATCCTGGGCCAGATCCTCACCGCCGGCCAGGGCCAGAACCCTGCCCGTCAGGCGGCCGTCAACGCCGGCATCCCGGTCGAGCGCACCGCCATCGGCCTCAACCAGCTGTGCGGATCGGGCCTGCGCGCCGTCGCGCTCGCGGCACAGGCGATCAAGGCGGGCGACGCCCGCATCATGGTCGCGGGCGGCCAGGAAAGCATGTCGCTCGCCCCCCATGCCCAGATGCTGCGCGGCGGCACCAAGATGGGTCCGGTCAGCTTTGTCGACACGATGATCCATGACGGCCTGACCGACGCGTTCCAGGGCTATCATATGGGCATTACCGCCGAGAACCTGGCCGAGAAATATCAGATCAGCCGCGAGGCGCAGGACGAGTTCGCCGTCGCCAGCCAGAATAAGGCGGAAGCCGCGCGCGCGTCGGGCCGCTTCGCCGATGAAATCCTGCCCGTGACCATCAAGGGCCGCAAGGGCGACACCATCGTCGACCAGGACGAATATATCCGCGCCGGTGCCACGATCGAAGCGCTGCAGGGCCTGCGCCCGGCCTTCAAGAAGGACGGCACCGTGACCGCCGGCAATGCCAGCGGCATTAATGACGGTGCCGCCGCACTGGTGGTGATGAGCGCCGATGAAGCCGCCAAGCGCGGCGCCACCATCCTGGGCCGCATCGCCAGCTTCGCCACCTGCGGCGTCGATCCGTCGATCATGGGCATCGGCCCGGCCCCGGCCAGCCGCAAGGCGCTGGAAAAGGCAGGCTGGTCGGTCGCCGACCTCGACCTCATCGAAGCAAACGAAGCCTTCGCGGCGCAGGCGCTGGCCGTCGGTCAGGAACTGGGTTGGGATCCGGCCAAGGTCAATGTCAATGGCGGCGCGATCGCGATCGGCCATCCGGTCGGCGCGTCGGGCGCGCGCGTGCTGACCACGCTGCTGTATGAAATGGCGAAGCGCGACGCGAAGAAGGGTCTTGCCACCCTGTGCGTCGGCGGCGGCATGGGCGTGTCGATGTGCATCGAGCGCTGAGCGCCATCCATTAGATAGTGAAGGGGCGCCGGTCTTGCGATCGGCGCCCTTTTTGCTGTTAGAGCCCATACTAGCCCGCTCCCCCGCCCAACCACCCGACAGGATGACACTGGATCGGGCGGTTGGGCGGGGGAGCGGGCCGGAACCGGTTTTTCTAAAACAGACTCTCAGGCCCAGATGCGGTCGAACCGTTTGCCCAGGCCCGTTAGCAGCTCATATTGCGACAGTCCCGACGCCTGGGCTGCCTGCGGCAGATCATAGTCGATCGTCAGCCAGTCGCCCTCCGCGACATCCGGGCGCGCGCCGACGTCGACGGCCAGCAGATCCATCGACACCCGGCCCAGCACCGGCAGCCGGATGCCATCGACCAGCGCCGCGCCCCGCCCCGAAAAGCCGCGCAGATAGCCGTCGGCATAGCCGATGTTGAGGATCGCGATCTCCAGATCGCGCTCGGCCCGATGGGTGGCGTTATAGCCGATCGTGTCGCCGGCGATGACCGCGCGACGCTGCAATATCTGGGCCTGTGGCTGGACCACCGAGCGGAGATGCGGCGCCGCATCGGGATGCGGCACGCCGCCATAAAGGGCGATACCCGGCCGGGTCAGGTCGAAGCCATAGTCCGCGCCCATGCAGATGCCTGCACTGTTGGCGAGGCTGTAGCGCAGCGCCGGCACTGCGGCCCGGACATCCCGGAAGCGGGCCAGTTGCGTCGGGTTGAGATCGCTGTCCTCGTCCGCAGACGCGAGATGGCTTAGCAGCGTGACAATCTCCAGCCCATCGACCAGTTCGCCAAGGTCGGCGCGCCAGTCGAGGCCCAGCCGATTCATGCCGGTATCGATCATCAGGTCGCAGGCGCCACCGCCCGCCGCCTTCCAGCGCGCCACCTGTCCGGGCGTACAGAGCACCGGCCGCGCCCGCGAGGTCAGCGCCTGCGCCATATCCTCGTCGCGCACGCCGTGCAGGACGGCGAAGTTCACATCGTCCATCTGCGCTTCGAGCGCCGCCGCTTCGCCCCAGTTGGAGACGAAGAAATCGCGGCAGCCCGCGCTTTTCAGCCGCTGCATGACGCCGGCCGAACCCAGGCCATAGCCATCGGCCTTGATCGCCGCGCCACAGGCCGGGGCGCCGCCCTGCCGCGCCAGCCAGCGCCAGTTGGAAAGCAGCGCATCGCCATCAAGGCGCAGGCGGAGCGGAGCGATATAGCCAGTCATTGCCCGCAGCCGATAGCGCGCCGGGGCTCAGGCGTCG
Organism: Sphingomonas sp. S-NIH.Pt3_0716; assembly: GCF_003950715.1. Taxonomy (NCBI): domain Bacteria; kingdom Pseudomonadati; phylum Pseudomonadota; class Alphaproteobacteria; order Sphingomonadales; family Sphingomonadaceae; genus Sphingomonas; species Sphingomonas sp. S-NIH.Pt3_0716. The sequence goes on along the minus strand of NZ_QLJK01000006.1, from coordinate 130,355 downwards.
AGGGGGCGTCCTTTCGTTTCCGGCAAGGCGACGAGGCAGGTGACCAGCGCCAGCGCCACCACGACGATCGTGTACCATAGGCCGGCATAGGGATCGCCGGTCCGCGCGACGATATATTGGCTGACCAGCGGCAGGAAACCGCCGAAATAGCCGGTGCCGATATGATAGGGGATGGAGAGCGAACTGTAGCGGATGCGGGCCGGGAAATATTCCGACAGAAGCGCCGCGACCGGGCCATAGGTCGCACCCGACAGGGTCCAGAGCAGCAGCAGCGCGGCGAACAGCATCAGCGCACGCGGCCAGTCGGGGCGGACGACACCGAAATCATAGCCCTGCGCCGTCAGCGCGGCATCGATCCCCTCCCTGCTGAGGTCCACCACGGCCACGCCGCCGATGCTGACCGCGGGGGCGACGCCGCTGCGCTTGTCATAGGGGATGCCGCGCTTGGAAAAATGATCGAGCAGCTTGCCGCAGGCGGTCGGCTGTATCTTGGCAAAGGGATCGAAACGGCAATCGGGGCCGCTCACCACCACCGGCGCCCGTGCTGCCGCCTGCGTCAGCGCCGGGTTCGCGGTCGCGCCCATATACTGGTAGAGCGGCATGACCAGCAGCAGCACCAGCGCATAGCCGATGACGATCGGCTTCTTGCGCCCGACCCGGTCCGACAGCCAGCCGAAGAAGATGAAGCTCGCCATGCCGGCAAAGGCGCTGCCGCCGACCAGCAACTGGGCGATGCCCGGCGCGACATGCAGGCCGCTCTGCAGGAAATAGAGCGCCTGGAACATCACCGTATAGGCGATCACGGTGAAGCCCGCGGCGATGCCGATCATCGCCACCAGCATCCGCTTCCTGTTGCCCGGCGCGGTGAAGGCTTCCTTCAGCGGGTTCTTCGCCTGTTGCCCGGCCTTCTTCATCGCCGTGAAGACCGGGCTTTCGCGCAGCATCAGCCGCATCCACAGCGAGATGGCGAGCAGCGCCAGCGAGAAGATGAAGGGAATGCGCCAGCCCCAGGCATCCCAGACCTCCATGCCGACGATCCATTGCGTGCCGACCACGACGATCAGCGACAGGATGAAGCCGCCAATCACCCCGGCCTGGATGAAGCTGGTATAGAAGCCGCGCTTTCCGGCCGGGGCATGTTCAGCGACATAGATGGCCGCGCCGCCATATTCGCCGCCCAGCGCCAGCCCCTGCGCGATGCGGAGCAGGATCAGGATGACCGGCGCGGCGACGCCGATGCTGGCGGCCGACGGGGTGAGCCCCACGCCCGCCGTCGCCAGCCCCATCAGGACGATGGTGGCAAGGAACGTATATTTGCGCCCCAGCCGATCGCCCAGATAGCCAAACAGCATCGCACCGAGCGGTCGGAAGCCGAAGCCGATCGCGAAGCCGGCGAGCGAATAGAGCAGTTCCACGGTCGGATTGTCGGTCGGAAAGAAGGTACGGCCGATGATCGGCGCCAGCACGCCATAGATGTAGAAATCATACCATTCGAACACCGTGCCGAGTGCCGAAGCGGTGATGACCAACCGGTCCCGCTTCGCATCCATCACATAGTCGCCCCCGACCGCCCGCGTCATCCCGCCCCCTTAACTTCGCATATTTCCCGTATATTTTGACATCTTCATGCGCCAACGGGAAAGGAAACTTCCAATAACGCGCACATAGCCGTCATGCGGACGGGATAGCATGGCGCCGCCCATGTAGGACAGGTTCAGAACAGCCGCGAACCGTTCGGGACGGGCTTGTCGGGTGCGAACAGCATGACGGCGCCGGCCGCGTCGGCGAAGCCCAGGGTCAGCACTTCCGACATGAACTTGCCGATCTGGCGCGGCGGGAAATTGACCACGGCGGCGACCTGACGACCGGGCAGGTCTTCCAGTGCGTGGTTCTCCGTAATCTGGGCGCTGGACTTCTTGTGACCGATCGTCGGGCCGAAATCGATCAGCAGCTTGTAGGCGGGCTTGCGCGCCTCGGGATAGGGCTCGGCCGAGACGATCGTGCCGACGCGGATGTCCACCTTCAGGAAATCGTCGAAGCCGATCGGGTCGGCCGCGGGGGCGCTGGGGTCGTGGGTCAGATGCATGCAGGAACTCCATCTCCTCCCCGCCTGCGGGGAGGTGGCGGCGAAGCCGACGGAGGGGGCGTGCCCCAAATGCGAGGCCGCGTCCAGAAGCATCCCCCCCTCCACCACTTCGTGGTCCCCCTCCCCGTTCCGGGGAGGAATGCTTATTCCAGTTCCAGGATCACCGCGTCGACCGGCAGGCTTTCGCCCTGTGCCGCCGACACGCTCTTGACCGTGCCCGCCTTGCCGGCGCGCAGGATATTTTCCATCTTCATCGCCTCGATCACGGCGAGCGGCTGGCCGATCTCGACCTTGTCGCCCTGCTTGACGTTAAGTGCGACCAGCAGGCCGGGCATCGGGCAGATAAGGAAACGCGACAGATCCGGCGGGATCTTCTCGATCATGTGTGCGGCATAGGGCGCGGCGTGGGCGGGCAGGATGCGCAGCTTGTGGCTGGCGCCATGGGCGGTCAGCACGAAGCCCGACCGCATCGGCGCGATCCGCACCGCCAACTGCTCTTCGCCAAATTCCGCCTCGATCAGGCGATCGCCCGGCGTATATTCCAGCGCCATGTCGATGCTCTCGCCATCGACCGTCACTTCGTCGCCGTCGATCACGACGTCATGGATCGCATCCCCGATCTTCACCTGCCAGCCAGTCGGCGGCGACAGGCGACGGCCAAGTTGCCCGTCGATGCGGCGGGCGCGGTCGGCCTGCGCCATCGCGGCGAAGGCACCGATCGCGGACAGGCGCTGGAGCAATTCCGCCGACGCGGGCGCGCCGGTGAAGCCTTCAGGATATTCCTCGGCGATGAAGCCGGTGGTGATATTGCCCGAGCGGAAGCGCTCATGCTGCATCAGCGCGGACACGAAGTCGATATTATGGCCCGGCCCTTCGATCTCGAACTTGTCGAGCGCCTCGATCTGCTTGTCGATCGCCTCCAGACGGGTCGGCGCCCAGGTGATCAGCTTGGCGATCATCGGGTCGTAGAAGATCGACACCTCGCCGCCTTCCTGCACGCCATCATCCACGCGGATCAGCGCGCCGCTCTCATCCGTGCCGGTTTCGGGCGGATTATAGCGGATCAGGCGGCCGGTGGAGGGCAGGAAGCCGCGATAGGGATCTTCGGCATAGACGCGGTTCTCGATCGACCAGCCGTTGATCTTCACATCCGCCTGACCGAAGGACAGCTTCTCGCCATTGGCGACGCGGATCATCTGTTCGACCAGGTCGACGCCGGTGATTTCCTCGGTGACGGGATGTTCCACCTGCAAGCGGGTGTTCATTTCGAGGAAGTAGAAGCCGTCGCCGGTCTTGTCCTCACCGCTGACGATCAGTTCGACCGTGCCGGCGCTGAAATAGCCGACCGCGCGGGCGAGCGCGACGCACTGCTCGCCCATCTTCTTGCGCATTTCCGGGGACACGAAGGGGGATGGCGCTTCCTCGACCACCTTCTGGTGGCGGCGCTGGATCGAGCATTCGCGTTCGTTGAGATACACGATATTGCCATGCTGGTCGCCCAGTATCTGAATTTCGATATGGCGCGGGCTTTCGATGAACTTCTCGATGAAGACGCGGTCGTCGCCGAAGCTGTTGAGGCCTTCGCGCTTGGTCGCTTCAAAGCCTTCGCGGACATCCTGTTCGCTATAGGCGAGGCGCATACCCTTGCCGCCGCCGCCGGCCGATGCCTTCATCATCACCGGATAGCCGATCTCGTTGGAGATCTTCACCGCATGTTCGGTGTCGTCGATCACGCCGACGAAACCGGGCACGACATTGACGCCCGCTTCCATCGCCAGCTTCTTGGATTCGATCTTGTCGCCCATCGCCGCGATGGCATTGGCGGGCGGGCCGACGAAGATGATGCCCTCGGCGTCCAGCGCCTTGCGGAAGCTCTCGCGCTCGGAGAGGAAGCCATAGCCGGGATGGACGGCGTCGGCGCCGGTCGCCTTGCACGCTTCGATGATCTTGTCGGCCAGCAGATAGGACTGGGCGGCGGGCGGCGGGCCGATATGCACGGCTTCATCGGCCATCAGCACATGCGGCGCGCGGGCGTCGGCATCGGAATAGACCGCGACGGTCTTGATGCCCATCTTCTTGGCCGTGCGCATGACACGGCACGCAATTTCGCCACGGTTCGCGATCAGGATTTTCTTTATCATTCAGGAATTTCCTCGCCCAGATAGGAGGATGCGCAACGCGATGATGTAACCGACGGTGGACAACCCGAAGATAGCAATGCTCAAAGCAAAGTTGTCACCGGGCAGTACGTGCGCATCCGAGAAGAACAAAAAATAGGAAAGGGCAGCGCCCAGTGGCCCCATGGCCAGCCACTGGATCGTCAACCAGATCAACAGGTAGAGCTTGCCGGCGCTCACTCTGCCAACCCAAAAACCTGACCGTCACCCTGAACTTGTTTCAGGGTCCATTCCTCCCCACGCACCACCACGCCCGAAGGCATAATGGATGCTGAAACAAGTTCAGCATGACGTGTGGGGAGGAGCAGCGTCACTCAGCCGCCTCCAGCTCGACCTTCACTTCGGCCTGCATCGGCACGACGCCGAGCTTGGCGAACAGCGCCGCGTCGGCATTGTCGCCGGCGTTGGCAGTGGTCAGCAGCTTGTCACCGGTGAAGATGCTGTTCGCGCCGGCCATGAAGCAGAGCGCCTGGCAGCTATCCGACATGCTCTCGCGGCCCGCGGACAGGCGCACCATGCTCTCCGGCATCACGATCCGCGCAACAGCCACCGTGCGGACGAACTCGATCTCGTCGATCTTCGCCAGCGGCGTGTCGGCCAGCATATTGCCCAGCACCGTGCCCTTGACCGGGACCAGCGCGTTGATCGGCACGCTCTGCGGATGGACCGGCAGCACGGCGAGCGCATGGAGAAAGCCGACGCGGTCCTCGCGCGTTTCGCCCATGCCGACGATGCCGCCGCTGCAGACGTTGATGCCCGAATTACGGACATTCTCCAGCGTCACCAGACGATCGTCGAAGGTCCGGGTGGTGATGACCTTCTCATAATGTTCGGGCGAGGTGTCGATATTATGGTTGTAATAATCGAGGCCCGCCTCCGCGAGCATGTCCGCCTGGCTTTCGCTCAGCATGCCCAACGTCATGCAGGTTTCCATGCCCATCTGGCGCACGCCCTTCACCATCTCGACAATCGCGGGCATGTCGCGATCCTTGGGGTTGCGCCAGGCCGCGCCCATGCAGAAGCGCGAAGACCCTGCGTCCTTCGCCTGCGCCGCTGCCTGCATCACCGCCTGCACGCTCATCAGCTTCTCGGCCTTCAGCCCGCTTTCCGCCGAGGCCGACTGGTTGCAGTAGCCGCAATCCTCCGGGCAGCCGCCGGTCTTGATCGACAACAGGGTCGACAGCTGCACCTCGTTGCGGGGGAAGTTCGCGCGGTGGATCGACTGCGCTTCGAACATCAAGTCGCCAAAGGGCAGGTCGAACAGCGCGGCGATTTCCTCGCGCGTCCAGTCGTTGCGGGCGGTCAGGGTGCAGGGGGTATTCATTTACGCAGCTTCCTCTAGCCCCGCCGGGGGCATGTTGTGGCCGAGCAGGCGCAGCACATCGGCGGCGCACTCCACGACATTGGAACCCGGCCCATAAATGCCCTGAACCCCTGCGTCACGAAGATAGTCATAATCCTGCGGCGGGATGACCCCGCCCGCGATCACCTTGATGTCGCTACGGCCGTGGTCGCGCAGCCGGTTGATGAGTTCCGGGATCAGTGTCTTGTGCCCGGCGGCGAGCGACGAGGCGCCGACCACATCGACGCCGCTGTCGAGTGCCAGCACCACCGTCTCCTCTGGCGTCTGGAACAACGGGCCGGATACGACATCGAAGCCCATGTCGCCAAAGGCCGACGCGATGATGTTGGCGCCCCGGTCGTGCCCGTCCTGCCCCATCTTGGCGACGAGGAGTTTGGGCTTGCGGCCGAGGCGCCGTTCGACGGCCTGCACCCCGTCGAGAACCTGTTTCCAGCGGCTGTCATCCTTGTACGGCGCGCCATAGACGCCCTTCACCGGCGTCGGCTGGGTGCCATAGCGGTTGAAGCTGTCTTCCATGGCGGCCGAGATTTCGCCCAGCGTGGCGCGCGCGCGCGCGCACTCGACGGCATGGGCGAGAAGATTGGTCTCGATCGACTGCGGCGCGGCGGCGGCCTCGCGGAGCGATTGCAGCGCAGCCTGACAGGCATCCTCGTCGCGCTCCGCCTTCACCCGGTTGATGCGGGCGATCTGCGCCTCGCGGACCTTGGTGTTGTCGACTTCCAGCGTTTCGAGCAGGTCTTCGTTGGCAAGGCGATATTTGTTGACGCCAACGATGACATCCTCGCCCCGATCGACGCGGGCCTGACGGGCGGCCGCCGCAGTCTCGATCATCGCCTTGGGCCAGCCCGCACCCACGGCCTTCGCCATGCCGCCTTCGGCTTCCACGCGGTCGATAATCTCCTGCGCGGCGTCGACCAGTTGCTGGGTCAGCGCCTCGATATAATAGCTGCCGCCCAGCGGATCGACCACATTGCACATGCCGGTCTCTTCCTGGATCACGATCTGCGTGTTGCGCGCGATGCGGGCGGAAAAATCGGTCGGCAGCGCGATCGCCTCGTCCAGCGCGTTGGTGTGGAGCGACTGGGTGCCGCCCAGCATCGCCGCCATCGCCTCGATCGTGGTGCGCATGACGTTGTTATAGGGGTCTTGCTCGGTGAGGCTGACGCCCGACGTCTGGCAATGGGTGCGCAGCATCTTCGAGCGTTCATCCTGCGCGCCCAGCTTGGTCATGACGCGATGCCACAGCACGCGGGCGGCGCGCAGCTTGGCGATCTCCATGAAGAAGTTCATGCCGATGGCGAAGAAAAAGCTGAGGCGCCCGGCGAACTTGTCGATGTCGAGGCCGCTCGCCACGCCATAGCGCACATATTCCGCGCCGTCGGCGATGGTGAAGGCCAATTCCTGCACCTGCGTCGCGCCGGCTTCCTGCATATGATAGCCGGAAATGGAGATGCTGTTGAACTTGGGCATCTCGCGCGACGTATAGCCGAAAATATCGCTGATGATCCGCATCGAGGGTTCGGGCGGGTAGATATAGGTGTTGCGGACCATGAACTCCTTGAGGATGTCGTTCTGGATGGTCCCGTCGAGCAATTTGCGCTCGACCCCCTGCTCCTCGCCCGCGACGATGAAGAAGGCCAGGATCGGGATGACCGCGCCGTTCATGGTCATCGACACGCTCATCTTGTCGAGCGGAATGCCGTCGAACAGGATCTTCATATCCTCGATCGTGTCGATCGCGACGCCGGCCTTGCCGACATCGCCGACGACGCGGGGATGGTCGCTGTCATAGCCGCGATGGGTGGCGAGGTCGAAAGCGACGCTGAGCCCCTTCTGCCCGGCGGCCAGGTTGCGGCGATAGAAGGCATTGGATTCCTCGGCGGTCGAGAAGCCCGCATATTGGCGGATGGTCCAGGGCCGACCCGCATACATGGACGCGCGCACGCCACGGGTGAAGGGGGCGAAGCCCGGCAGGCCCGGATCGACGGTCACGTCCTCGGCCGTGTAGAGCGGCTTTACCACGATACCCTCCGGGGTATCCCAGTTCAGATCCTTGCCCTTCACTTCCTTGGCGGCAGCGGCAGCCCACTGGTCCAATGTCGGCTTCTCGGTCATCCTAATCCCTACCTTATTCCTCTCCCGCAGGCGGGAGAGGATACGCAGGCTTGCCAGCTTGCCTGGCTAGCCGAAGTTGGAGTGGGCTGTCCCGTGCCCACCCCGCTGCGACTAGGCGGCAAAGCCGCCAAGTCTCGCTGCCCCTCCCGCAAGCGGGAGGGGTGATATCAATGCGCACCGTCCTTCGGCGTCTCCATGATCTCGGTCAGCACCCCGTTCATATCCTTGGGGTGGACGAAGAAAATCGGCGTGCCATGGGCGCCGATGCGCGGCTCGCCTAGCACCTTCTTGCCCAGCCCCTCGAACCAGGCCTTGGCCGCCATGATGTCAGGCACTTCATAGCACATATGATGCTGCCCGCCGGCCGGGTTCTTGGCGATGAAGCCGTGGATCGGGCTATTCTCGCCCAGCGGCTCGATCAGTTCGATCTGCGTCCCCGCCGTGCCGCCTTCACCCGGTGTGTCGACGAAGCACACCTTTACCCCCTGCGCCGGCAGGTCGAACGGCTCATGCGTGATCGTCGCGCCCATGATGTCGCGATAATAGGCCAGGCTCGCCTCCAGCGAAGGCGTCGCGATGCCGATATGGTTCAAGCGGCCGAGTTTCATCACATCATTCCCAATGTCGTCATTCCCGCGAAAGCGGGAACCCATCTCCCAACCCATCCCCAAGAAGCGATGTCGGGGGATGGATCCCCGCCTTCGCGGGGATGACGTCGTTATTTAGAGCGGAATATTGTCGTGCTTCTTCCAGGGGTTCTCCAGCGCCTTGTTCTTGAGCTTGCGCAGGCCCAGCGCGATCCGCTTGCGGGTCGAGTGGGGCTGGATCACCTCGTCGATGAAGCCCTTGCTCGCCGCCACGAAGGGGTTGGCGAAGCGGTCTTCATATTCCTTGGTCTTCTCGGCAATCTCTTCGGGCGTCTTGCCGCGGAAGATGATCTCGACCGCGCCCTTGGCACCCATCACCGCGATCTCGGCGGTCGGCCAGGCATAGTTGAGGTCGCCGCGCAGATGCTTGGAGCTCATCACGTCATAGGCGCCGCCATAGGCCTTGCGGGTGATGACGGTGATCTTCGGCACGGTCGCCTCGGCATAGGCGAACAGCAGTTTCGCGCCATGCTTGATGATGCCGCTATGCTCCTGCGCGGTGCCCGGCAGGAAGCCCGGCACGTCGACGAAGGTGACGATCGGGATCTCGAACGCATCGCAGAAGCGCACGAAGCGGCCGGCCTTCTTGGACGAATTGATGTCGAGCACGCCGGCCAGCACCATCGGCTGATTGGCGATGATGCCCACCGTCTTGCCCTCGATCCGGCCAAAGCCGCACAGGATATTGCCCGCATGGGCCGGCTGCACCTCGAAGAAGTCGCCCTCGTCCACCACCTTGCGGATCAGTTCGTGCATGTCATAGGGCTGGTTGGCATTGGCCGGGATCAGCGTGTCGAGGCTGTCCTCCAGCCGGTCCCACGGGTCCGCGCTCGGGCGCTCGGGCACCGGTTCCTTGTTGGACGCCGGCAGGAAGTCAACGAAATCGCGCACCGCCAGCAGCGCCTCGATGTCGTTCTCGAACGCCACGTCCGCCACGCCCGACTTGGTCGTGTGGGTGATCGCGCCGCCCAGCTCTTCCTGCGTCACCACCTCGTTGGTGACCGTCTTGACCACGTCAGGCCCGGTCACGAACATGAAGCTGCTGTCCTTCACCATGAAGATGAAGTCGGTCATCGCCGGGGAATAGACCGCGCCGCCCGCGCACGGCCCCATGATGACGCTGATCTGCGGCACCACGCCCGACGCCAGCACATTGCGCTGGAAAATCTCGGCATAGCCGGCGAGCGAGGCGACCCCCTCCTGGATGCGCGCGCCGCCGCTGTCGTTGAGGCCGATCACCGGCGCGCCGACCTTCATCGCGATGTCCATGATCTTGCAGATCTTCATCGCGTGCCGTTCCGACACCGCACCGCCATAGACGGTGAAATCCTGGCTGAAGACATAGACGAGGCGGCCGTTGATCGTGCCCGATCCGGTGACCACGCCGTCGCCCGGAATATGCTGCTCGTCCATGCCGAAATCGATGCAATTATGTTCGACATACATGTCCAGCTCTTCAAAGCTGTCTTCGTCCAGCAGCACTTCGATCCGCTCCCGCGCGGTCAGCTTGCCCTTCCCATGCTGCGCGTCGATGCGGCGCTGGCCGCCGCCCATGCGAGCGCCCTCGCGCTTGGCTTCCAGCTGTTCGATGATGGCGAGCTTCGACATGAAAGGCTTCTCTCCAAATTCGTGGCGTCAATAGCTTGGCCGACGCCGCCTTGCCCTTCCCCTACCCAGCCGCACACAAGGTTCGCAAATGTAAATTTGCCAATTTGCAAATCGCGACTTCGCAAATTAGGGTAAGGATTATGGCACGCGGCAATCGTATATTCGCAGGTCCACGCCTGCGCCAGCTGCGCCTGGACCATCGCATGGACCAGGCGACGATGGCGCAGGCACTGGGCATATCCGTATCCTATCTCAGCCAAATGGAAAATGACGATCGCCCGCTGACCGCCAAGGTCAAGGCCGCGCTCGCCAACGCCTTTCCCACAGACTGGGCCAGTTTCGACAGCCGCGAGGACGAGCAATTGCTGGGCGCCTTCGCCTTTGCGCTGTCCCATCCCGAACTGCCCGGCCCCGCGCTGGAACCGGAACGGATCGAGAAGCTGCACTTGCAATTTCCCGAGTTCGCGGCCCGCTATGTCGATCTCTACAACGCCCATATGCGCGCCAATGAGCGGATCAACATGATCGAGGAGGCGATCGCCAACGATCATGAGGTGCAGGCCCGCCTGCCCTGGGAAGCGGCGCGCGACTGGTTTCATGAGGCAGGCAATTATGTCCATAGCCTCGACTGCCTGGCCGAGGAGATGGCCGAAAGCTTTGCCCAGGGCCAGGTGCTGGACGAAGGGATGCTGGTCGAGGCGCTCGCCCGCCGCCACGGCATCGAGACGCTGATCGCAGAGACGCCCGATAGCGCGCTGCGCGCCTATCGCGCCGCCGACCGGCAATTATTCATCAACGCCGCCCTGCCGACCGAAAGCCGCAAGTTCATGCTGGCGCACCAGTTGATGATGCTGGAGGGACAGGCAGTGATCGCCGATGTGGTGCGCAAGGCCGGCCTGCCGGTCACCGGCGCCGACCGGCTGCTCGCCATCGGCCTTGGCAATTATGCCGCCGGCGCGCTGCTGATGCCCTACGCCCCCTTCCGCGAGGCGGCGCGGACGATGCGCCATGATATCGACCGGCTGGCTCGTACCTTCGGCGTCAGCTTCGAACAGGCCTGCCACCGCCTGTCTACGCTGCAGCGGCCGGGCCTGCGCGGTATCCCCTTCTTCTTCTGCCGCGTCGACATGGCCGGCAACATCACCAAGCGCCACAGCGCTACCCGGCTGCAATTCGCGCGCTTCGGCGGCGCCTGCCCGCTGTGGAACGTGCATGAGGCCGTGGCCGTGCCCGACCGCATCAATGTGCAGCTTGGCGAGACCCCCGACGGCGTGCGCTATGTCTCGATGGCCAAGGGACTGGTGAAGCCGTCCGGCAGCTACAAGCGCACCCCGCGCCGCTTTGCCGTGGTGCTGGGCTGCGAAGTCGCCCATGCGGCCAATTTCGTCTATGCCGACGGCCTGCATCTTCAGGAGGAAGGCGCCGCGACGCCGATCGGCATCACCTGCCGCCTCTGTTCGCGCCAGAGCTGCGACCAGCGCGCCTTCCCGCCCGCCGACCGTCCGATCCATGTCGACCCCGACAATCGCCAGATCGTACCCTACTGGATCGGCTGACACGAATTAATAATGGCAAGAAAATACGAAATAAAATTCTACGTTACTTTTACATTTCAATACTCATCTTCAACAATGAAGATCATGCAGCATATTGAAATATAATTCACTTATATGTCGTGTCACTTTTAACAAAATTGTCATAGCGAAATCCCAGTTGCAGGGCGGGACTGTCACGGACAGCTCGGTGCCAGAACAGATAATCGGCACCCTTGTCGCACATGGTAAAAAGGGATTTCGGGTCAATGAAACAGCTATTGATGTGCAGCGCCGCGCTGGTCGTGGCGGCTGCGCCGACGATCGCGCTCGCGCAATCGACCGGCTCGCAGGATTTCGAGGACAGCATCATCGTCACCGGTGCGCAGGGCGACCAGAGCGTCGGCGGCGTCAAGATCCCCGAAACGCCCAAGGCCAAGGTCACGCTCGACCAGGAGATCATCGCCCGCCAGCGCCCCGGCCAGGCGATCAACGAAACGCTGAACCTGGTGCCCGGCGTCAGCTTCTCCAACCAGGATCCCTGGGGATCGCTGGGCGGCAGCTTCACCGTGCGGGGCTTCAGTTCCGACCGCGTGTCGCAGACGATCGACGGCATTCCGCTCAATGACTCGGGCAATTACGCGCTCTACACCAACCAGCAACTCGACCCGGAAATCATCGAGGCGGCGACCGTCAGCCTGGGCTCCACAGACGTCGACAGCCCGACCGCCTCGGCCGCCGGCGGCACGATCAACATCCGCTCGCTGATGCCATCAGACGAGATGGGCGCGATGATCAGCGCCAGCTATGGCAATATCGTCGCCCGCGGCAATGACGATGATCGGGCCTATCACCGCATCTTCGGCATGTTCCAGACCGGCGTCTTCACGCCCTTCGGCACCAAGGCCTGGTTCTCCGCCTCGCGCGCGACCAACAAATCGACCTACACCAATTATGGCGGCGTCGATAAGCAGCAATATAATGGCAAGATCTACCAGCCGATCGGCAGCAATGGCGACTTCATCGCGCTGGCGGGCCATTACAACCAGAACCGCAACACCTTCAACGGTTCGACCTATACCACCGCGACCTTCCCCGGCACGACCGACGGCCGCTTCTACGACACCGCGGCCTGCACCGTGGACACGCCGCAGACCGGCGTCACGGACTATGCCAATAGCTGCGGTTCGGCGTTCGAGCGGCGCTACAACCCGTCCAACACCGGCAATGTCCGGCTCAACTCGCGCTTCACCTTGGCCAGCGGCCTCACGCTGACGGTCGATCCCAGCTTCCAATATACCAAGGCCAATGGCGGCGGCACATCCTATGCCTATGAAGGCGCCAGCGCCGACGGCGATACGGGCGGCTATTATCTCAAGGACAGCCGCAACACCGCCACCAGCAGCTCGACCCAATATTATTATGTCGGCGGCGTGGACCTGAATGGCGATGGCGACACGCAGGATTTCGTCCGCGTCCTCTCACCCAGCCAGACCGTGACCAAGCGCTATGGCGTGATCGCGAACCTGTCCTACGATATCGACCCCGACAACCGCCTGCGCCTGTCCTACACCTATGACCGCGCACGCCATCGCCAGACTGGCGAGGCCGGTTATCTGGAGGCCAATGGCGATCCGGTCGATGTCTTCCCGGTCAACAATCCGATCCTCGATGCCGACGATAATGTCGTGCAGAAGCGCAACCGGCTATCCTATGCCACGCTGAACCAGATTTCGGGCGAGTATCGCGGTTCCTATCTCGACGATCAGGTCATCCTGCTGCTGGGCGCGCGCATGCCCTTCTTTAGCCGCGACCTCAATCAATATTGCGTCACCACCGACGCATCGGGCAACGTCAACTGCCCGGCGACCCAGGCCGGCATCGATGCCCAGCTTGCCGCCAACAGCGCCTATGCCGCGCCGCAGTCGCGCAAATTCGACTATGACAAGCTGCTGCCCAACCTGGGCGTCACCTACAAGTTCACCAGCAAGGCCAGCGTCTTCACCAGCTATGCCAAGAACCTGTCCGTGCCCGGCACCGACGCCCTCTATGGCGCGCTCTATTTCGACGAAGGCTCCAGTTCGGGCAATCCCAAGCCGGAAACCTCCGACGCGTTCGACCTTGGCGTGCGCTATCAGTCGGGCATCGTCCAGGCGCAGCTGTCGGGCTGGTACACCCGCTACAACAATCGCCTGGCAACCGCCTATGACGCCGATTGCGATTGCAGCGTGACCCGCAACCTCGGCCGCGTCGACAAATATGGCGTCGACGGCAGCGTCGCGGTGCGCCCGGTCAAGGATTTGATGCTCTACGTCTTCGGCTCCTACCTCAAGTCGGAGATCAAGGACGATGTCCAGACCGGCGCCAGCACCTATGCCGCAACCGCCGGCAAGCGCGAGGCCGGCGCGCCGGTCTATACGCTGGGCAGCCGCATCCAGGGCACGCTCGGCCCGGTCGACCTCGGCCTCCAGATCAAGCGAACCGGCGAACGTTATGTCAACGACATCAACACGGTGAAGCTGCCCGGTTACACGCTGGTCGATCTCGACGCCCGCTTCTCGCTGGAGCAATGGGGCCTCAAGAAGACCTTCTTCCAGCTCAACGTCACCAACCTGTTCGACAAGGTCTATATCGGCTATTCGGGCACCGGCCTCACCAGCACCGCCACCACCGCCTATCTCGGCTCGCCCCGCGCGATCAGCGGGTCGATGGTCGTCGCCTTCTGACCGGACGAAGGGGCGCCGGCATCGGCGGGCGCCCCTTCAACCCACCACGGGCATCGCCCCGTCCAGATAGTCGAGAAACGCACGCACCCGCGCCGCCGTGCGATCTTCCGCCGCATAGAGCGCGTGGATATCCTCGCCATCGCCGGGATTATAGTCGGCCAGCACCTCGACCAGTCGCCCCGCCCTGATGTCGCTGGCGACATGGAAATGGCCGTGCCGGGCGATGCCGCCGCCGGCGACCGCCATCTGGCGCACCACTTCGCCTGAATTGCCGTAGAAGCTCCCCTGCACCGGCCGCTGCACCAGCTTTCCGCCGATGCGGAACGGCCAGCCGTCGATCGAGCGGCGGAAGCTGAAGCGCAGGCAGTCATGATCGTCCAGATCGTCCGGCGCCTGTGGCGTGCCGCGCCGGGCGAGATAGGCCGGGCTCGCCACCAGCACCATCGCGCTATGGCCCAGCTTCTTCGCCCGCAGGCTGGTGTCGCGCAGCGGGCCGATGCGAATGGCGATATCGGCCCGCTCCTCGACCAGATCGACGATCGTGTCGGACAGGGTCAGGTCCACCGTCACCGCCGGATAGAGGTCACGGAAGCCGGGCAGGATCGGGATCAGGCATTCGATGCCGAAGGAGGGCGAAGCGTTGATCCGCAACAGTCCGCGCGGCGCGGTCCGATCCTCGCCCAGCCCCGCCTCCAGCGCCATCATGTCGCCCAGCAGCACCGCCATCCGGTCGCGATAGGCGACGCCCTCCGGCGTCAGCGCCAGTGCCCGCGTCGTCCGCCGCAGCAGGGTGACCCCCAGCCGCTGCTCCAGCCGCGCGATCGACCGGCTGACCGCCGATGGTGTCAGACGCAGCGCCTTGGCGGCCGTCGCCAGACTGCCCTCGCCCGCCACCATCAGAAAGGTTTCGATGTCCCCGAACCGATTATCCATGATTTCAAATCACTTCTGAAATGCGAAAGTGCAATCTAATCACCAATGATAAATAGTCTATCTTGGTGTCAACGTCGCTGTCACTTTTCAGAGGAATGCACCATGGATCTTCAGCTTTCGGGCAAGACCGCCCTCGTCACCGGATCGACCGCCGGCATCGGCTTCGCCATCGCCAAGCGCCTGGCTGAGGAAGGGGTCGAGGTCGTCATCACCGGCCGCAACCAGGCCAAGCTGGACGCTGCCGCCGCCGAGCTTTCGCAGGCCGGCACCATCCGCCCGGTGCTGGCCGATCCCGCCACCGCAGCGGGCGCCGACGCGCTGATCGCGGCCGTCCCGGACATCGACATTCTCGTCAATAATCTCGGCATCTATGAGGCCAAGGACTTCACCGACATCACGGATGCGGACTGGCATCATCTGTTCGAGGTCAATGTCGTGAGCGGCGCCCGCCTCGCTCGCCATTATTTCCCGAAGATGCTGGCCAAGAACTGGGGTCGCGTCCTGTTCATCGCCAGCGAAAGCGGTCTGCTGCCACCGGCCGAGATGATCCATTATGGCATGACCAAGTCGGCGCAACTCGCCATTTCGCGGGGCCTTGCCGAACATACGCGCGGCACCGGCGTCACCGTCAATTCGGTGCTGCCCGGCCCGACCCGTTCGGAAGGCATTGTCGAATTCATCCGCTCCGTGGTCGAGAACAAGGACGCGTCCGAAGCCGAGCGCGAAGCCGAATTCTTCACCAAGCTGCGCCCGCTCTCGCTGATCAAGCGGCTGATCGAAGCCGATGAGGTCGGCGCGATGACCGCCTATCTCGCCAGCCCGCTGGCCGCCGCCACCAATGGCGCGGCGGTCAAGGTCGAGGGGGGCATGGTGCCCACCATCTACTGACCGTCAAGCACCTGGCCCCGTTCGCTTCGAGCCCAGTCGAGAAGCGTAGAGCATGACGTTTCTCGACACGCTCGAAACGAACGGAGGTTTGTGGCCGGCGTCATCACAATCCTGCTTGTGGCAACTGGCCCTGTCGCTCGTTTCCTCCTCTGCCTATGAGGATGGAAATGAGCGATACGGACTGCCTGCCCACCATCGACCAGGCGCTGGAACAGGATGGCTATGCCCGCCTGGCCGGCGCCGACCTGTTGCGCCAGCTGGATATCGGCGCGGCCGACTGGGCACCCTTTGCCCGCAGCTGGGACGATCTTGGCCCCGATCTCTTCATGGCCGATGGCGGCCGTTATCGCCGCCGCCGCCACGCCACCTTCCACTGCGCCGCCGGACAGTTCAGCCGCCAGCCGCACCAGCCTCATTATCAGAGCCGCGACTATAATCCGCTGAACGGCGACGTGCAGCGCTGGTTTGATCCGGTCGAGGATGCGACGATCGCGCTGCCGGTGACGCAGGCGCTGCTCGCCTTCTGCGCCAGCCATTTCGATCCGGCGTCATCGGGCGACTGGCATGTCGAAATGCACCAGTTCCGGATCGAGGCGAAGCCGGGCGAGCTTGGCCGTCCCACACCCGAGGGCATGCATCGCGACGGCGTCGACCGGGTCTTCGTGATGCTGGTCGAGCGGCGCAATGTGCGCGAGGGCGTCACCCGCATCGGCGCCGCTGACGGCACGCCGATGGGCGAATTCACTCTGGCGCAGCCGGGCGACGCGATGCTGATCGACGATCATCGCATCTTCCACGGCGTAACCGAAATCCACGCCGTCGATCCCGCCCAGCCTGCCTGGCGCGACGCGCTGGTGATTACCTTTGTAGCCAACAACTAAGCCCGTTCGTTTCGAGCGAAGTCGAGAAACGGCAAGCGCAGCGCTCTGCGCTTCTCGACACGCTCGAAGCGAACGGATCTTTGGTTCTCCGCCTTTACTTCAGCAGCACCAGCTCTTCAGCCATGCTGGGGTGCAGCGCCACGGTATCGTCGAAATCCTGCTTGGTGAGGCCCGCCTTCACCGCGACGGCCGCCGCCTGCAGGATTTCCGGCGCATCCGGGCCGATCATGTGCAGGCCCACCACCTTGTTGGTGGTCGCATCCACGACCATCTTGTAGAGCGCCCGCTCGTCGCGTCCGGCCAGCACATTCTTCATCGGCCGGAAGTCGGAGGTATAGACCTTCACCGTGCCATATTTATTCTTGGCCTGCGCTTCGGTCAGGCCGACGCCCGCCAGCGGCGGATGGCTGAACACGGCCGACGGCACACAGCTATAGTCGACGGTGCGCGGATTATTGCCGAACACGGTGTCGGCAAAGGCATGGCCCTCGCGGATCGCCACCGGGGTCAGTTGCAGCCGGTCGGTGACGTCACCCACCGCATAGATGCTCTCACAGCTGGTGCGGCTATATTCGTCGACCTTGATCGCGCCCTTGTCGTCGATCTCGACGCCGGCATTCTCCAGACCCAGACCGTCGGTGTGCGGGCGGCGGCCGGTGGCGAACAGCACGATATCGGCCGCGACCGGATCGCCATTCTTGAAGTGGACGCACAAGGTGCCATCCTCCTTCTTCTCGATCTTCTCCATCTGCGCGTTGAAGCGGAAATTAATCCCCTTCATCGTCGAAATCTGGAGCAGGCGGTCGCGGATCTGCTCATCATAACCGCGCAGCAGCGTGCCGCCCCGGTTGACCATCGTCACATGGCTGCCGAACTGGTGGAAGATGCCGGCAAATTCATTGGCGATGTAGCCGCCGCCAACGATGACGATCCGCTTGGGGCATTCGTCCAGATGGAACACCTCGTTGGAGGTGATGCCATGTTCGGCGCCCTCCACTTCCGGGATCAGCGGCCAGGCGCCGGTCGCGACCAGGATGACCTTGGCCGTCACCTCGCGCCCGCTGGCGAGCTTCACGCTGTGCGGCCCGGTCACCGTCACGCGCTCGGCGATCAGCTCGACCTTATGGCTGTTGAGGGTGTTGGTGTAGAGTCCTTCGAGCCGGTCGACATCGGCCAGCACATTGTCGCGCAGCGTCGCCCATTCAAAGCCGCAGTCCGGCACATTCCAGCCGAAACGGCGAGCGTCCTTCAGATCCTCGGCGAAATGCGCGCCATAGATGAGCAGCTTCTTGGGCACGCAGCCGCGGATGACGCAGGTGCCGCCGACGCGAAATTCCTCCGCCACCGCGACCTTGGCGCCATGCGCGGCGGCGACGCGCGACGCGCGCACCCCGCCCGATCCTGCGCCGATGACGAAAAGGTCGAAATCATAATCGCTCATGCCAGTCTCCGCTCGGCGCACTATCTTGGCGGCGGATATGGCGGCTGGACCGCGCAGTTACAAATGGGAATTTCCTCCCCGCATGCGGGGAGGGGGACCATGCGCAGCATGGTGGAGGGGGTGCGCCGCCAGCCCGGCGGAGAAGGATAGCCCCCTCCACCGGCCTGCGGCCGGTCCCCCTCCCCGTGCCGGGGAGGATTACTCGCCCAAAGCGATCTCGATCAGCGCCATGGTCGAGGGATCGAAGCCGGTCGGACCATTGGCCTCGATCGACTTGGCGATCTCCTTGCCCAGTTCGACGCCGAACTGGTCATAGGGGTTGATCCCCATCAGCACGGCATTGGCGAAGGTGCGATGCTCGTAAAAGGCGATCAGCGCGCCCAGCGCCTCCGGGTTCACATCATCCATCAGGATGGTGGTCGACGGGCGGTTGCCGGCATAGGCGCGCGCCGGGTCTTCATTGTCCTTGCCGCGCATCAATGCCGCGCCCTGGGCGAAGCAATTGACCAGCAGCGCGCGATGATGCGCCGGGTCGAGCGCATTGCCCGGCTCGATCGAGGCGATGAACTCGACCGGGGTCAGGATCGTGCCCTGATGCAGCAGCTGGAACACGGCATGCTGCGCATCGGTGCCGACGCCGCCCCAGGTGATCGGCGCGGTCGGCCCATCGACCGGCGAGCCATCCAGCTTCACCGACTTGCCGTTGCTCTCCATCTCCAGTTGCTGGAGATAGGAGGGCAGCAGCGCCAGCCGCTCGTCATAGGCGAACAGCGCACGCGTCTCGCAACCCAGCACGCGGGCATAATATTGATCGACGAAGGCAGCGATCAGCGGGATATTCTCGCGCGGATCGGTCAGCTGGAAATGGCGGTCCATCGCCGCCGCACCTTCCAGCAGGCTTTCGAACGCGTCCCAGCCCAGCGCCAGTGCGGCGGGGAAGCCGATCGACGACCAAAGCGAATAGCGGCCGCCGACGCTTTCAGGGAAGGGCAGGATGCGGGTCTCATCGACGCCCCATTCCATCGCCTTTTCCGGCGCGGCGGTCAGCGCGATGATCTTGCCATAAGGGTCTTCGACACCCGCCTCGACCATCCAGTTGATCGCGCTCGCCGCGTTCAGCATGGTTTCGCTGGTGGTGAAGGTCTTGGACGCGATCGCGATCAGCGTGGCGTCGGGGTCGAACGCATCCATCGCCTTTTCAAGCGCCGTGCCATCGACATTGGAGACGATCGCGACATCATAGCGCATGCCGTCGCCGCCCAGCGCATCGACGATCAGGTCCGGGCCGAGCGCCGACCCGCCGATGCCGATATGCAGGATATGGCGGATCGGGCCGAGCGCCTCTGCCTCGATCGCGTCGATCAGCGCGCGGGTGCGATTGTGCAGCGCCTTGGCCAGCGCCACGCTGTCGGCATTGCCGACGCCGCGCTGCGCGGTGTGCTCGGCGGCGCGCCCTTCGGTATTGTTGACCGCCTCGCCGGCGAACAGCGCCTCGCGCCGGCCGGCAAAATCCTGTTCCTGCGCCAGCTTCAGGAAGCCGTCGACCAGATCGTCGGTCAGGTGCGTCTTGGACCAGTCGAAGCGCAGCGGCCCATGGCTCAGCACCAGCTTGGACAGGCGGTCGGGATCACTCTCGAAGATGGTCTTGAGTTCAGCTTGAGGCAGGGCGGCAAGGGCCGCCAGTGCGGGACTGGACATGCGGGAGATCCTCTTGGTCGTTGGTCGATATCGACGCTGCACCGGTCGATTCTTCCTCTCCTTATCCAAAAGCGGCACGCATTGCATCGTCCACGCGCTTGACGCGGCGCGGGCGACCCCGCAAAAGCCGCGACAGGCCGCAGTGACACGTCGCAGCGCGGCACGATCTTGAAGGAACATTAGGCAGACATGAGCGCAAAATCGGAAACGCGGGACTTCATCTGGTTCCTCGCCAAGCTGGCGGTGTTCGTCTTCGTCCTGCGCAGCTTCATCGTCTCGCCCTTCAACATCCCTTCGGAATCGATGCAGCCGCGCCTCTTGATCGGCGACTATCTGCTGGTCGCCAAATGGCCCTATGGCTATTCGCGCTATTCGCTGCCCTTCTCGGTGCCGCTGATCCCCGGCCGCATCTTCGCCTCGACGCCGCAGCGCGGCGACGTGGTGGTGTTCAAGGCGCCGCCGAGCCAGAAGAACGACTATATCAAGCGGGTGATCGGCCTGCCGGGCGACATGATCTCGGTCCGCGGCGGCACCGTCTATCTGAATGGCCAGGCGATCCCGAAGCAGAAGGTCGCCGACCTCGTCATTCCGGTGACGCCCAACATGGAAGATGCCGCGCAGAAGGAAGGCAGTCCCTCCCCCTGCTATCGCCCCGAATTCGAACAGGCCGCGCCGGGCGGTGGCAAGCAGTGCCGCTATCCGCAATATCGTGAGACGCTGCCGGGTGGCAAAAGCTACAATGTCCTCGACCTGGTGCCCGATGGCGCCGCCGATGACCGTGACACCGTGCTGGTGCCGCAAGGCCATCTCTTCATGATGGGCGACAATCGCGATCGCAGCGCCGACAGCCGCTTCCCTGCGGTCGAAGGCGGCGGCATCGGCCTCGTCCCCGAGGAAAATCTGGTCGGCAAGGCGCTGGTCTCCGTCTTCTCGACCGATGGCAGCGCCAACTGGCTGCTGCCCTGGACCTGGTTCACCGCCGCACGCTGGAGCCGGATCGGGGAAGGCTTTTGATG
Source organism: Sphingomonas sp. S-NIH.Pt3_0716 (assembly GCF_003950715.1). NCBI lineage: Bacteria > Pseudomonadati > Pseudomonadota > Alphaproteobacteria > Sphingomonadales > Sphingomonadaceae > Sphingomonas > Sphingomonas sp. S-NIH.Pt3_0716. Next base: position 109,244 of record NZ_QLJK01000006.1, on the reverse strand, counting down.
GTGGCTTCGCACAGGCCTGATACCGCAGCCTGGCTGATCGCGCTGATCGGCCGCGCGCCGATCAACCCCGCCGCCTTCGAACAGGCGCTGACCCATGGCAGCGCCAAGGCGGAGAATTACGAGCGGCTGGAATTTCTGGGCGACCGCATCCTGGGGCTGCTGATCGCCGAATGGCTCTATGCCCGCTTCCCGGCCGAACCGGAAGGCAAGCTGTCGCGTCGTTTCAACGCACTGGTCTCAGGCGAAACCTGCGCGCAGGTGGCCCGCGCCGCCGGCGTGCCCACCCATCTGGTGCTGGGCAAGCAGGCGCGCGACGATGGCGCCGCCGACAGCGACAATGTGCTGGGCGACGTGATGGAGGCGCTGATCGGCGCCCTCTATCTGGAGGCCGGACTGGACGAGGCGCGCACGCTCGTCCACCGCCTGTGGGGCGACCGGGTCGATACCCAGACCGCCGCGCCGCGCCACCCCAAGTCGGCGCTGCAGGAATGGGCCGCGTCGAACAAGCGCAAGCCGCCCGAATATGTGATGACGGACCGGTCGGGGCCGCACCATGCGCTGCGCTTCACCGTCACCGTCTCGATCAAGGGCGCGGGCGAGGCAAGCGCCACCGGCGGCTCCAAGCAGGAAGCCGAAACCGCTGCCGCGAAAGCCCTGCTGGAGCAATTGGCGGGCTAAGCCTGTCCCCAACATTCATTTTGGTTTAGGAAGACGTCTCCGCGCATTGGCGTGGAGCGAACGGAGCATGTGATTGACCATCGAGTTTGAAAATCAGCGCTGTGGCGTCATCGCCATCGTCGGCGCCCCCAATGCCGGCAAGTCGACGCTGGTCAATGCACTTGTCGGGCAGAAGGTGGCGATCACCAGCCCCAAGGCGCAGACCACGCGCACCCGCGTCATGGGCGTCGCGATCGAGGGCGATGCGCAGATGGTGCTGGTCGACACGCCCGGCATCTTCGCGCCGCGCCGCCGCCTCGATCGCGCGATGGTGCAGGCCGCCTGGGGCGGCGCGCAGGGCGCCGACCTGATCGTCCTGCTGGTCGATGGCAAGGCGGGCCTTGGCGCCAAGATGGAGCCGATCATCGCTGCGCTGAAGGCCCGGCCGGAACGCAAATGGCTGGTGCTCAACAAGGTCGACATCGCGGTCAAGGAGAAGCTGCTGGTCCATACCCAGCGCCTCTATGAGGAACTGGAGTTCGAGGAGACCTTCTTCGTTTCCGCCGCGACCGGCGATGGCTTGCCCGAACTCAAGACCGCCTTTGCGAACGCCATGCCCCAAGGCCCCTGGCATTTCCCCGAGGATCAGGTGTCGGACGCGACCGACCGCATGCTGGCGGCCGAAATCACCCGCGAGCAGCTTTATCACCAGCTCCACGCCGAACTGCCCTATGCCGCCGCGGTCGATACCGAGCAGTATAAGGAGCGCGACGACGGTTCGGTCGAAATCCACCAGCAGATCCTGGTCGGCCGCTCCAGCCAGCGCGCGATCGTGCTGGGCAAGGGGGGGCAGCGCCTCAAGGAAATCGGATCCAAGGCGCGCGCCGAACTGGCCAACCTTCTGGGCGTCAAGGTCCACCTCTACCTCCACGTCAAGGTGAAGGAAGACTGGGAAGAAGATCGCTTCATCTATCGCGACATCGGCCTCGACTGGGTCGACTGACTGACGACCGTTCGCTTCGAGCCTGGTCGAGAAGCGGAGAGCGCTACGCGCGCGTTTCTCGACACGCTCGAAACGAACGGATCGGGGTTCGATTACTCAAGCGAAACATAATCACCATCCCGGTCGTTGAGCCATCATGCTCAAGACCATCATGGTGGCCACGCGGGATCGCGCACGACTGGCCGAGATTACCAGCGTCGCTACCCGCTTCGGCCTCGACATGCTGCTCGCCCGGCTGGGACTGGCGAAAGGCGATGACAGTGCCACCGCCGATCCGCCCGACCTGCCCCGCCGCACCCGGCAGGCAATGGAAGCGCTCGGCCCGACCTATGTGAAGCTCGGCCAGATCCTCGCCACCCGGCAGGATCTGCTGCCCGAGGCGTGGATCGCCGAATTCGGCAAGCTGCACAGCGACGCGCCAACCCTGCCCTTCGATCAGCTTCGCCCACGCCTCGAAGCGGTGCTTGGCGAACCGGTCGAAACCGCCTTCGCCCGCTTCGACACGGCGCCGCTCGCCGCCGCCTCCATGGCGCAGGTCCATCGCGCGACCCTGACCGACGGGCAGGAGGTGGTGGTCAAGATCCGTCGCCCCGGCATCCGCAAGGCGATGGAGGCGGACCTGCGCCTCATCACCCATCTGGCCGGCGTCGTCGAAGCAAGCAGTCGCGAGGCGCGCCGTTTCCAGCCGCAAGCGCTGGTGCAGCAATTGCTCGACACCGTGCTGGAGGAACTGGATTTCACCCAGGAAGGTCGCAATGCCGACCGGCTGCGCGAAGACCTGGCCGACAACCCGGCCGTGGTCATCCCGGCGATCCACTGGACTTATTGCGCGGAAACCGTGCTGGTGATGGATTATATCGACGGCGTGCCGCCGCGCGACGGCGATGCCTTGCGCGCTGCCGGCATCGATCCGGCCGCGATCGCCGACCTCGGTGCCGCGCTGGTGCTCGACATGGTGCTGGTCCATGGCCGCTTCCATGGCGATCCGCATCCCGGCAATCTTCTCTGCCTGCCCGGCGACCGGCTCGCCTTGCTCGACCTTGGCCTGATCGGTCATGTCAGCGCGCGGCGGCGGCAGGAATTCCTGTCCTTCATCCTCTCGCTGCGCTCCGGCGACGCCCGCACCCTGGCCGACACGCTGCTGGTCTGGTCAAAGGCCAGCGCGCCCGATCCCGGCCAGGTGCTGGACGCCGCCGAGCAACTGGTCGCGCGCCATGGCAGCGGCCCGCTGGTCCTCACCCGCATGGTCGCCGACTTCTTTCCGCTGCTGCGCAAGGAGGGGCTGGTGCTGCCGCCCGACCTCGCCCTCATCTTCAAGGCGCTGATCACGATGGACGGGGTGCTGGGTGCGATCCAGCCCGGCTTCGACCTGTCGCAAGCCCTGCAGAAGGCGCGCGGCCGGCTGGTGATGAACCAGGTCGCGGCAGCCCATGCCCCGGAAAAGACCGTTGCCCTGCTGCTTGAGCTCTCGCGCATCGCCGACGACGCCCCGCGCCTGCTGCGCGCGCTGACGCGCCGACTGGAGGCAGACACGACGCCCGCCACGCCATCACCGCCCGACAATGGCGCGAAATGGATCGCCGCCGCCATCCTGGCCGCTGGCAGCCTGATCGCCGCCGCCCACTATTTCGGCTAGAGGGGCGTCGGTTCGGCTCCGCGCCACAACGGAGCAAGCGATAAACTGGTCAGCCGATCAATTCGCCGGCGCTTCATTTTCCGCGATGATCGACAGGGCAAAGTCGCGCGACCGCTTTACCAACGTGCGGACCGTGTCCGGCCCGTCATAGCCTTCATAGGTCGCGACAAGGATCACCTTGCCCGCCGCCGTCGTCAGACAGCCGCCAACGCCGATCGCCACCTGCGCCTGCTGGGTCTGCATCGTCATCGATCCGCCGATGATGGCGCAGCTATCGTCCATTCCCGCTGGTCTGAGTCTTGGCGCCGAACAGCGTCTCCATCCCCTTGTCGATGGCCACATTGGTATCGTCCTTGTCCAGAAACGCCTTGAACGCCGGCGTGTCGAACTCCGCCTCCATGAGCTTCAGGAACTGGTCCCGCTCCAGCGTCGCCATCAATGCCGCGACCGGCGCCTTGACGAGGATATAGCGATCCAGCTTCGTCAGCGTCGCGTCGCAGGCATAGAGGGTCAGGACCGTGACATTCTGCGTGTCCATGGTCGCCATCATCTGCGCCAGCGACGCCATCGGCCCCTTGGGCGGGCAATAGCCCTCCGGCACGGTCCAGTGCAGTTCCTTGTCGCCGACCTGAAAGCGCACGACGTCCGGTTCGGCGGCCAGCGCGGGGCTGGCCGCCGACGGAAGCAGGGCGACGATGGCGCAGGCACGCCCCGCCATGGCGCCGATCATGCCTTGGCGGTCTCCGCCTTCTTCTTGGCCGGGGCCTTCTTGGCAGCGGGCTTCTTTTCGCCCGCTTCCTTCTTCGCCGCCGGCTTCTTGGCGGCCGCCTTCTTCGCCGGCGCCTTCTTGCCCTTCTTGGCCGGGGCCGCCGCTGCGCGCGCGTCGATCAGCTGGGCCGCTTCCTCCAGCGTCAGCGCGTCCTGCTCGATCGTCTTGGGCAGGGTCGCGTTGGTGGTGCCGTCAGTGACATAGGGGCCATAGCGGCCCGCCATCAGCTTGATCTCCGCCTCGGTGCGCGGATGCTTGCCCAACACCTTGAGCGGCTCGCGCGACGATCCGCCACGCCCGCCCTTGTTCGCCGCATCGGCGAGCTTGGCGACGGCCATGTTCATGCCGACCTCGAAAATCTCGGCGGTCGAGGACAGGCGGCCATATTTGCCGTCATGCAGCAGATAGGGACCGAAACGACCGATATTGGCGACGATCGGCAGCCCGGTTTCCGGGTGCAGGCCGACTTCGCGCGGCAGGCTCAGCAGCTTGATCGCCCAGTCGAGCGTCATCTCGCCATCGGGCAGATCCTTGGGGATCGACCCGCGCTTGGCTTCCTTGCCCTCGCCAATCTCGATATAAGGGCCGAAACGGCCGGACTTCTTGACGATGTCCTGCCCGGTCTCGGGATGCTGGCCCAGGATTTCGGGACCGGTATCGGCGCCATCGCTGCCGCCGGGCTGGCCGAACTTGCGGGTATATTTGCACTCGGGATAGTTGGAGCAGGCGATGAACGCGCCAAAGCGGCCGCCGCGCAGCGACAATTGGCCATCAGCGCAGAGCGGGCAGGCGCGCGGATTGCTGCCGTCCGCCTTGGGCGGGAACAGCATCGGCTCCAGGAACTTGTCCAGCTCCGCCGTGATGTCGGACGGTTTCTGCTCCATGATCTCGGCAGTCTTGGGCTTGAAGTCCTTCCAGAAGGCTTCGAGCACTTCCTGCCACTGGGCGCGGCCGCCGCTGATCTCGTCCAGCTCATCCTCAAGACCCGCGGTGAAGTCATAGGAGACATAGCGCTCGAAGAAGCGCTCCAGGAAGGCCGTGACGAGACGCCCGCTTTCCTCGGCAAAGAAGCGGTTCTTCTCGACGCGCACATAGTCGCGGTCCTTCAGAACCTGCAGGGTCGAGGCGTAGGTCGACGGGCGACCGATGCCCAGCTCTTCCAACCGCTTCACCAGCGACGCTTCCGAAAAGCGCGGCGGCGGCTGGGTGAAATGCTGTTCGGCGCTCACCTTCTTCTTGGCCGGCGCGTCGCCTTCGCTCAGGCGCGGCAGCAGCTTGCTGTCGTCGTCTTCCGCGTCGTCGCGACCTTCTTCGTAAAGGGCGAGGAAACCGGGGAAGATCACCACCTGGCCGGTGGCGCGCAGCGTGTGGCTGCCGCTGCCGTCGACCATGTCGATGGTGGTGCGTTCCAGCCGGGCCGAGGCCATCTGGCTCGCCAGCGCGCGCTTGAAGATCAGGTCATAGAGGCGCGCATGATCGCCACCACCGACCTTGTCGCGATGGAATTCGGTCGGACGAATGGCTTCGTGCGCTTCCTGCGCATTCTTCGCCTTGGTCTGATATTGGCGTGGCTTTTCGGGCAGGTAGCCGCCGTCATAGCGCTCCGCGATCGCCTTGCGCGCGGCCGAGATGGCGCTACCGTCCATCTGCACGCCATCGGTACGCATATAGGTGATCGCGCCGTCCTCGTAGAGCTGCTGCGCGATCCGCATCGTGTGGCTGGCCGAAAAGCCCAGCTTGCGCGCGGCTTCCTGCTGCAGGGTCGAGGTGGTGAAGGGCGGCGGGGGATTGCGGGTGAGCGGCTTGGTCTCGACCTTGTCGACGGTGAAGCGCCCGGCCTCCACGTCCGCCTTGGCGGCCATGGCATCGCCTTCCTTGCCGATGGTCAGGCGGTCGATCTTCTCGCCCTTCCAGCGGACCAGGCGCGCGGTGAAGCCCTGCCCGCCCTGCTCCATCTCGGCCGAGATCGACCAATATTCCTGCGGCACGAAGCTTTCGATCTCGCGCTCGCGCTCCACCACCAGGCGCAGCGCGACCGACTGGACGCGGCCGGCCGACTTGGCGCCGGGCAGCTTGCGCCACAGCACCGGCGACAGGGTGAAGCCCACCAGATAGTCGAGCGCGCGGCGCGCCCGATAGGCGTCGATCAGATCCTCGTCCAGCGCGCGCGGCTTGGCCATCGCGTCCAGTACCGCCGCCTTGGTGATCGCGTTGAACGTCACCCGGTCGACCGTCTGCGGCAGCGCCTTCTTGGCGCGCAGCACTTCCTGCACATGCCAGCTGATCGCTTCCCCTTCGCGATCAGGGTCAGTCGCCAAGATCAATCGCGTGGCCTTCTTCGCTTCGTCGGCGATGGCCTTGAGCTGCTTGCCCTTGTCGCCATAATTTTCCCAGGACATAGCAAAGCCATTGTCGGGATCGACCGACCCGTCCTTGGGCGGCAGGTCGCGGATATGGCCGTAGCTGGCCAGGACATGGAAATCCCCGCCCAGATATTTCTCGATGGTCTTCGCCTTGGCCGGCGATTCGACAATGACAAGTTGCATGTGGGTCCAGTAGCTGCTTACGCGTGTGTGTGTAAGGTGGGGAGCAAACACGTAGCACGTCAAGCCAATCTGACGACTGGCTCCGTCAACGAATCACCCCCATGACATTTTCGTTCCTAGCGGAGCCACGAATGATGAGGCGGAATTTTTTGGCAGCGCTCATTGCCGGAGCGGCTGCGATCCTGGGCGGAAAGGCACAGAAAGGGCGCGCGACAACCGGCCAGCTTGGCGGCGACGCGCAGGATAGTTCGTCAACGGAACTGGTAGAGATGCGGCAGAAACTGCGCGCCGCCCTTCCCTATGAATGCGTCACCGTTGCGGGGGGTGACGCGCTCTCCGAATGGAAACGCCTCCACGATCTCGGCCAAGGCTGGCCAGTCATCATCGGCGATGACGAAGCGCTGGATCGCATCGCGGAGCAATATAGCCTGGATGATCCGGCCATGCTCCCGCCATCGGCACACCCCTCTGCGTCATTGCCCAAAACAGCGGCCGAAATCATTGCTGCGGCGGACGGCGTCAATGTCCCGGCCGCGCTCAGGCAGTTCTGGCAAGATGAATATGGGGACGATGAGGAAGCGGATGCCATGCCTGCAGAAGGTTCATGGCCGAGTTCGACATCCAATGCGCAGCCTGGCTTCACCATCGCCAGCGATGTGTTGACGGGCAAGGCTTTCCCGCGCATTCACATCCTCCTCATTCCCACCCCCCATTCCTATGAAGTCCCCGCCTATCTGCGATGGGGCAACTGGAATGCCTGCCCGTCTCCGAAAATCCATGTCGCAGCCTTGCGATACTGGCATCACCGCTATGGCGCGGAGTTGATCGGGTTAAACGGCGACACCATCAATATGCGGGCATCCCGCCGACCCAGCACGAAAGCAGAGGCTCTCAACCTCGCTCGCGATCAGTTCTACTATTGCGCAGATATCGTCTATCAGGGCACCGAAACGCTGGCGCCATTGGCGGCTGGTCTAATGGATTCCGATTGGTGGTTCTTCTGGTGGGATTGATCACATCCGGGGAGTAATCGTTTACCGCAGGCTGACCCGGCCACCCGCCTGCCGTTCCAGCCCGCCCGCCAGCTCCAGTTCCAACAGCACGGTCTGCACGACCGCAGGCGACAGGCCGGACAGGCGTATGACCTCATCCACCGCCACCGCGACCGGCCCCAGCAAGGCGATCACCGCCGCGCGATCGGCATCGGCGACATCGCTCGACACCGGCTGGCCGATGAAGTCGAAACTGCCCTGCCGCACCATCCGGGGATCAAGCCCGCCGACCGCCTCCAAAATGTCGTCGGCATTCTGCACCAATGTCGCGCCTTCGCGGATCAGCAGGTTGCAGCCCTGGGCGCGCGGGTCGAGCGGTGATCCGGGCACCGCCATCACCTCGCGCCCCGCCTCGGTCGCGAGCCTTGCGGTGATCAGCGACCCGGACTTGGGCGCTGCCTCCACCACAACCGTGCCCAGCGCGAGGCCGGCGATGATCCGGTTGCGCGCCGGGAAATGCCGGGCGAGCGGCTGGGTGCCGGGCGGATGCTCGGTCACCAGCAGGCCGCGCTGCGCCACATCCTCCTGCAAGGCGGCATTTTCGGGCGGGAAGCCGATGTCGATGCCGCTGGCGATCACGCCGATCGTGCCGCTGTCGATCGACCCGCGATGCGCTTCGGTATCGATGCCGCGGGCCAGGCCGGACACGACCACCGCGCCGCGATCGCCCAGCTGCTGCGCCAATATCCGGGCAAAGCGGCAGGCGGCCGCCGACGCGTTACGCGCGCCGACCATGGCGATGCAGGGCCGCGCCGCGATCGCGGCATCGCCGCGCACGATCAGCGCCGGCGGCGCGCCCTCCATCTCGGCCAGCAGCGCGGGATAGTCGGCATCGCCCATCAGCAGATAGCGGGCGCCGATCGCGCGGGTCGAGGCAATCTCCCGCTCGATCGCGGCGGCATCGGCCACGCGCGCCTCGCCCCCGCCGCGCGCGGCAAGCATGGGAATGGCGCGCAGCGCCTCGGCCGCGCTGCCGAAGCGCGCGAGCAACTGGCGGTAGCTGACGGGGCCGATCCGGGGGGATCGGATCAGGCGGAGACGGTCGAACCGCTCCTGCCCGCTCACTCGGTGGCGGCTTTCTGCTTGGAACTGCCGACTTTGGGCTCCTCGCCCTTCATCAGCCGGGCGATATTGGCGCGGTGCCGCCACAGCACGATCAGCGCGAGTGCCAGGCTGACCGGCACCAGATCGATCCGGCCAAAGGCAAACATGGCGATCGGCGCGCTGACCGCGGCCGACATGCCGCCGACCGACGACCATTTGGTGCCGAACAGCGCGCCCAGCCACACGACCGCAAAGACGATGCCGGCCGGCCAGTACATGGCCGTCACCACGCCCATCATCGTCGCCACGCCCTTGCCGCCGGCAAAGCGCAGCCAGACCGGGTAGCAATGGCCGATGAACGCCATGGCGCCCGCCATCGGCCCGCCACCATCCACCAGCGCCGCGCCGATCAGCACCACCGCCGCCCCCTTGAGCAGGTCGAGCAGCAGGGTCGCCGCCGCCAGCCCCTTGCGCCCGGTGCGCAGCACATTGGTCGCGCCGATATTCCCCGACCCGATCTGGCGCAGGTCGCCCGCGCCGGTGAAGCGCGTCAGCAGCAGGCCAAAGGGGATCGAGCCGAGCATGTAGCCCAGCACCAGGACAAAAGCGGGAAGCAGCCAGGGAGGTGTCATGAAATTCGCCGATAAAGCGTTTTCAAAGCAGGTGGAACAACTGCTGGCTCGGAAAACGCGGTACATCAAAAGACCAGCACAGGACAGCCGATGCAATCGGCCGGCCTGTTCTGATTGTTGCGCGCGACCATAGCGTGACAGGCGCGAGGAGCAATGGGCAGTATCGGTTTACCGCACCCGCGCGGGATTGCCGACCACGGTTGCACCGGCCGGCACGTCGCGCGTCACCACGCTGCCCGCACCGATCAGCGCATCGTCGCCGATCGTCACGCCGGGCAGGATGATGGCGCCACCACCGATCCACACATTGCGGCCGATATTGATCGGCACGCCCCATTCGATGCCGGTGGCGCGCTCGGCCGGATCGCGCGGATGATCGGCGGTCAATATCTGCACCCCGGTGCCGATCTGCGTGCCATCGCCGATGGTCACCGGCACGACGTCCAGGATGACGCAGTTGAAGTTCAGGAACACGCCCGCGCCCAGGAAGATGTTGAAGCCATAGTCGCAGTGGAAGGGTGGCCGGATCGTCGATCCCGCCCCCAGCGCGCCCAGCCGCTCGCGCAGCAGCGCCTCGCGCTCGGGCGGCAGGGTCGCGTTGAAACGCTGCATCCACGCCGCTGCGGCCAGCTGGTCCGCGATGATTTCCGGGTCGCTCGCATGATAGGGCTCACCCGCGATCATCTTCTGCTTCATGCTGGGCTGGGTCATTCTGTTCTCCTTCGATCGGCCCGCGAGGTGGCAGCGACCGGCCCGCTTTGCAAGCACCGGGCGTTGACACTCCCGCCCCATGCCGCGACACAGGCGCGCATGACGGTCGCACCAGACGCTCCCATCCTTTTCTTCGATTCCGGCGTGGGGGGGCTGTCCATCCTCGCTCCGGCCCGCGCTGCCTTGCCGAACGCCCCGGTCGTCTATGCGGCCGACAGCGCCGGCTTCCCTTACGGCACCAAGAGCGAGGCGGAGATCGCCGCGCGCGTGCCCGCCCTGCTCGGCCGGCTGGTGGAGCGCTATCGCCCGCGCCTTGCCGTCATCGCCTGCAACACCGCCTCGACCATAGCCCTGCCGCATGTGCGCGCCGCGCTCGACATTCCGGTGGTCGGCACCGTCCCGGCGATCAAGCCGGCGGCACTATTGTCCAAAAGCCGGGTGTTCGGCGTGCTGGGCACCAATGCCACCGTGCGCCAGCCCTATGTCGACCGACTTGCCGCCGAACATGGCGCCGACTGCACCGTGCTGCGCCATGGCAGCGCCGCGCTGGTGCAACTGGCCGAGGCGAAGCTGCGCGGCGAAACGCTCGATCCTGCCATCGCCCGCGACGCTCTGGCGGGGCTTCTCGATCAGCCGGGTGGCGATCGGATGGACATGGTCGTCCTCGCCTGCACCCATTTTCCGCTGGTGGAACAAGAACTTGCCGCCACCGCGCCGCATCCGATGGGCTTCGTCCATGGCGGCGAAGGGATAGCCCGGCGCATCGCCTTCCTGACCGAAGGACAGCCCTGGCCGGATGCGCCCTCGCCCGGCATCGCCGTCTTCACCCGCGTCGATGACCAGGTCGAGGCGCTGCGCGACGCGCTGGCCGGCTATGGCCTTGATCGCATCGACGCGCTCTGACCCCAGGGGTAGGCCATTTGTCCAATGGCAAAGCGTTTCGATCACACTGATAGGGAATCTGCGTATCGTTGCGAGCGGTTATCGCTGGCAATGGCAGGCGCGCGCAGGTAAATGCACTCCTCAGGCAGAGGATGGCGCGACCATAGAAGAACCGGCGCGCGAGCAACGGGAAGAACGGCGTAGTGAATTACAAGCATATCTTTTCGCAGGCGATCGACCGGCTCCACAGCGAGGGCCGCTACCGCGTGTTCATCGACATCCTGCGCAACAAGGGCGCGTTCCCCAACGCCCGCTGCTTCCACGGCCATAACGGCCCGAAGCCGATCACCGTCTGGTGCTCGAACGATTATCTCGCCATGGGCCAGCATCCCAAGGTGGTCGCCGCCATGGAGGAAGCGCTCCATGATGTCGGCGCCGGATCGGGCGGCACCCGCAATATCGGCGGCAACACCCATTATCATGTCGACCTGGAGGCGGAACTCGCCGACCTGCATGGCAAGGAAGCGGCCCTGCTCTTCACCTCGGGCTATGTCTCGAACGAAGCGACGCTCTCGACCCTCGCCAAGATCCTGCCGGGCTGCATCATCTTTTCGGACGAGCTGAACCACGCCTCGATGATCGCGGGCATCCGCAATTCGGGCTGCGAGAAGCGCGTCTTCCGTCATAATGATCTCGATCATCTGCGCGAGCTGCTCGCCGCCGAAGATTCCGAAGCGCCCAAGCTGATCGCCTTCGAAAGCGTCTACTCGATGGACGGCGACGTCGCGCCGATCGCGGAAATCTGCGACCTGGCCGACGAGTTCAACGCGCTCACCTATCTCGACGAAGTCCATGCAGTGGGCATGTATGGCGCGCGCGGCGGCGGCATTTCGGAGCGCGACGATGTCGCCCATCGCCTGACCATCATCGAAGGCACGCTCGGCAAGGCATTCGGCGTGATGGGCGGCTATATCGCCGCCGACCAGATGATCGTCGACGTGATCCGCAGCTATGCGCCCGGCTTCATCTTCACCACCTCGCTCTCGCCCGTGCTGGTCGCGGGCGTGCTGGCGAGCGTGCGGCACCTGAAGGGCTCCAGCGCCGAGCGCGAAGGCCAGCAGGCCTCCGCCGCCAAGCTCAAGCAACTGATGCGCGACGCGGGCCTGCCGGTGATGAACTCGGTCACCCATATCGTGCCGCTGATGGTGGGCGATCCGGTCAAGGCCAAGCGGATCAGCGACATCCTTCTCGCCGAATATGGCGCCTATGTGCAGCCGATCAACTATCCGACCGTGCCGCGCGGCACGGAGCGACTGCGCTTCACCCCCGGCCCGGCCCATAATGAAGAGATGATGCGCGACCTGGTGTCGGCGCTGGTCGAAATCTGGGACCGGCTGGAACTGGAACTGCTGGAGCGCCAGGCGGCCTGACCGGACAGGAACGGGGCGGCCGATCGCAGCGCCGCCCTGTCCTATCCGCGCAAAAGCCGCTATGATGAACCGGGTCGGAGCCATCCGCCCTGCCCCCGTCCGCAACAAGATTTCCTACATTGGATATCAAATGTCACAATGTGCGGGAAATGTGCGAAGTTAAGCGCAGCCTTTCCTACAAATCCAACATCAGACCCGGATCAGTCCGCCCCTGACCGCATAGCCGCGATAGAGCGTCCGGACATGGGGGAAGCCGCCCATATCCTGTGCCAGTCGGTTGATCGCGCCGTTGAGTTCGCGTCGAGGCGAGACGTGAAACCGCTCCAGCCAGCCGAACAGCGCCCGTTTCCAGAGCGCCGGCAATTCCTCCTGCTGGCCGAAATCCACAATCTCCAGCTTGCCGCCGGGCGCCACGCAGCGCGCCGCCTGGACCAGCGCCATTTCCCATTCGGGGATCATCGACAGCGCATAGCTGATGAACACCCGCTCGAAGCTTGCACGGCCGAACAGTGCTTGCGGATCGAACCCGCAGGCATCGCCCTGCGCCAGCGTCACCCGATCCGCCATGCCCGCCTTGGCGACCGAGGCGCGCGCCGTGTCCAGCATCGCATCGCTGATATCGACGCCATAGAGCCGCGCCTTGGGCCAGGCCTTGCCCACCGCGATCAGGTTGCGGCCGGTGCCGCAGCCAATCTCCAGCACCGCGCCCCCGGCGGGCGGATCGAGATCGGCGATCAGCCCGTCGCGGCCCAGCAGATAATATTTGCGGGTCAGGTCATAAATGTGCCGCTGGTAGCGATAGACCCCGTCCATCAGCTGCCCATGGCCGCTCATGCGTCAGCGCCCTTCAACACATAGAGATGCACGCCGCCATAGATGGCCGACCGGTCCCGCGCGGTATAGTCGCGCGAGGCGTCGGCCCGATAATCCCAATGGGCCAGCACATCGTCAGCGACCCGGCCGGGCAGGATGCTCGGTTCGCCCGCGGTGCGGAACAGCACGCGGGCGCCCGGCTTGGCCGTCCGCGTGATCTGCGCCCAGAGCGCATTCAACTGCTCGTCATCCATCCAGTCCTGCGCATCGAGCAGGATATAGCGGTCGCACGATGCCGCCGGCTGATTGGCCAGGAAATCGGTGAAGTTGATGTGGCTTACATCGACCCGCTCGGCCCTATCGCGCACTGCGCGATGATTGGCCGCCTGTAGATAGGGCGGCAACGGCCCTTCGCCGCCTGCATAGCCACGGCCGAACGCCTGCACGGCGAAATAATTGTCCTTGAGATCGAAGTCACAGGCCAGTTTCTTCAGCCGCGCCTTCAGCACATTGTCCATCCGGTCGTCGCCGGCCAGCGCCTCGAACTGCGCGGGCGGGATGCCCAGGCCGAACAGCGAGGCCGGCTGGCTGGTCAGCCAGCGGACAAAGCCCTTGTCGAAGATCGGCGCCAGTTCGCGCTCGAAGATCGCCAGTTGCTCCTCGCGGCTCTGCGCGTCCAGCATCCGCTTGGGGTTCACGCCATGCAGCCGAGCGAGCAGATGGGCCGCGCCGATGAAACGGCCGAGCAGGCCATGCCTGTAGATGCCCCGCGCAAAGCCACCGATACGGCGGCGACCGGTCATGTCGCGGCCTTCCCAATAGCGGCGCGTCGCCTCATCCAGGTGCGGCGCCACGATCTCGCGATAAGCGGCGATATTCGCCTTGTTGTCCGCCCGCGCGAAGAAGCGGTGGAAGGCGGCATGATCGGGCAGGGTCTGCGCCGCCATCAGCTTCAGCCGGTTGAGCGCGATATGGGCGGTGTTGAGGTCGACCGCGGTGATTTTCGCCGGATCGGCGGTCAGATAGGAGAGGACATTGCAGCCGCCCGACGCGATCGTCACCACATGACTGTCGGGCGTGATCGCCAGCGCTTCCATGTCGACGGCCGGATCTTCCCAGATCTGGGCATAGACCAGGCCGCGGAAGGCGAAGGTGAAGGCGCGTTCCAGCAGCCCCTGCTTCGACAGATGGCGGTGACGATGCACCGCATTGGTGACTTTCTTGTGGGCCGATGCGGCCATGGGCGCACTCCTCGCTGCCGGGTCGTTCGGTCGGCCGATAGGGCAGGCGCGTGTCGTGCGCATGACCGCCCGATGACGCGACGATGACGGCCCTTGCGGAACCGGGACCGCGTTTCCCATATTCTGCATCTGATGGCGCACTGGATCGAACCCCACCCCACCGGCATCTATGTCCGCCCCGCCGATGCGTGGATCGACCCGTCGCAGCCGCAGGAACGGGCGCTTGTCACCCATGGCCATGCCGACCATGCGCGCGGCGGCCATGGCCATGTCTGGGCCACACGGGAAACGCTGGCGATCATGGCACTGCGCTATGGCACGGCCAGCGGCACGGCGGTGGGCTATGGCGAGGAGATCAGGCTGGGCGGCGTCACCATCCGCTATGTCCCCGCCGGCCATGTGCTGGGATCGGCGCAGATCATCCTCGATCATGCCGGCGAACGGGTAGTAGTGACCGGCGACTACAAGCGCCGCCCCGACCCCACCTGTCTGCCGTTCGAACCGGTCCCTTGCGACATCTTCGTGACCGAGGCGACCTTCGGCCTGCCCGTCTTCCGCCATCCCGACACCGGCAGCGAAATGGACCGGCTGCTCCATGCCCTCCATGCCAATCCCGATCGCTGCGTGCTGGTCGGCGCCTATGCGCTGGGCAAGGCACAGCGGGTGATCTGCGAATTGCGGGCGCGTGGCCATCATGACCCCATCTATATCCATGGCGCGCTCGAACGCATGTGCGCGCTGTATGAGGATTTCGGCGTCGACATGGGGAAGTTGCGCGGCGCGACTGGCGTGCCGGCCAAGGAAATGCGCGGCGCCATCGTGCTGGCGCCGCCCTCCGCGCTCAACGATCGCTGGAGCCGCCGCCTGCCCGACCCGATTGCCGCCATGGCGTCAGGCTGGATGCGGGTGCGCCAGCGCGCCCGACAGCGCAATGTCGAACTGCCGTTGGTCATTTCCGACCATGCCGACTGGGAAGAACTGACCGACACCATCCGCGAGGTCGCGCCGAGCGAGACCTGGATCACCCATGGCCGCGAGGAAGCCCTGCTCCACTGGTGCATGACCCACCAATATCGCGCCCGCGCGCTCGCGCTGGTAGGCCGCGAGGATGAGGAGGAAGGGTGATGCTGTCTAACCCGTTCGCCCTGAGCCTGTCGAAGGGCCTGGCTGAGCGAAGTCGAAGCCACTTCGCTTCGCTCAGTGCTGGGCTTCGACTTCGCTCAGCCCGAACGGTCATTGAGATTGATCCATGAGGCAATTTTCCCAACTGCTCGACGGCCTCGTCTACACCCGCTCGCGCAACGGCAAGCTGGCGCTGATCGCCGCCTATATGCGCGAAGCCCCCGATCCAGACCGGGGCTGGGCGCTGGCCGCGCTGACCGGCAATCTCGACCTCAAGGCGGTGAAGGCGTCGGCCATCGGCGAGATGATCCGCGCCCGCACCGATCCCATCCTGTTCGAGATGAGCCGCGACTATGTCGGCGACCTGGCCGAGACCGTCGCCCTGCTCTGGCCCCGCCCCGACAATGAGCCGGCCGAACTGGACGACGGCTCGCTCAGCCCGTCCGGCGTCATCGACCGGCTGCACAATGTCAGCCGCGCCGCCGCACCGGATACGCTGGCGCAGATGATGGACCATCTCGACGCATCGGGCCGCTTCGCCCTCTTGAAACTGGCCACCGGCGGCCTGCGGGTGGGCATTTCCGCCCGCCTCGCCAAGACCGGCTTTGCCCAGGCCTTCGGCCTCGACGTCGACGATGTAGAACAGGTCTGGCACGCCCTCGCCCCGCCCTATGCCGCCCTGTTCGACTGGGCCGAAGGCCGCAGTGCCCGTCCCGATCCGGAAGGCACGCCCTATTTCCGCCCGTTCATGCTCGCCCATCCGCTGGAAGCCGACAGCGTCGACCTTGCCGACTATGCGGCCGAATGGAAATGGGACGGCATCCGCATCCAGATCGTCGGCACCGGCCCAAAAAATGGAGGCGAGACGCGCCTCTACAGCCGCGCGGGCGACGACATCACGGGCAGCTTCCCCGAAATCGCGCAGGCCTTCACCGGTCACGCCGTGCTGGACGGCGAATTGCTGGTGAAGGGGGAGTTTCAGGGCGCCAAAGAACATGGAGGCGCTGCGGCCAGCTTCAACGCCCTGCAACAACGGCTCGGCCGCAAGGCAGTGAGCGCCAGGATGATGGCCGATTATCCCGCCTTCGTCCGCCTCTATGACCTGCTGATCGAGGGCGACGAGGACCTGCGCACCTTCCCCTGGACCGACCGCCGCGCGCGCCTCGAAGCCTATATGGCGCAGCTATCGCCCGACCGCTTCGACCTGTCCGCCGTCATCGACGCGCCCGATTTCGCGGCGCTGGCCGATATCCGCGCTGGCGCCCGCGACGCCGCGATCGAGGGGGTGATGCTCAAGCGCCGCGACAGCCCCTATGTCGCCGGGCGCAAGGCCGCGCTCTGGTACAAATGGAAGCGCGATCCGCTGACCGCCGACTGCGTCATGATGTATGCCCAGCGCGGCCATGGCAAACGCTCCTCCTTCTATTCGGATTACACATTCGGCTGCTGGACGGAGGATGGCGAGCTTCTGCCGGTCGGCAAGGCCTATAGCGGGTTCACCGACGAGGAACTCAAATGGCTCGACCGCTTTGTCCGGGGGAATACAGTGAACCGCTTCGGCCCGGTCCGGGAGGTCGAAAAGACGCTGGTGCTCGAAGTCGCCTTCGACTCCATTCATGACAGCAAGCGCCACAAGTCCGGCCTCGCCATGCGCTTCCCCCGCATCGCCCGCATCCGCAAGGACAAGCCGGCAGCGGAAGCCGATACGGTCGAGGGATTGAAGCGCCTGGTCAGTTGAAGCATAAGGATCAAAAGGAGAACGAGGATGACCTATAGTGGAAGCTGTCATTGCGGCGCCGTCACCTTCACGGTCGATGCCGATCCGCCCAGCGAGGCGATGAGCTGCAACTGCTCCCATTGCGGCCGCAAGGGCTTCGTCCTGACCTTCGTTCCCGTCGATCAGTTCCGCCTCGACAGCGGCGCCGAGCAATTGACCGACTATCTCTTCTACAAGCACGCCATCACGCATCAATTCTGCAAGACCTGCGGGACGGAAGCCTTCGCACTCGGCAAGTCACCCCAGGGTGAAATGCGCGCGATCAACCTGCGCTGCGTGCCTGCGATCGATATTGAAGCACTGACCATCCAGAAGGTTGACGGAGCGCGCTTCTAACTCTGACTTTGCTCTGTCACGCGACGCCCCTATATGGGCGCTTTCGCGCGTCCGGCGCGACCACAGTTATGGAGCAGTTGAATTGAGCAAGGTTCTGGTCATCGGCGCAGGCGGCGTCGGGTCTGTCGCGGTCCACAAGATGGCGATGAACCCTGATATTTTCAGCCACATCACGCTGGCCAGCCGCCGCATCGTCAGCTGCGAGAAGGTCGCCGAATCGGTCAAGAAGCTGGTCGGCGTGGATATCGACGTGGCCCAGGTCGACGCCGACAATGTCGAAGAGACTATCGCCCTGATCCAGAAGGTCCAGCCCAAGCTGGTCGTGAACCTGGCGCTGCCCTATCAGGATCTGGCGATCATGGACGCGTGCCTCGCGACCAAGACCGACTATCTCGACACCGCCAATTACGAACCGCGCGACACCGCCAAGTTCGAATATAGCTGGCAGTGGGCCTATCAGGAGCGCTTCAAGGAAGCCGGCATCATGGCGCTGCTGGGTTCGGGCTTCGATCCGGGCGTCACCAGCGTGTTCGCCAGCTACATCAAGAAGCATCTGCTCGACACGATCGACACGCTCGACATTCTCGACTGCAATGGCGGCGACCATGGCCAGCATTTCGCCACCAACTTCAATCCGGAAATCAACATCCGCGAAGTGACAGCTCCGTCGCGTCACTGGCTGAACGGCGAATGGGTCGAAGGCCCGGCATTGAGCCACAAGCAGGTGTTCGACTTCGATCAGGTCGGCGAAAAGAACATGTACCTCATGTATCATGAGGAACTGGAAAGCCTCGCCACCCACTATCCCGAAATCAAGCGCATCCGCTTCTGGATGACCTTCGGCGACGCGTACCTCAAGCATCTCGAAGTGCTGCAGAATGTCGGTATGACCCGGATCGATCCGGTCATCTATAATGGCCAGGAAATCATTCCGCTGCAGTTCCTGAAGGCCGTTCTGCCCGAACCGTCGAGCCTGGGTTCGACCACCAAGGGCAAGACCAATATCGGCGACATCGCGACCGGCCAGAGGGATGGTCAGGAAAAGACCGTCTACATCTATCAGGTCTGCGACCATGAGGACGCCTATGCCGAAACCGGCAACCAGGCGGTCAGCTACACCACCGGCGTGCCGGCGATGATCGGCGCCGCCATGATGCTGACCGGCGCCTGGAAGGGTGAAGGCGTGTTCAACATCGAGCAGTTCGATCCCGATCCCTTCATGGACATGCTGAACAAGCACGGCCTGCCCTGGCAGGTGAAGGAACTGGACGCGCCGCTGGCCTTCTAAGCGACACGCGATATCGCATGCCGCCCCACGCATTGAACCGCGCGTTCATAGGAGTGGGGCGGCATGTTGATCCGTGGCAGCGGGATGATGGAGGGGATGGAATGCGAAAGCTGACAAGCGCCGTTCTGGCGCTTTCTCTTTTTGGAGCGCCGGTTTCTGCGCAGCAGCCCGCCGATCCCTATGCCCCGGCCAAGGCCATCGTCGCCGACGTCAACCGCATCGTGACGCCCAGCGGCGTCCAGGAAAATCTGGTCGTGGCCTTGGGCGGCGCGCGACAGGCGATCAATGTGCGGGGCGCGGATCGCGCCAACCCAATCCTCCTCTATGTCCATGGCGGCCCCGGCGCAGTGGAAATGCCCTTCGCCTGGTCGTTCCAGCGGCCATGGGAGGATTTCTTCACGGTCGTCCAGTGGGACCAGCGCGGCGCGGGCAAAAGCTATGCGCTGAACGATCCCAAGGCGATCGCGCCGACCATGACGCTGGATCGCTATCGCGACGACGCGATCGAACTGATCGACTATCTCAAGGCCCGCTATGGCAAGCGCAAGGTCTTCCTGCTCGGCCATAGCTGGGGCTCCGCCGTCGGCCTCTCGGTCGCGATCAAGCGACCCGACCTGCTCTACGCCTATGTCGGCATGGGCCAGGCGATCGACTTCCGCGCCGGCGAACGCATGGGCATGGACTGGACCATCGCTCAGGCAAGGAAGGCCGGCAACACCGATGCCGTAAAGGCGATCAAGGCGCTTGCCCCCTATCCCGATAGCGGGCCGTTCACGATCGACAAGGCGGATGGCTGGCGCCGCTATGCCATCCCTTACGGCTCGCTGATGGCCGACCGGCCCGACCCGACGCTCTATTTCCAGACCCCGCGCCTATCGCCCGACTATACGCCCGAAGACCGCAAGGCCTGGGGCGCGGGCAGCGAATTTTCGACCACCACCCTGTGGCCGCGTGTCGCCGATGTCAGCTTCGCCAAGGTCCACGAGATGAAGCTGCCGGTTATCATGCTGCTCGGCCGCACCGACTATACCGTGCCCTCGCCGCTCGCCGCGCAGTGGATGGACCGGTTGAAAGCCCCCGCCAAGAAGACCATCTGGTTCGAGCATTCGGCCCATATGCCGATGGTCGAGGAACCCGGCCTGGTCCTCAAGGCCCTGATCAACGATGTCCGCCCGCTGGCGGATCAGGAGTAATAATTTCATGGAAACCAAGGCTGGCGATCCCGCCGCTTTCGCCCATTTCGACTTGTACCGCGTCCCATCCCCCGCCTTCGTCGTCGATGAAGCGGCGGTGCGACGCAACCTGTCGGTGCTGCGCGATATCGGCGACCGCGCCGGCATCAAGGTGCTGGGCGCGCTCAAGGCCTTTTCCATGTGGTCGCTGGGCGGCGTGCTGGGCGAATATCTCGACGGCGTCTGCGCCTCGGGCATCTATGAAGCGCGCCTAGGCCGCGAGGAATATCAGGGCGAGGTCGCGACCTATTGCGCTGCCTACAAGCCCGATGATCTGGCCGAAATCCTCAAGATTTCCGACCACGTGATCTTCAACAGCCCCGGCCAGATCGCCCGCATGAAGCCGGTGATCGATGCCGCCCGTGCCGAAGGCCGCATCTTCGACATCGGCCTGCGCCTCAATCCGCTTCACCCCGAGGGTGAGGTGCCCAAATATGACCCGTCGCAGCCGCACAGCCGCCTGGGCTTCCCGGTCGACCAGTTGCGCGCAGAGCATCTGGACGGGGTGGACGGCCTCCACGTCCACAATCTGTGCGAACAGGATTTCCTGCCGCTCCAGCGCACCTGGGCGGCGATCGAGCCGTTCGTCATGCCCCATGTCGCCGGCCTCAAATGGCTGAACTTCGGCGGTGGCCACCATGTCACCCGCGCCGACTATCAGATTGACGACCTCATCGCCTTCCTCCAGGCGATCAAGGCGCAGACCGGGCTTGAACTCTATATCGAACCGGGCGAGGCGATGGCGCTCGATGCCGGCATCCTGGTCGGCGAGATTCTCGACGTGATCGACAATGGCATGCCCGTTGCCATCACCGACATCAGCGCCACCTGCCACATGCCCGACGTGATCGAGGCACCCTACCGCCCCGCCATGCTGCATGAGCAGGAAGGCGGCCCGGTCACGCGCCTGGGCGGTCCATCCTGCCTGGCGGGTGATATCATCGGCGATTATCGGGTGCCCGGCGGCGCCGAGCCGGGCGCCCGCATCGCCTTCCTCGACCAGGCCCATTATTCGATGGTGAAGACCAACACCTTCAACGGCGTGCCCCTGCCGGCCATCTGGCTTTGGAATTCCCAGAGCGATGAACTCCGGGAAATCCGCAGCTTTTCCTACGCGGATTTCAAGGGCCGCCTATCCTGATTCCATTCCTGTTTCTGCCCGGCCGGGCGCGTTAATTTCCACGTTAATTCCGTGGAAACTATCTTTCGTCCGGCCAAAATATCCTGTCTTTTCAACAACCTATCGAGCATGACGCACGTTTCATAGCAGGCTGCGCAACAAAATTTTCATATGCGCTTTACAGGAGGGACCCCACCGCATATATCGGCCGCTCGCTGCCCCATGGGACTTCCACCGCAAGGCAGCTTTTTCGCCCTGAACTACACTGGAGGTCCCTTGAGTTGCACAAGCATCATAGCGCGCTGGGGGTAGCGACCGCCCTCACACCGGCAGCACCGGTAACGCTGATCCGTCCCGAAGCAGCAGCTCGGGCTGCCCGTTTCTTCACTGAGAAGTTTCCGGGTCGCTCGCTGTATGCAGTCAAGGCGAATCCGTCTCCTGATCTGATCCGTACGCTTTTCGATTCGGGCATCACGCATTTCGACGTGGCCTCGATTGCCGAAGTGCGCCTCGTTGCCGAAACGCTCGAAGGCAAGGCCAAGCTGTGCTTCATGCACCCGGTCAAGGCCGAGGAAGCGATCGCGGAAGCGTACCATGTCCATGGCGTGCGCACCTTCTCGCTCGACACGATCGACGAGCTGGAAAAGATCATGCGCGCCACCGGTGATGCGACCGATCTGGAGCTGTGCGTGCGCCTGCGCGTTTCGTCCGAACATTCGGAACTCAGCCTGGCGTCGAAATTCGGCGCGGAGCTGGGCGAGACCCGCGAGCTGCTGATGGCAACCCGCCAGGCCGCCGATGCGCTGGGCATCTGCTTCCATGTCGGCAGCCAGGCGATGAGCCCCCAGGCCTACAGCGATGCGATCGAGCGCGTGCGCGCCGCGATCGTCGACGCGGCCGTCACGGTCGACATCATCGATGTCGGCGGCGGCTTCCCGTCCATCTATCCGGGCATGGAGCCGGTCGCGCTCGAAAATTATTTCGAAGCCATCCACCGCGGCTTTGAAAGCCTGCCGGTCAGCTATTCGTCGGAACTGTGGTGTGAACCCGGCCGCGCGCTGTCGGCGGAATATAGCTCGATCATCGTGCGCGTCGAACGCCGCCGCGGTCAGGAACTCTACATCAACGACGGCGCCTATGGCGCGCTGTTCGACGCCGCGCATATCGGCTGGCGCTTCCCCGTCGCCCTGCTGCGCGAAGATGAGAGCGAGGAAGAGCTGGAAGGCTTCTCCTTCTATGGCCCGACCTGCGACGACATGGACCATATGGTCGGCCCGTTCATGCTCCCGGCGGACGTGAAGGTCGGCGACTATATCGAAATCGGCATGCTTGGCGCCTATGGCGCGGCGATGCGCACCGGCTTCAACGGCTTCACGTCGGAATCGACGATCGAAGTGTCGGACGAGCCGATGGCCAGCCTCTATGCGGAAACGCTGCCCGCCCGTCGTCGCGCAACTGTCATCAAGCTCGGTTAAGACGGGCATCGCTCCCCTTTAGGAGAGGGTGCCCGTCCAACGGCCCACATAGGCCGAGGATCGAACGAAAGACTATATCCCTCGCTGCCGCCCCCTCGCAGCGAGGGATTTTCTTTGGGGCTTTTGCTCCCTCCACGACGGTGTGAACTTCGTGGGAAATCGCTCAGGAGCGCCGGAAAATCCCGACCAGTTCGACATGGGTGGACCAGCGGAACTGTCCGACCGGCATGACGCTGTCGAGCACATAGCCACCCGCCACCAGATGCGCGGCGTCGCGGGCAAAGCTGCCCGGATTGCACGAGACATAGGCGATCAGCGGCACGGTCGACTGCGCCAGTTGCATCGCCTGTTCGCGCGCGCCCGCACGGGGCGGATCGATCACCACGGCGGCAAAGCGGTTCAGCTCCTCGGGCGTCAGCGGCCGGCGGAAAAGGTCGCGATGATCCGCCACCATGCGCCGCTGCGCGCGATGGCCGGCGAGCTTGAGCGACAGCACCAAATCCCGCGCGCCCTCCGCCGCATAGACCGGCCGATTGGCGCCGATCGCCAGCGCAAAGGTGCCAAGGCCGCAGAACAGGTCGGCGACCGCGCCGGTCGCGGGCAACGCGTCCTGCACTGCCTTCACCAAGGCAGCCTCGCCATCAGGTGTCGCCTGCAGGAAGGAATAGGGCGGAAAGCCGACCGCGACGCCACCAAAGCTGACGGTCACCGGTTCCGGCTCCCACCGCGTCTCCGGGCCATCGCCCTGGTCGATGGTCAGCCGTGCCAGAGCGTGCCCGCGGGCGAAATCTCCCAGCGCCTCGTCCGCCGCCAGCCCCTCGACCTTCGCGCCTTCCAGCAGCAGGTCGACGCCCTGATCGGTCAGCGACATGCGCACATGCGCGGCGCGCTTGTCGGGCAGACAGGTCAACAGCATCGTCCGCAGCGGCGCGATCAGTGCAAACAGGCGCGGATCCAGTATCTCGCACATCGTCAGGTCGACCAGAACATGGCTGCCCTGCTCGGCAAAGCCGATGGTGATCCGCTTGCCCTGCCGCGAGGCGCGCAGCGAGGCACGGCGACGCGTGCGCGGCGGCGAGACATGGGCCGGCAGCACCATCTGCGGCACTACGCCCTGCCCGGCCAGCGCACCGGTCACGCGGGCGCTGACGAAATCAGCGAGGCTCGGCTCGTCGATCTGCTGCAGTTCGCAGCCACCGCAACCGGGAAAATGGACACAGGGCGCGTCGACATGATGCGGGCCAGCGATGATGCTGCCGTCGGCAGCGATCCGGTCGCCCGGTGCTACCAGCGCGAAATGCCGCCCGTCGGCGGTGACGCCATCGCCCTTGGCGGCGATGCGGAGGATGAGATCATTATCTTGGGTCACAGCCGCGAGCCGATAGCGGCTGGAAGCGCGGCAAGCAAATCATCCGCGACAAAAGCCGGGCCAGCCCGTCGCGCAGCGTCCCCATGCAGCCACACCGCCTCGCACGCCGCACGGAAGGGATCGCCGGTCACGGCCAGTCGCCCGACGACCAGGCCAGCCAGCACATCACCCGTTCCGGCTGTAGACAGCCAGGTCGAAGCGCCCCGCGCCACCGCTACTTGGCCATCCGGCGCGGCGATCACGCTGTCCGCGCCCTTATAGACCACAACCGACCTCGTCATGCGGGCGCCGGCCAGCGCCCGGTCGATCTTGCTGCCCGGCAGATCGCCGAACAGCCGGACGAATTCGCCTTGATGCGGGGTCAGGATCGATCCGGCCGGGATATGGGTAGCTGCCCTTGCTGCCAGCAAGGTGAGCGCATCGGCGTCCAGCAGCAGCGGCCGCTTGCATGCCAGCGCAGCATCAAGCCGCATCTGTGCCCCATCCTCCCGGCCCAATCCCGGACCGACCAGCACGGCCGCCAGCCGAGCTTCGGAAAGAGCATCGCTCAGGACAGTTTCATCCTCAATCTGCTGATGAACGATGGCATGTGGCCTGACCTCACAAGGCGAAGCGTCATAGCGCCTCACCATGCCGGCACCGGAATGGGCCGCCGCAGCCGCTGCCAGCGCTGCCGCGCCCGGCATAAGACCGCCGACAACGCCGACCAGACCTCGGCTATATTTATGCGCAGCGGCAACAGGCGCGCGAAGCCGCGGCGGTGCAAGCACATGCATGTCGTGCGGCATGGCGAGGCCGATGTCCGCCCGCACCAGTTTTCCCATGAGGCTAGCCGCCGGCTGCAACAGATGCGCGGGCTTGAACGCGCCCAATGCGATCGTCACGTCGAACTTCGGCACCGCCGATAATAGCAGGCCATCATCCGTCCCCACCCCGCTCGGCAGATCGATCGCATAGCTGTGATTGGCATGCGCTACCAATGCGCCCAACCGGTCCGCCACCGCCGCATCCAGGCCGCGCGTCAGCCCCGTGCCGAACAGGGCGTCGACCAGTTGCGCCGCCGGCGCGGCATCGGCCAGCGACTCTACCGGGCCGTCCCATAATGCCCTGGCCCGCAGGGCGGATGCAGTGCGACTGTCCCCCAGGGAGGCGACCCGCGCCGGCACGCCCAGTTCGCGCAATATACGGGCAATAACAAAACCATCACCGCCGTTGTTTCCAGGACCACAGAGGATCAGCGCGTCCCGTCGATGCCCGGCACGCCAGATGATCTGCGCCGCCGCCGCACCAGCTCGTTCCATCAGTTCATAGGGATCGACGCCAGCATCAAACGCCGCCTGCTCGGCCGCGCGCATGGCTGCTGCCGTCAATATCGGGTCGGGCACCATCAATTCGGCTTGGCCGCCACGGTAGCGGGCAGCCGATACCGGTCGGCACCGACCGTTACTTCGATCAGCCCCTTGTCGATGATGACAAGCTTTGCCTCCTCGGCGCCATCGGCCGAAACCAGGCCACGCCCGTCCTGCACGATCCTCAGCCGCCGGAACCCGCCGTCGGGATGGCGCAGGGTCAGCATGTCGCCCTCGCGTTCGACGCCGCATTCTCGCGACCAATCGCCCTTGCCGATCGCGCAGTCGATCAGGCTGTCGCCATCAGCGATCGCACCGGTCCGACCGCCCTTGCCGTCACATCCCGCCAGGGCCAGCCCCGCCAGCATCAGTGCGCCAGACAATCGCAGCCCCATCAGAATATCCCCTTTCGACATCCTCTATGGCCCGGCGCGCCAGGCCCGACCATCAACTCAGCCGGTTACGGCATTCCAGCACGATCGGCCCGAGCAGATCGGCAAAGCGGCGCTGCCCCGCAGCATCGGCAACCAGATCCTGCCGCATCTCGATCCCCAGATAGGGGATGCCATTGGCTTCCGCATGGCGGTTCATGGTCGCGTTGAGCAATTGCCCCGAATAGGGCAGTTGGTCGCCGACATTCAGCCCCGCCGCCTCCAGCATCGGAATGGCGATCCGCGCCGCCCGATCATCCTGATTATAGAGAATACCGATGTCCCAGGGCCGCTGCTGCGCCGGATCGCTCGCCAGGCGCGGCGTGAAGCTATGTACGGAAAGGATGAAGGGTGACGTCATGCCGTCGAGCATGGCCGCCACCTGCTGATGATAGGGATGATGGAAGCGGCGCATCCGTTCGGCCAGATCGGCGTCCCGATTACCCGGAATGGCATGGCCGTCACTCATCACCGGCAGCAGGCCGGGCGCATCCTCTTCGCGGTTGAGATCGATAACCAGGCGGGAGATACCGGCCAGGATCGCGGAGCAGTTCAGTTGCGCCGCGAGCAACTGGCTGACCTCCGCCACGCCGATGTCGATCGCGATATGTTCGCGAAGCAGCGCCGGATCGATGCCCAAGTCGATATCGTCGGGGACATGGGCCGAGGCATGATCGACGATGATCAGCAGGTCGAGATCGCCCTCGCGCACGGTGATGAAGGCTTCGCTCATGATGTCCTGATCCTCGTTTCCATCACCCACCAATCCGGATGATCGCGGCGGAGGGCCGTCGCGGCCTGCGCCATTGCCTGCCCGTCATCGAACAACGCGAAACAGGTCGCGCCCGACCCGGACATACGCACCAGCCGGGGAGCTTGCGCCTGCAACGCCTGCAGCACATCACCGATCACCGGCGCCAACAGCAGGGCCGGCGCCTCCAGATCATTGCGGCCGGCGCGCGCAAGCCCATCAATATCCAGCGCATCGAGCGCACCGCGGTCGATCCTGTCCCAGCCGGCAAAGACCGACGCCGTCGAGACGCCGACCCGCGGATTGACCAGCAGCATCGGCCGGCCCGACAGGTCGTCCAGCGCCTGCGCCTCCAGCAGCTCGCCACGGCCGCGCACCAGTTGCGTGGTACTGGCCAAGCAGGCCGGCACGTCCGAGCCAAGCGACAGGGATAATTGCTGCAATACAGCATCTTCCACGGTGACATTCCAGAGACGCATCAGCAAGCGCAGCGTCGCAGCCGCATCCGCCGAGCCACCACCGATGCCCGACGCAACCGGCAGTCGCTTGTCGAGCCGGACATCGGCGCCGGCCGTTATCCCGGTGGCCGCCTGAAGACTTCTCGCCGCCCGCATCACCAGATTGTCATCGTCACCGCTCAGGCCCGCGCCGCAGGGGCCTTCCACGGCGAGCGTGATGACGCCATCGTCGCGGTGCCGGGCATGGAGAATATCCCCATCCTCGGCAAAGACGAACAGGCTTTCCAGCGCATGATAGCCATCCGCGCGGCGCTCGCGCACATGTAAGGCCAGATTGACCTTTGCGTAAGCAATTTCAGTTAGTTGTTCAGATATATTCACAATATTTCGATACAATATCAGGGCGCTGCATATTCGGGTTTCAGCCCTTCACGGGCCTTGGCGTCAAGCCGATTGGCGACATCCCCCTCCGCGAACACCGCCGCTGCGCGCCAGGCATAGCGCGCTTCATAGCGGCGGCCGGCGGTCCACAATGCGTCGCCCAGATGCTCGTTGATCGTGGCATCGCCGGGCGCTCCGGCCGCGGCGCGTTCCAGCACCGGAACAGCGCCCTTGACGTCCCCGGTCACGAACTTGGCCCAGCCGAGCGAGTCCGTGATCGACGCATCTTGGGGCTTGAGCGCGCTCGCCTTTTTCAGCAGGTCCAGCGCAGCATCGACATTCTGCCGCCGTTCGATCTGGGCATAGCCGAGATAATTGAGGATGACCGGTTCATTCGGGGCCATGACAGCGGCCTTTTCCAGCACCGCGCGGGCCTCGTCCCACCGCTTGCCCTGTTCCAGCGCGCTGCCTTCGAACAGTAGCAATGCCCAGGGCAGGCTGTCAGCCGAATAACCCGCCTGCGCACGATGGAAAGCGGATGCAGCACCGTCAAAATCGCCGGAGTCCGCCAGCAATCGCCCAAGTCTTACAAGGCGTTCCGGCTCAGCATTGGGGGCCGATGCCAGGCTTTGCGCCAGTGCGATCGCGCCGTCGCGATCCCCCGAGGCCGCCAGTGCCTCGACCAGTTCCGCCTGGGCGAGCGCACCATACCAGCCAGTCACCGGCACCTTGCGCGCTTCCACCGCCGCATAATTGGCGAGATCGCCCGCCACCAGCAGCTTCGCTGCCACCAGATGCGGCTCCGCCGCGGCGGGATCGGCAAAGGTCGCGATCCGCGCCAGGCGAATGCCCAGCGCCGTGCCTGTTTCATCGGACGCGATGTCGACCGCGAGGCGGGCCAACAATTGGGCAAAGCCCTGCCTGGGTGTGAAGGGCGCGGCAATCGCTCCCGGCACCTTGCCGCGGACAACGTCCGTACGGGCCTTGGCGAAGCTCGCCTCATCGGCGGGCAGCAGGGCCAGGGCATCCGCCTTCGCCCGGCGCCCGGCCAGTTGCGCGGCGAAGGTCAGGCGCAGCGCTTCGTCATCCGTCACGCGCAAGGCCAAGGCGCGGCGCATCGCACCAATCGCCTCTTCCTTGTCGCCCCGCGCCATGGCCTGCAACGCCAGATGCTCGTCGAGATAGCGGGCGCCTAGCGCCCCGAACTTGTCCTTACCGTCGATGACGGGCGCCACATAGCGGCGCTGGCCCAGCGATATCCAGCTCTGCACGATCGGGGCGAGGAAGGAGAAATTGCCCTCCTCCACCAGGCGATCGGTGAAGGTCTGCGCCGCCGCCCAATCCTTGCGCCCCAACGCGTCGCAAATCCGCAGCAAGGTGCCGTCGCGCGGCAGCATGCCGCCCTCATCCAGCAACGCGGCCGATTGCAATGCCAGCGGCATGTCGCCGCTTTCCAATGCCTGGACATAGGAACGGCGGGCAATGGCAAGGCTGGTCGGATCGCCGGCGAGGGCCACACGATAGCTGTCGACCGCAACGCCGAGCGCGCCTTCGCCATCGGCAAGGCGCGCGCGGGCATAGGCATGCAAGGCCATATCGGGATCGACCGATGCGCCGGCCGCAGCCGGCAGCATCAGCAACAGTCCTGGAATCAGGCCCTTACATGTTCGGATAATTCGGTCCTCCACCGCCCTCGGGCACGACCCAGTTGATATTCTGGGTCGGGTCCTTGATGTCGCATGTCTTGCAGTGGACGCAATTCTGCGCGTTGATCTGGAAGCGAGGCTCCCCTTCATCCAGGCCGACCACTTCATAGACACCGGCAGGACAATAACGCTGAGCCGGCTCGTCATAAAGGGGCAGATTGTAGGAAATCGGAACCGACGGATCCTTCAACTGCAGATGGACCGGCTGGTCCTCTTCATGATTGGTGTTCGACAGGAACACCGAGGACAGACGGTCGAAGCTGATCACGCCATCGGGCTTGGGATAGGCGATCTTCTCGCACTGGTCCTTGCGCCACAATTTCTCGCAATCGGGCTTGTGCTTCATGGTGAAGGGCAGGCCGATCTTGAGCGTCCGCATCCACATGTCGATGCCCGCCAGCAGCGTGCCGATGGTGTTGCCGAACTTGGCCAGCAGCGGCTCGGCATTCTTCACCAGTTTCAGTTCGTCCGCGATCCAGCTGGAACGCAGCCGATCCTCATAATCGTGCAGCACGTCGCGCGCGCGCTCGTCCTGGATCGCCTCGAACGCGGCCTCGGCGGCCAGCATGCCCGACTTCATGGCGGTATGGCTGCCCTTGATGCGCGGCACATTGACGAAGCCGGCCGAGCAACCGATCAGCGCGCCACCGGGAAAGACCAGCTTGGGGATCGACTGCCAGCCGCCCTCGTTGATCGCGCGCGCGCCATAGGAAACGCGGCGGCCACCCTCCAGGAACTTGCGGATTTCCGGATGCTGCTTCCAGCGCTGGAATTCCTCGAACGGATAGAGGTGCGGGTTGCGATAGCCAAGGCCCACGACGAAGCCGAGGGCCACCTGACCATTGGCCTGATGATAGAGAAAACCGCCGCCATATGCGTCAGTTAGTGGCCATCCCTGCGTATGGATGACAAGGCCCGGCTGATGCTTGGCGGGATCGATGTCCCACAATTCCTTCATCCCCAGGCCATAGACCTGCGGCTCGCAATCGGCCTCCAGGTCGAACTGGCGCTTGAGGATCTTGGTCAGGTGGCCGCGCGCGCCCTCCGCAAAGAAGGTATATTTGGCGTGCAGTTCCAGGCCCGGCTGATAGTCCGCCTTGCGCTCGCCATCACGGGCGATGCCCATGTCGCCGGTCGCGACGCCCTTCACGCTGCCATCCTCATTGTAGAGGATTTCGGCGGCGGCGAAGCCGGGGAAGATTTCGACGCCCAGCCCCTCGGCCTGCTCGGCCAGCCAGCGGCACAGATTGCCCAGCGATCCGGTATAGGTGCCCTTATTGTGCATCCAGCCCGGCGTCATGATGTGCGGCATCGCCATCTTGCCAGCCTTGGACAAGACCCAATGCTGATTGTCGGTGACCGGAACATCGGCCATCGGGCAGCCCTGTTCCTTCCAGTCGGAAATCAGCTCATCCAGCGCCTTGGGATCGACCACCGCGCCCGACAGGATATGGGCGCCGATTTCCGACCCCTTTTCCAGCACGCAGACGGCCAGTTCCTGCCCTGCGGCATTGGCCAATTGCTTCAGCCGGATCGCTGCAGACAGGCCAGCCGGTCCCCCACCGACGATGACGATGTCATAGGGCATCGAATCCCGTTCGCTCATAATCCCTCCATAAAGGCGCCCGCCAGCACATGTCCGGCCATCCGGTCGCCTTATTACTCCAACGTTTTGACATTCCACGCGATGAAGATTCTTGACCCTCGCGTCAACCTCTGGCCCAAGGGCATAGTGATGCGGGGATTAGAGCGGGACTTTGGAGCCGCAGCGCCTGACGCCTATCTGGCGTGGTGGTCGCTGGCGGGGGTGGACGGCGCCGTAGCGGAAGCACCAGTCAACTGGTTGCGGCCGCAGCCGACGCGCGCCCTGCTGGCCGAGCAGGCTGCGAAGGCCTTTGCTCCGCCGCCCGAAAAACCCAAGACGCTCGACGCCTATCTCGAATGGCTTGCCAGTGATTCGGCCCAGCCCGAACGCAAATGGCCCGGCACCCCGATCCTGCCGACCGGCCCGGCCGAAGCATCGCTGATGGTCATCACCGACATGCCCGACATGGCAGATGCCGGCGCGGGCCATTTGTTCGCCGATCGCGCGGGCGCTCTGTTCGATGCCATGATGCGGGCCATCGGCCTGCGCCGTGACGATATCTGCCTGGCTTCGCTGTTCACCGTCCGCCCCGCCGGCGGCATGGTGGAGGCCAGCGATCTGGCGCATGTCGCCGATCGCATCAGGCTCCATGTCCATCTCGCCGCGCCGCGCCGCCTGCTCCTGTTGGGCGATCGGACGGTCCGTGCGCTGCTTCCGACCGATGGCGCGGACCGGCCCGTCGGTTTACGCCCCTTTAACCATGATGGCGGCACTGTGCCCGCCATTGCCACATTCCATCCGCGGCTGCTGCTCAGCCAGCCTGCGGCCAAGGCGGAATGCTGGCGCGCCCTGCAAAGCCTGATTGAGGAAGATCGCCCGTGATTCGCGTTGCAACCCGCATTTCCAGCCTTGCCCTGCTCAGCATGAGCGCGGCGCTGGCGATCCCGGCCAGTGCCAAGGCGGCCGAAACCCTCCCCATCTTGCCGACCAGTTCCACCGCCGGCACCCCGCTGCAGCTGTCCGATGGCGACAAGGCGCGCTACAATGCGATCTTCGCCGCCCTACGCGACCAGAAATGGTCGGATGCCAAGGCG
Organism: Sphingomonas sp. S-NIH.Pt3_0716; assembly: GCF_003950715.1. Taxonomy (NCBI): domain Bacteria; kingdom Pseudomonadati; phylum Pseudomonadota; class Alphaproteobacteria; order Sphingomonadales; family Sphingomonadaceae; genus Sphingomonas; species Sphingomonas sp. S-NIH.Pt3_0716. Next base: position 77,354 of record NZ_QLJK01000006.1, on the reverse strand, counting down.
ATGATCCTGGCGCTCGATCCACAGGATGCGGTTCGTCCGCTCGCCCTGTCGGAACTCTATCTTGCCAAGGGGTCGCCGCGTGTCGAGCTGTTCGACCTGCTCGACCTCGTCAACAAGGCAGCCTGGCTGCCCAAAGCCGACCAACTTTCCCGCCTGGCGCAGAAGCGCGGCGCGACCATCCTGCCCGATCTGCCGCAGGTCCAGAAGCTGGTATGGCTGGGCTCGGCACCCCGCCGCCAATATGTCAGCGGCAGCAAGACGGACGTTCTGGCCCAGAGCCTGTCGGCCCAGATCCTGACCTTCATCAAGAATGATGATCCGGCCGGCGCGGAAGGGCTGCTTGCCGCTGGCGAAGCGGGGCTGACGCCCGAAGGCCTGACCGAGGTACGCCAGCGTGTTGCCTGGGCCTATTATATTGAAAGCGACGATCTCAACGCGCGCCGTATGGCCGCGCGCGCGCTCGAAACCCGTACCGGCGGCGACTGGACTGTGCAGGCTCACTGGACGACGGGCCTGGCCGCCTGGCGCCAGAATGATTGCCGCGCTGCCGCCCCGGCCTTCGCCAATGTCGCCGCGCTGGCGGGCGACGCGGACATGCGCGCGGCCGGCGCCTATTGGGCATCGCGCGCCTATATGGTCTGCGGCGAGGCCGAGAAGGTCGAGAATATGCTGAAGCTCGCGGCGCGATCCGACGAGACCTTCTATGGCCTGCTCGCCCGCGAAAGCTTGGGCATGCCGCTGGGCGGCGCGACCATGAACGCGCGTTTCAGCGACAATGACTGGCGCCAGCTCAAGGACAGCCCCAATGTCCGCAGCGCGATCGCGCTGGCCGATATTGGCGAGAATGGCCGCGCCGACGAGATTTTGCGCTATCAGGCGAAGCTGGGCGGCACCACCCAATATGATGCGCTGCTGCGCCTGGCCAGCGCGCTCAACCTGCCCGCGACGCAGCTCTGGCTCGCCCATAATGGCCCGGCCGGCAAGCAGCCCGACAGCTTTGCCCGCTTCCCGGCGCCGGCCTGGCGGCCGGACGGCGGCTGGCGTGTCGATCCGTCGCTGATCTACGCCCATACGCTGCAGGAATCCGGCTTCCGTTCGGACGTCGTCTCCAGCGCCGGCGCCCGCGGCCTGATGCAGGTGCGCCCCGGAACCGCCGGCGATGTCGGCCTGTCCAACGCATCGCAATTGTTCGTGCCGTCCACCAACATGGAATATGGCCAGCGCTATCTGGAATCGCTCCGCGACATGAGCGCGACCGGCGGCCTGCTGCCCAAGGTGATGGCCGCCTATAATGCCGGCCCGCTGCCGGTCGAACGCTGGAACAGCGAGGTAAAGGACAAGGGCGATCCGCTGCTCTTCATCGAATCCCTACCCTATTATGAAACCCGCGCCTATGTGAACATCGTCATGCGCAACTACTGGATGTACCAGATCCAGGCGAAGGGCGAGGCGGATTGCCTGACCGGCATGGCGCAGGGCATGTGGCCAACCTTCCCCAATGCCAAGGGCGTCAAGCTGGTGCGTCTCAGCAAGGCCGATGGCCGGGCGATGATCGCCGGCGGATCGGACTGATGCCGATCGATGAGGGCCGGACCTTCCTGCCCGTCCGCATCGCCGTCCTGACCGTTTCCGACACCCGCACCCTGGCCGATGACCGGTCCGGCGATACGCTGGTCGATCGCCTGACCGGCGCGGGCCATGTCCTGGCCGACCGGCTGATCGTCACTGATGATCGCAGTGCCATCGTCGCACGTCTTCACGCCTGGATCGACGATCCGCAGGTCGATGTGATCCTGACCACCGGTGGCACCGGCGTCACCGGCCGGGATGTCACGCCCGAGGCACTGACCCAGGTGCAGGACAAGGAAATTCCCGGTTTCGGCGAGCTGTTCCGGTGGCTCAGCTATCAGTCGATCGGCACCTCGACCATCCAGTCGCGCGCCACCGCCTGCGTCGCGCGCGGCACCTATATCTTCGCGCTGCCCGGCTCGACTGGCGCGGTGCGCGATGCCTGGGACGGCATTCTCGCCAGCCAGCTCGACAGCCGGTTCCGCCCCTGCAATTTCGTCGAGCTGATGCCGCGCCTCACCGAGCGCTGAGCGGCTGTTTGAAAAATCGCGAAAGGGCGATTTTTCGTTACGGCTCCAGCCCGCTCCCCTTCACTTCTTGAGCGTGGGCGCCGGGTTCTCCTTGAAGAATTTGCTGAGTTCGCCGAGCATCACCGACCACCAGTCGACCACGTCGGCGAAATTCTCCTGGTTGAGGCCGCCGATCGTGCTGACGTCATAGGACACGTCCAGCGTCTTGTCGTCGGCCAGCGACATCTGGATGAAGCGCTTGGACTGGTTCCACTTGTTCGCCAGTTCGACCGTGTTGCCGCCATCATCTGCGAAATTGATACCGAACTGCAACGAGTTGCAGTCCTTCATCTCTTCGCAGCCATAGAAATAGATGGTGAAATTATAGCCGGAGGCCGCGCTCTCTATCATCGGGTTACCGGTCGACTTGCTCTTGGTCAGCGCCGCCTTGTAGCCCGCTGCCTGTAGCGCATCGACCACCGACTGTGGGCGGCTCGCACAGACCATATTGGCCGCACAATCCGTCGTCGGCGCCGCAGCATCGGCCGCGCCAGACATCATCATGAGAGCCGGAACAAGCCACCAGGCACGCATGATATTTCCCCCTTCTTTCAAGGGCACAGCCATGACGCGTCCGAAGCGACCTTGTCAATAAGTTCATGATATGTTCTTATTTCAACATGGCAATCATTCCCGGACGCGGCGCAACGCACAACCAGGCGAGCAGCCGGTTCAACCTGGCCGCGCGCGAGGCGGACGGCGACTGGCTCGACGCCGTGGAAGCGATCGACGGACCGGCCCAGAAACTGCGCACCAGCGTTTCGCTGATTACGCCGCGCACGATCATCTCGCGCAACGCGTCGCCCGACATCGCCTTCTCCCAGTCGATCAACGCCTATGCCGGCTGCGAGCATGGCTGCATCTATTGCTTTGCCCGCCCGACCCACGCCTATCATGATCTGTCGCCGGGGCTGGATTTCGAAACACGCCTGTTCGCCAAGCCGGACGCGGCGGCGCTGCTGCGCAAGGAACTGGCGCGCGGTAATTACAGCGTCTCGCCGATCGCCATGGGCACGAATACCGACCCCTATCAGCCGATCGAGAAGGATTGGGGGATCACCCGCCAATTGCTGGAGGTGATGGTGGAATGCCGCCATCCGGTCTTCATCACCACCAAGTCCGACCGCATCCTGCGCGACATCGACCTGCTTGCCGATCTAGCGCGCGACAATCTGGTCGCGGTGATGATTTCGGTCACCTCGCTCGATCCCAAGGCCGCGCGCACGCTGGAGCCGCGCGCGCCCCATCCCGAACGGCGGATCGCCGCCATCGCCCGACTGGCCGAAGCCGGCGTGCCGGTATCGGCCAACATGTCGCCGATCATCCCGGCAATCAACGATCATGAGATCGAACAGGTGGTGGCGCGGCTTGCCATGGCCGGCGCGCAGGACGTCAACTACATCCTGGTCCGCCTGCCGCATGAGGTCGCACCGTTGTTCCGCGCATGGCTGGATACCCATTATCCCGATCGCGCCGCCAAGGTGATGGCGATGATCCGGGACATTCGCGGCGGGCGCGACAATGATCCCGATTTCGGCAGCCGGATGCGCGGTCAGGGCGTCTGGGCCGACCTGACCCGCACCCGCTTCATCAAGGCCCGGCGCAAGGCCAATCTCGGGCAGGCGCGGATCAGCGTCCGCACCGATCTGTTCCAGCCGCCCGAGGGCGCGCAGATGCGGCTCTTCTAAATGCCGGTCAAATCTCGACCTGGCTGCCCAGTTCGACCACGCGATTGGTCGGCAGGCGGAAGAACTCCATCGCGCTTTCCGCGTTGCGGAGCATCCAGGCAAAAATCTTCTCGCGCCACAGCGGCATGCCGGGATTGGCCGAAGGCAGCAGCGTCTGGCGCGCCAGGAAGAAGCTGGTGTCCATCATCTTGAACGCCTGGCCGCAGCCGGTAACATTCTTGAGCGCGGCCGGAACATCCGGCTCCTGCATGAAGCCATATTGCAGCACCAGACGGAAGAAGCCCCGGCCCAGATCCTCCAGCTTGCACCGGCCGTCATCCTCGACCACGGGCACATCCTTGATCTTGACCGTCAACAGGATCACCCGCTCGTGCAGCACCTTGTTGTGCTTGAGATTATGCAGCAGCGCATGCGGCACGCCATCGGGCGTCGAAGTCATGAAAACAGCGGTGCCCGGCACGCGCACCGCGCTGTTGGCGGCCGAAGCCACGAATACTGGGATCGGCATTGCTGCCTCGCGCAGCCGTTCCTGCACCAGCCGGCGCCCACGAGACCAGGTGGTCAGCAAGGTGAAGACGACGAAGCCGATCAGCAGCGGGAACCAGCCGCCGTCGGGCACTTTGGTCAGATTGGCTGCCAGATAGGCGCCATCGACCAGGTAGAAGACGGCAAGCAGCGGCGCGGCATAATACCATTTCCAGTGCCACAGCCGATAGAGCACCACGGTCAGCAGCACATTGTCGATGAACATCGCACCGGTGACGGCAATGCCATAGGCTGCGGTCAGGTTGGACGATGTCTTGAACACCAGCACCAGCAGGATGACCATGACCATCAGCCCCCAGTTGATCAGGGGAATGTAGATCTGGCCGGCCGTCGAGGCGCTGGTATGCTCGATCCGCAGGCGCGGCATGAAGCCGAGTTGGATCGCCTGCTGCGTGACCGAGAAAGCGCCCGATATGACCGCCTGCGACGCGATGATCGCCGCCAGCGTGGCAAGGCCGATCAGCGGCAACTGCATCCATTGCGGCGCAAGATTGTAGAAGGGGCTGTGCAGCGCCGCAGCGCCCTCACGGAAGAGCAGCGCGCCCTGTCCCATATAGTTGAGCATCAGTGCCGGCAGCACGAAGATCAGCCAGGAGACGCGGATCGGGCTGCGGCCGAAATGGCCCATATCGGCATAGAGCGCTTCGGCGCCCGTCACCGCCAGCACGACCGAGCCCAGCGCCAGGAAGGCGGGCAGCGGATCGGTGGCAAAGAACATCACCGCCCAATAGGGATTGAAGGCGTAGAGAATGCCCGGAGTCTTGACGATGCTGAGCACGCCGAGCGACGCGATCGTCACGAAATAGATCAGCATGATCGGCCCGAACAGGGTCGCGACTTTGTTGGTCCCCAACCCCTGGATCCAGAACAGGCCGAGCAGGATCAGCACCGCGACCGGCAGGATCGCCGGCGCAAGGTTGGCGTTATAGACCGCCAGACCTTCCACCGCCGACAGCACCGAAACCGCCGGCGTGATCATCGAATCGCCGTAGAAGAGGGCAGTCGCGAACACGCCCAGCAGCACGATGCCGCGCGACCAGCGCTGCGTCTTGGTCTGGCCGTTGATCAGCGCCAGCAGAGCCAGGCTGCCGCCCTCGCCCTTATTGTCGGCGCGCATGATGATGCTGACATATTTGAGCGTCACGACCAGCATCATCGACCAGAACATCAGGCTGATGACGCCCAATATATGGTCGGGATCGAGGTCGAGATGATGGTGCCCCGCAAAGGTTTCGCGGAAAGCGTAGAGCGGGCTGGTGCCGATATCGCCGAAGACGATACCGATCGCGCCGACGACCAGCTTGGCCGTGGCTTTCTGACGGGCATGGCCATGCCCATCCTGCTCGCCGTCTTCGGGGACGGCGACCGCGCTGTCATCAGCCATGAAGGAAATGCTCGATCATCAATATCATGTCGCAACCCTTGCCAGGGCAATTCTCATTCCAAGGACGGAGCCCAGCAAACCGCCGGCCCCTACCATGGGCACAGGGTTCACGCAATGATCGCCCCGATGCCGATCATCGCGAAGCCGCATCCAACGCCAGCATGGCATCGATACGCGCGATATTCGCCTGCAGTTCCGCCTTGATCTTGCTGCCTTCGGGCGCAGATTGCGCCAGCGGCAACCATTGCTTGCGCGCCGCGTCCAACTGCCCGGCCTGGGCGAGGGCGAGGCCATAGAAATAGCGCGGCGCCGGCCCTTCCGGGTCCAGCCGCGACGCCTGGCGATAGGCATAGTCCGCCGCCGGCGCGACCACGCCATCGGCATGCGCGACCAGCGCATTCCCCATACCCAGCCACAGATTGGCGTCTTCCGGCGTCTGCTTGAGGCCGGAGAGCAGGACATTGGCTGCCTCCTTGGTCAGGCCGCGACGCCCGTAGGAATCCGACATGATCAGCCATTGGCCGGCCGGGCCATAGCGCTCCGCCAGGCTGCGGCGTCGCTCCGCCAGTTTCTCGTCGAACTGCGCTTCCTTCTCGGCCGCGACCTGTCGCGGCGCGCCGGCTAGGCCGGGATGCCCCTGCCAGGCATAGCCCGCGAGGCCGACCAGCAAAGCCGCCGCAACGATCTCCCGCGTCACGCGCGGGATACGCCCGATGAAGCAGAGCGCCGCCATGGCCAGGATGGCGAGGCCGAAAGCGATGATCCAGCCCGTCATGCCCGCGGCCTCCGCTTGACCCGTCCGCGCATCAACAACAGCCCCAATGACAGCAGGACGATCGGCGCCGCCCATAGCGGCCAGAGGATCGGCGCGGCCGTGGGCTCATAGCTCACCCAGTCGCCATAACGCTCGATCAGCCAGCGCCTGATATGCTCCGGCTCCTCCCCCGCCCTGATCCGCTCGCGTATCTCGGAGCGCATGTCGCCCGCCATGCTGGCGTTCGAATCGGCGATCGACTGGCTCTGGCAGGTGAGGCAGCGGATGGTTTCCATCAGCGCCTTCGCCTTGCGCTCCAGCGCCGGATCGTCGAGCTGCCGATCGGCATAGGGCGCCGGCGGCAGGGCGGTCTGCGCCTGAACCGGTGCTGCCAGCATCAGCAGGAGAACAGAAAGCAGCCCCCTCATCATTGCGCGTCCTTCAGCCGTTGCAGCAGCATCGGCACGTCATCGGCGCGGATGTCACCAATATGCTGATAGGCGATCCTGCCCCTGCCATCGATCACGAAGGTTTCCGGCACGCCGGACGAGCCCAGCGCGATCTGCACGCCACTGCGCGCATCCAGGCCGATCCGGCTATAGGGATTGCCGTTGCGCGCCAGGAAGGCGTCGACATCGGGCCGGGCATCGCGGATCGCGATCGCGTCTATCGCTACCCCGGCCTGCTTGAGCGCCATCAGTTGCGGCGCCTCCGCCGCGCAGGGAATGCACCAGCTGGCAAAGATGTTGAGCAGGCGCGGCTTGCCATCGGCCAACTGCGTGCTGGCGAGCGCGGGACGATCGCTGGCGGCAGCCGGCAGGGTGAAGGCCGGCAAAGCCTGGCCAATCAGCTTGGAGGTGATGACACGGTCATCCGGCTTGAACAGGCCGCTGGCGAACAGGGCGAAGAAGCCGAGGAACAGCACCAGCGGTAGCCAGATCAGCAGCTTCCTCATGCCATTGCCCTCCGTGCGCGCCATTTCATCAGCCAGCCGCGCCGCTCCCGCCCGACCAGCGCCAGCAGGCCACCCAGCGCGATCATGATGCCGCCCAGCCAGATCAGCGTCACGAACGGCTTCCACCAGATCCGCATCTGCCAGCGACCGGCATCGGCTTCCTGCCCCAGCACGACATAGAGCTGGCCATTCCACCGGGTCAGCAGCGCCGCTTCCGTCGTGGTCGTCGGCGGCGAGGCGAAGAAGCGCGATTGCGGATGGATCACCACCGCCCGGCCGCCCCGTTCCGCAATGACGTCCGCCTGCAACGCCGTCCAATTGTCGCCAGCAAGCGGCAGGATGCGCTGGAAGCGCAGCGTCCAGCCAGCCGTCTCGATGCTGTCGCCTGGCCGGACTGCCACTAGCTTCTCGACCGTGAACGCCGAATCGCAGGCCATGCCCGCCAGGCTGACGGCACAGCCCAGATGGGCGATCACCATGCCATAGGTGAAGAGCGGCGTGCGGCGCAGGTTGCGCTTCCACAGCGGCGCGAGCGATCCCACGCCGACGGCCAGCGCCACCACCAGCCCGCAATAGGGCAACAGCCCGATCCGGCCCCAGGCGAGCGCACCGACCAGCACCACGGCCGCCAGTGCGACCGCCGTCGGAACGAGCATGCGCCCGGCCACGGCGCGCGCCTGATCCCGGCGCCAGCGAGTGAGCGGCCCTGCCGCCATGACGATCAGCAGGATGAGCGCAATCGGCCCGGCAATGCGATCGAAATAGGGCGCGCCGACCGACACCTTGTGCCCGAATGCTTCGGTCATCAGCGGGTAAAGCGTGCCGATCAGCACCAGCCCGAGGATCACCGAAAGCAACAGGTTGTTGACCACCAGGAAGGTTTCGCGGCTTACCAGTTCGAACGGCGCGCCCTCGCGCACCGTGCCGATCCGCCAGCCGAACAGAGCCAAAGCGCCGCCAATATAGAGCGCCAGCAAGGCCAGGATGAAGCTACCCCGCTCCGGATCGACAGCGAAGGCATGGACGCTGGTCAATATGCCCGACCGGACCAGGAAGGTGCCGACCATCGACATGGAGAAGGCAACGACGGCCAGCATCACCGTCCAGGCGCGCAGCGCGTCGCGGGTCGCCAGCACGGTCACGCTGTGCAGCAGCGCGGTCGCCGCCAGCCAGGGCATCAGCGATGCATTTTCGACCGGATCCCAGAACCACCAGCCGCCCCAGCCCAGCTCATAATAGGCCCAATAGCTGCCCGCGGTGATGCCAAGCGTCAACATCACCCAGGCGGCCAGCACCCAGGGCCGCATGGCGCGGGCGAACGCCGCATCCACCTGCCGCGTCAGCAAGGCGCCGACCGCAAAGGAAAAAGCGACCGACAGGCCGACATAGCCAAGATAGAGCGTCGGCGGATGGAAGGCGAGGCCCGGATCCTGCAGCAGCGGGTTGAGCCCCTGCCCATCAACGGGCGCGGGCGCAATGCGGGCGAAGGGATTGGAGGAGAAGAGCAGGAAGGCATAGAAGCCGAGGCTGATCGCTGCCTGCGCCCCCAGTGTTGCCATGTGCGCGTCGCGCTTCAACGCCCGTTCAAACAAGGCAACCGCCGCGCCAGCAACGCCCATCACCGTGACCCACAGCAGCATCGACCCTTCATGATTGCCCCAGGTTCCGGCGAACTTGTAGAGCCATGGCTTGGCCGAATGGCTGTTGGTCGCCACCAGCAGCACCGACATGTCGGACCGCAGGAACAGGCTGATCAGCGCGACAAAGGCGGCTGCCGTCAGCACGCCCTGCAAAACAGCGACAGGTCGGACGGCGCCCAGCACCTCGCCCTTGCCGCCCGCCAGCCCCATGCCGACCAGAAACAGCTGGAGCAGCGCGAGGACCGCGGCAAACCACAGGGCGGCGAGACCGGCTTCGGCAATCATGGCGCGGCCTTCATCTCATGCGTGGTTTCATTATAGGTCATGCCGTCCAGTTCGCGCGGCATGTAGCGCTCGTCATGCTTGGCCAGCAAATTGGTGGCGACGAACCGCCCCTGCCGATCAAAAGCGCCCTCCGCGACCACGCCGCTGCCTTCCTTGAACAGGTCGGGCGCGATGCCGCTGAAGGTCGCCGGCACGGTCGCCTTGCCGTCGGTCACGTCGAAATTGATCGTCACGCCATCGGCCGCGTGCTTGAGGCTGCCCTTCACCACCATGCCGCCCAGACGGATCGCCTTGCCGGGCTCCACACCCTTGGTCTTCACGTCGTTGGGCGCGTAGAAATAGGCCGCTTCGTCCTTCAGCGCCGATACGGCGAGCAGCCCGGCGCCGATGATCGCCACAAGCGCTGCGAGCGCCAGGATAAGCCGTTGATGTTTGGCTTTCATGTCCGGTCAGACAGTCGTTCGGCCTGACGTTCCGCCGATCGCATCGCGCGCCAGCTGACGATGGTGACGATCGCCGTGCCTACGGCCGTCACGGCATAGGCGGCGATCACGAAAGCCCATTGGTTCATCTCTACCCTCTTGTCAGGCGCTGCATCCGCGCCTCGACCTTATTTTGTGCCAATATTGCCCGCATCCGCATCAGCACGATCGCCGCGAACAACAAGGTGAAACCGAACAGCGTCAGGCCGAGTGGCCAGAGCAACGATCCGTCGATGCTCGATCCCCGCATCGTGATGCTGGGCCCCTGGTGCAGGCTGTTCCACCAGACCACCGAACGGTTGATGATCGGGATGTTGATCGCGCCAACCAAGCCGAAGATCGCGGTCACCGGGCTGACCCCGCCCTGTCCCTGCCGCGCCGATGCATTGGCCAGGGCGATATAGCCCAGATAGAGAAAGAGCAGGACCAGCATGGACGTCATGCGCCCGTCCCATTCCCACCAGGTGCCCCAGGTCGGCCGCCCCCAGATCGAACCGGTCATCAGGCAGATGGCGGTGAACAGCGCGCCCGGCGCCGCGATCGCGCGGCCGGCCACGGCAGCCAGCGGATGGCGCCAGACCAGTTGCATCAGCCCGGACACGGCAATGCCGGTCCAGCCCGCCATGCCGAGCCACGCGGCCGGCACATGTATATAGAGTATGCGCACCGTATCGCCCTGCAGATAATCCGCCGGCGTCAGGAACAGACCCGAAGCGCAGCCGGCCAGCAGCAGCACGAAGCCGGGCCAGAACAGCCAGCCCGTCATCGGACGGGCGATCTTCAGGAAGCGGGCGGGATTGGCAAAACGGTGCATGAGTACAGGTTTCTTAGCGACACCCGAACGTCAACGCCAGTGGCCGTTTAGCCCATGGAAAAGCCGGCAAAACGCAGCGTTGCCACGATTGGCCACGCTTTTTTGTTACAGGCAGGCGACAAATCGAGCGGGAGGGACTATATGCGCGCGAAAGGTCGCCCCAGAGGGGTGGTCAGGAACGGCAATGGACCCGCTCACACCCATGATTACGACGAATCCTTTCGACGACGACAAGTTGCGCGAAGAATGCGGCATTTTTGGCGTATCTGGCGCAGAAACCGCGTCCGCGATGGTAGCGCTCGGCCTTCACGCCCTGCAGCATCGCGGCCAGGAAGCGGCAGGCATCACCAGCTGGGACGGGCATGATTTCCATACCCATCGCGCCATGGGCCATGTCGCCGGCAATTTCGACCGCGACGAGGTGATTCGGGGCCTTCCCGGCGACACGGCCTGCGGCCATGTCCGTTACTCGACCACCGGCGAAACCTCGCTGCGCAACGTCCAGCCGCTCTATGCCGAACTCAATTCCGGCGGTTTCGCGGTTGCCCATAACGGCAATATCTCCAACGCGATGAAGGTCCGCCGCGAACTCATCCGCCGCGGCTCCATTTTCCAGTCGACCTCGGACACCGAAGTCATCATCCATCTGGTCGCGACGTCCAATTATCGCACCCTGCTCGACAAGTTCATCGACGCGCTCAAGCAGATCGAAGGCGCCTATTCGCTGATCGTCATGACCCCCGAGGGCATGATCGCCTGCCGCGATCCGCTGGGCATCCGCCCGCTGGTGATGGGCAAGCTGGGCGATTCGACCATCTTCGCTTCTGAAACCGTCGCGCTCGACGTGGTCGGCGCCGACTATGTCCGCTCGATCGATCCGGGCGAACTCGTCATCGTCACCAAGGATGGCGAAATGCGCTCGATCCGCCCGTTCGGCGAAGTGCATCCGCGTCCCTGCATCTTCGAGCATGTCTATTTCAGCCGCCCTGATTCGATCATCGACAATTCCAGCGTCTATTCGGTCCGCAAGGCGATCGGCGCGCAGCTGGCGATCGAAAATCCGGTCGAGGCCGACTATGTCATCCCGGTGCCCGACAGCGGTGTGCCGGCCGCCATCGGCTATGCGCAGGAATCGGGCATCCCGTTCGAACTGGGCATCATCCGGTCGCATTATATCGGCCGCACCTTCATCCAGCCGGGCGACAAGGTCCGCCATCTGGGCGTCAAGCTGAAGCATAATGCCAACCGCGCCCTCATCCAAGGCAAGCGCATCGTGCTGATCGACGACTCGATCGTGCGCGGCACCACCTCGCTGAAGATCGTGCAGATGATGCGCGAAGCGGGCGCGGCCGAAGTGCATATGCGCATCGCCTCGCCGCCGACCAAGCATAGCTGCTTCTATGGCGTCGATACGCCCGAGCGCACCAAGCTGCTGGCGCACAAGCTGGACATTGGCGGCATGCAGGACTTCATCCACGCCGACAGCCTGGCCTTCATCTCGATCGACGGCCTGTACAAGGCGCTGGGCGAGGCGAAGCGCGCCGACATCCGTCCGCAATATTGCGACGCCTGCTTCACTGGCGACTATCCGACCAAGCTCACCGACCAGGATGAAGCGGTGGTCGAAAACCAGTTCGAACTGCTGGCAGAACGGGTCTCCTGATCCCCGGGCAAGGCCCGACCGGGCGGGGTCGCACGACCCCGCCCTTTCCTTTTCCCACGACGACACCCGGCATCGGTCGGGGCGAACGGAGAGCCGATGTCTGATACCTTGCCGCTGTTCGGAAAACTTGCGCTCGTCACCGGCGCCAGCCGAGGCATCGGCGCCGCGACGGCAGAGGCACTGGCCGCAGCCGGCGCCCATGTGATCCTGACCGCGCGCACCAGCGGCGGACTGGAAGAGGTGGAAGATCGCATTCATCAGGCCGGCGGCAGCGCCACCATCGCACCGCTCGACCTGATCGACGGCGAAAGCATCGGCCGCCTGGCCCAGGCCATTTCGGGTCGCTGGAAGGCACTCGACATCCTCGTCCTCAACGCCGCGACGCTCGGGTCGCTGGCATCGGTTCCCGCAATCGATGCCAAGGAATTTGCCCGGCTGCTGATGCTCAACATTGCCGCCCCCCAGGCGCTGATCGCAGCCTTCGATCCGATGCTGCGGGCCAGCGCCGATGCGCGGGTGATCGCGCTGACATCCTCGGTCGGCGCCACGCCGCGCGCCTATTGGGGCGCCTATGGCGCGTCCAAGGCTGCGCTCGAAACGCTGGTCGGCGCCTATGGCGAGGAGATGAAGAACATCTCCGCCATCCGCACCCACATCGTCGACCCCGGCGCCACCCGCACCGCGATGCGCGCCCGCGCCTTCCCCGGCGAGGATCCGGCAACGCTCAAGGGGCCGGAGACGGTCGCCAGGGCCATCCATGATCTGGTGCTGAGCGATGCGCCGAACGGCCACCGCCTGCGCGTCGAGGGTTAAGCGGCCGGCTTCACCAGCGTGACCTGGGCGACATCGATGGTGCCGCCCCGGAAACCGCCTTCGCAATACATCAGATAATAGCGCCACAAGCCGACGAAATGCTGGTCGAAACTGGCCGGCAATCGCCCTTCGTCGATCGCCCGATCGAACCGCTCGCGCCAGCGGCGCAGTGTTTCGGCATAATGGTCGCCAAAGCGGCGCACGTCGCGCCATTCCAGCCCGCGTTCCTGCGCCAAGGCCCGAAAACGACTTTCGGATATCAGCATGCCGCCGGGGAAGATGTAGGTCTGGATGAAGTCGGCGCCGCGCGCATAATGATCGAAGATCGCATCGTCGATCAAAATATATTGGATCGCGGCGCGCCCGCCGGGTTTCAGCAGGCGTGCGACCGCATCCAGATAGTCGGGCCAATAATGCTGGCCCACCGCCTCCACCATCTCCACGCTGGCGATGGCGTCATATTGCCCCTGTGCGTCGCGATAATCGGTCAGGTGGATCTGCGCGCCGGACCCCAGCCGGTCGCGCGCATAATCAGCCTGCTCCACCGACAGGGTCAGCCCGTCATATCGGATGGCGCAGCGTTCCATCGCCTGTTCCGCGAGGCCGCCCCAGCCGCATCCGATTTCCAGCAGCGCCTGTCCGTCGCGCAGGTCAAGCCGTTCCAGCAGAGCCTCCACCTTGCGCTGCTGCGCCCGCTCCAGGTTTTCGATCCGATCCTCAGGATTGAGGAACAAGGCACTGGAATAATGCATGTTCCGGTCCAGCCACAGGCCGTAGAAATCATTGCCCAGATCATAATGAAAGGCGATGTTCCGGCGCGAGCCGTTACGGTTGTTCCGCCGCGCCCAGTGCAACAATCGTCCTGCCCAACGAGCCGGTCCATGGGGCCGAGCAACGCGCCCCAGCGATACGGCGTTGGCCATGAACAGCGCGAAGAGCGGCACCGGATCGGCACTGCGCCACTCGCCCGCCGCCCAGGCGCGATACCAGCCCGCCGAGCCACCCATCGCCAGTCGCACCAAGGCGCGCCAGTCGACCAGGTCCACGACACAGTCGAACCCCGGCCCCCGCCCGCCCAATAGCCGGCGCGAGCCGTCCGGCAAAGTCGCATCCAGCGAGCCCTGCTCCAGTCCCTGGTCGATGCGATCGAGCATGCGATGGAAAAGTGGCGCGAGCAGGCGCGCCCGCCATCCCGGCGTCCGCTCTGCCGGGGGGCGCCGGATCGACAATGCGGCCTTGCCGCGACGGGGGTCGACTGCATTCATCGGGCCTCTTTCTGCCCCATGCCGCGCGTCGCTGCAATCACCCCTTCATCTGGCGATAGGCCGTCAGCGCACGCTCACGCCCCTCGCGATGGCCGATCCGCTTTTCGGGATAGGATGATGGCCTAACCCCATGAAAATCCGGATCATGGATGACGCGATCGTCCAGATCGGCCAATTCCGGCACCCATTGGCGGATATAATCGGCAGCATCGAATTTATCCGACTGGGTCAGCGGCGCCATGATCCGGGTGAAGAGATTGGCGTCGACGCCGCTGCCCGCCACCCACTGCCAGTTGACGCTGTTATTGGCATAATCCGCGTCGACCAGCGTGTCCCAGAACCAGCGTGCGCCATGGCGCCAGTCGATCAGCAGATGCTTGATGAGGAAACTGGCCGCGATCATCCGCACCCGATTGTGCATCCAACCCGTCTGCCAGAGCTGGCGCATGCCGGCATCGACGATCGGATAGCCGGTCCGCCCCTGTTTCCACGCCGTCCAGTCGCCTCGCGCCTCGCGCAGATCGCGCCAGTGCATGGCATCGAAGGCGGGCTGGGCATTTTCCGATCCATAGGTCGGCAAGGCCCAGACCTGATTATGCGCATAGTCGCGCCAGATCAGTTCCTTCAGATAGACGGTCGCGTCCCCCGGCACCTGCGCCACCCGATGCCAGACCTTGGCCGGCGAAATCTCCCCGAAATGGAGATGCGGGGACAGGCGGGACGTTCCTTCCTGCGACGGCAAATCGCGCGCGACCGCATAGTCACCGACTTCTCCTAGAAAACTGTCGAGATAGCGCTTTGCCCCCTCTTCGCCCGGCGACCAGTCGGCAGGGAAGCCGCTCGCCCAGTCCGGGTCGCGCGGCAACAAGTTCCAGCCTTCCAGCCTGTCGCTGTCCGGCCAGTGCGATGGCGCCTCGATCCGCTGCGGCGCGGGCTGTGGTGGCGCGGGTGGCATGTGCAGCATCACCGCGCGAGAAAAGGGCGTGTAGATGCGATAGGGCGTCCCGCCACCCGTCCGCACCGCCTCCACTGGCAATAGCAGTCCGCCGTCATGAAGCCGCAGGTCGATCTGCCTCGCCACCGCCTTCTCGGCGTTACGCCACCAGGGCTCATGATGGCGGATCGCATGAACGACCTGCGCGCCACTTTCCTGTGCCACCTGCGCCAGCACATCGGCGCAGCGTCCGCGCCGCAGGATCAATCGCGATCCCTTGGCCCTCAGTCGCTCGTCCAGGCTGGCGAGGCTGTGATGCAGCCACCAGCGGGATGCGCCACCCATCGCCCATTGGCGCGGGCTTTCATCGTCAAGGATATAGAGCGGAATGACCGGGCCGGCCTGCGCGGCGGCGGCGAGCGCCGCCTGATCCGATAGGCGCAGATCCTGGCGGAACCAGATGATGATGGGGGAAGGCATGACCGCCCAATGCCTGCCTAGCACCCCGGTTCCAAATGAATTTTCCGCGCCCTTCCGGGAGATGCCCGGCAAATCCGATGAATGTCGATTCGGCCAATGGACGCGCGCATCACCGCCGCCTATTCTGGAACCCAATACACTAGCCATGGGTCGTCAACCGGCCATGGCTGCAGCGATGCAGGGGAAGACATGGCGTCGATGCCAGATAATGCAGAACTGAATTACCGACCGTGCGTCGGGATCATGCTGGTCAACATGGCGGGCAAGGTCTTCGTGGGTCAGCGCCTCGATAATGTCGTGGAAGCCTGGCAGATGCCACAGGGCGGGATCGACGAAGGCGAAGACGCCAAAACGGCAGCGCTGCGCGAACTGGGCGAAGAGACCGGGATCACGCCCGAACATGTCGAGATCATCGCCAAGAGCCGCGACGAGCATTTCTATGATCTGCCGCCTGAACTGATCGGCAAGCTGTGGGGCGGCAAATATCGTGGCCAGCGCCAGATCTGGTTCCTCGCCCGCTTCCTGGGCAAGGACAGCCATATCGACATCCAGACCAAGCATCCCGAATTCCGGGAATGGAAATGGGCCGCGCCCGAAACGCTGCCGGAACTGATCGTGCCGTTCAAGCGCAAGCTTTACCGCGACATATTGCAGGAATTCCACGACTTGATCTGATGGGGGCTTAAAATCCCCGGTCGGTTCGCTATGACAGCGGCATGCGTCACTGTCTGGCTATCCTGCCCTTCCTCTTTGTCACCCAGGCCTGGGCCAATGCGCCTGCGCTGCTGCCGCCATCCGTCCGCGAGATGCTGGAGGCGGCAATTGCCAATGGCAATGAGACGGAAATCGCGACCGTCGCCAAGATCGCCAAGCAGACCAATCCGCAATCGGCCGACCAGATCCAGCAGATGGTCAACAGTTGGAAGGAACGGACCAAGGCGACCCATGATACGGTGATTCGCGAGGCGCGCTTCACCGAATTATGGACAGGCAAGCTGGAAGCCGGCGGCTTCCGCTCGACCGGTTCGACCAGCGAAATCGGCATCAGCGCCGCGGCGCAGGTCAAGCGCGAAGGGCTGGAATGGAGCCATAAGCTGAGCGCCACGGTGGATTATCGCCGCGCCAATGGCGTCACCTCGCGCGAACGCTACACCGCCAGCTATGAACCGCGCTATCAGTTCGACCCGCGCGGTTTCGCCTATGGCCTGACCCAGTTCGAACGCGATCCCTCGATCGGCTATGACGAGCGCTACACCGCCTCGGCCGGTATCGGTTACAAGGTGATCGTCAGCAAGCCGATCGACCTGTCGCTAGACTTGGGCCCGTCCGTCCGTCATGCCAAATATGTGATCGGGCCGCGCGAAACCAAGCTGGGCGCGCGTGCATCTATGGACCTGGCCTGGCGTCTGGCGCCCAATGTCACCTTCAAGCAGACCGCTGCAGGTTACGCAGAAACTGACGTATTTTCCGTCAATTCTCTGACACAGTTGCAAACCAAGGTGAGCACCCGCCTGTCCGCTGGCCTGTCCTATACGGTGCAGTATGAATCGGAGACCCTGCTGTCCGCGCGCGACTTCGACACGCTCAGCCGCCTGACCCTCAGCTACGATTTCTGATCGGGGTGGAGCAGGCGCCCGCGCTCTGATAGACCTCCGGGATGAACGGCATCCACCCGCCCGTAACAGCCCCTGAAACCGCCCTGTTGGAACAGGCCGCCGCCGCGCCAATGCTGGCACAGGTCGAGGCATGGGCCAGCATCAACAGCGGATCGCGCAACCTGACCGGGCTCGCCGCCATGGCCTCCACGCTCGCCGACGCCTTTTCGGCGCTGCCCGGTGCAATCGACCTGATCGAACCCGATCCGGTCGAAACCGTGGCGCCCGATGGCCGGATATCGGTGATCCGCCATGGCCAGCATCTTCGCCTGACCGTCCGCCCCGATGCGCCGGTCCAGCTGCTGCTGACGGGCCATATGGATACGGTTTTCCCGGTCGATCATCCATTTCAGAGGCTTCGCTGGCTGGAACCCGGCATTCTCAACGGCCCCGGCGTCGCCGACATGAAGGGCGGCATTGCCGTCATGCTCGCCGCCCTATCTGCAGTCGAGCTTAGCGAAGTGGCCCGGACGCTTGGCTATCAGGTGGTGATCAACAGCGACGAGGAAGTCGGCAGCCCCTCTTCCGCTGCCCTGCTCCGCCAGGCAGCTGCCGGCAAGCGCGCCGCCTTCACCTATGAACCGGCCCTGCCCGATGGCACGCTGGCCGGCGCGCGGGCGGGCAGCGGCAATTTCTCGATCATCGTCACCGGCCTCAGCGCCCACGCCGGCCGCAACCCCGACGATGGCCGCAATGCCCTGCTCGCGGCCGCCGATCTCGCGCTGCGGCTGAAGGCCGGCAGCGGCAGCGGCTTTTCCTGCAATCCTGCCAAGATCGACGGCGGCAGCCCCAATAATGTCGTGCCCGACCATGCCGTGCTGCGGGTCAATTTCCGCCCGCGCACGCAGGACGACGAAATCGCGGCCCGTGCCCTGCTGGATCGAGCCATGGCCGATGTCGCCCGCGATCATGGCGTCAGCCTGCATCTCCATGGCGGCTTTGGTCGCCCGCCCAAGCCCATGGACGCCAAGGCCGAGCGGCTGTTCGGCCTGGTCAGGCGCTGCGGCGCGGACCTCGGCCTCGATATCAGCTGGCGCGACACCGGCGGCGTGTGCGACGGCAACAACATCGCGGCCTGCGGCGTCCCGGTGGTCGATACCATGGGCGTGCGCGGCGGCAGCATCCACAGCGACGCCGAATTTCTGATCAGCGACAGCCTGGCCGAGCGCGCGCAACTGTCCGCGCTGGCGCTGCTGCGGATCGCCCAAGGACAATATTGAGAGAGAGGACCGCCTTTTGAGTTTCTACATGCGCACCGCGCGAGCGGACGATCTGCAGACCCTGTATGAAATGGCGAAGCTGACCGGGGGTGGCTTCACCAACCTGCCGCCCGATCGCGCCGCGCTGACCGCCAAGCTGGAGCGCACCGAACAGGCGCTCAGCCGGCAGGATGGCGGGATCAAGGACGATCTGATCGTCCTTGTGCTGGTCAATGCGCAGACCGGCCAAGTGCGCGGCACCTGCCAAATTTTCAGCACGGTGGGGCAGAGCTGGCCCTTCTATTCCTATCGCCTGGGCGTGCTGACCCAGCATAGCCGCGAACTGGCCCGCACCTTCCGCGCGCAGATGCTCTCGCTCACGACCGATCTGGAAGGATCGACCGAGGTTGGCGGCCTCTTCCTCCACCCGCGCGAACGGGCCGAGGGACTTGGCCTGCTGCTCGCCCGCAGCCGCTATCTCTATATCCGCAACCATCGCGACCGCTTCGGCGACCGGGTGATTGCCGAACTGCGCGGCGTGATCGACGAAGCGGGCGGCTCCCCCTTCTGGGACGGTCTTGCCGGCCGCTTCTTCGGCATGAATTTCCAGGAGGCCGACGAGTTCAACGCCGTCAACGGCAACCAGTTCATCGCCGACCTGATGCCCAAGACGCCGATCTACACCGCAATGCTGACCGACAGCGCCCGCGCGGTGATCGGCCTGCCCCATCCCAATGGCCGCGCAGCGATGCGGATGCTGGAGACCGAGGGCTTCACCAATGCCGGCTATGTCGACATTTTCGACGGTGGCCCGACCATGGTGGGCCAGATCGACCAGCTCCGTACCGTGGCCCAGGCACGCGACGTCACCTTGGCCGCCACCCATGACAAGGGCGGCGACAAGATGCTGGTGTCGACCGGCCTGCTCGCCGACTATCGCTGCACCTATGGCTATGTGCAGGAGGGCGAGGATGGCAGCATCTCGCTCGACGCGGCCAGCGCCGCGCTGCTGCAACTGGACGTCGGACAGGCATTCACCATGGCGGGGCGGGCATGAGCGTGCGCGAGATCAATTTCGACGGGCTGGTCGGCCCGAGCCATAATTATGCCGGCCTCAGCCTTGGCAATCTGGCCTCGTCCCGCAATGCCGGCGCGGTGTCGCACCCCCGCGCCGCAGCCCTGCAGGGGATAGAGAAGATGCGCGGCAATCTGCGCCTCGGCCTCGCCCAGGGTATTTTCCTGCCGCAATGGCGTCCTGACGGCGCTTGGCTCGCGACCCTGGGCACCGACATCAGCAATGCCGATCCGCACATCCGCGCTGCCGCCATGTCGGCCTCGTCCATGTGGGCCGCCAATGCCGCGACCGTTTCACCCGCCGCCGATACCGCCGACGGACGCACCCACCTGACCGTCGCCAATCTCGTCACCATGGCGCATCGCAGCCATGAATGGCCCCAGACCCTGGCGCAACTGCGCCTCGCCTTTTCCGACACCCGTGCCTTTGCGGTGCATGGCCCCATTCCCGCGCCCTTTGGCGACGAAGGCGCGGCTAATCATATGCGGTTGTGCGACAGCCATGGCGCGCCGGGCATCGAGGTCTTCGTT
This sequence comes from Sphingomonas sp. S-NIH.Pt3_0716, assembly GCF_003950715.1. Classification (NCBI taxonomy): domain Bacteria; kingdom Pseudomonadati; phylum Pseudomonadota; class Alphaproteobacteria; order Sphingomonadales; family Sphingomonadaceae; genus Sphingomonas; species Sphingomonas sp. S-NIH.Pt3_0716. The sequence goes on along the minus strand of NZ_QLJK01000006.1, from coordinate 57,054 downwards.
TATGGCCAGTCGGGCGGCCCCTTCCCCGCCCGCCAGCATGTCGAGGCGAGCAAGGCCGTCGCCCGCATCCACGGCCTCGATCCGGCCCGCACCCTGTTCGTGCAGCAGTCGCAGGAGGCAATTGCTGCCGGCGCCTTCCACAATGACGTCGTCGCCGTCGCCAATGAACGCGTCCTCTTCACCCATGAACAGGCCTTTGCCGACAAGCAGGCCTTCTACGCCTCGCTGCGCACGCTGTTGCCGTCGGTGGAGATCGTCGAAGTGCCCGCCAGTGCCGTCAGCCTGGCCGACGCGATCAAGAGCTATTTGTTCAACGCGCAGTTCGTCACCCTGCCCGATGGCACCATGGCGCTGATCCTGCCAAGCGAGGCACAGGCCGTGCCGGCGGTATGGACCTGGCTGGAACAGATGATCGCCGGCAATGGCCCGATCCGCCGCCTCGTTCCCGTCGATGTGCGTCAGTCGATGGCCAATGGCGGCGGCCCCGCCTGCCTGCGCCTGCGCGTGGTCGCGGATCCAAAGGATATCGACCCGCGTTTCCTGGTCGATGAGCCGCGCCTGGATGAAATCGCCCGCATCGTTTCGGACTATTGGCCTGAAACCATTGCGCCCGACGACCTGTCCGACACGCGCCTTATTGCCCGGATCGAACAATCATGGTTAAGCCTTGTTGACCATTTGCAACTTTCGGGCGACTTAATGCCTTAGAAGATGGACGAAAGCCTCGGATGAGTCTGATGGAACGGATCAAACGCCTCTTCACGATCAAGACCAAGTTCGAGGCTTTCCTCGTGATCTACGCGCTCGCACTGGGCGCCAGCGAGCGCGGCGTCGTCTATATGGATCAATATCCCGGCGTCGGCGGCCAGTTGCTCGCCCTCGCCTGCTCCGGTGCCGTCTTCATGGCGGGCGGAAAAATGCTCGATGCCCTGGAACTCCAGCGCAGTTACGGCGCTTGATACTGCCTGATAACCATTGCTCGCAAAGCAACACCAGTTCGCCGCACATAAGGGATATTACGTAGCCGCCACCCGTTGGTGAGGGTCTTTGTGCCTGCACCCAGATTTGGGAGAGGGTCAACCATGCCGGACGACATAAGCGACAGGAGTGTCACCGCTGCGGAACTGGTCCGCAACTTCGCCCATTGGCGCGAGATCGGCGCGCGACACCCCCTGCTGATAACCCATCATGGCCGCGAAACCCATGTCTTCATGGGGCTGGACCGGTTCAAGGCGCTCGCCAGCCAGGACGAGTTCGATCAAAATCCCGATCGATTGCGCGAACTGGCGGTGCGCATGGCCCAGGGACTGATCCTGTGCCGCGCCGATTTTCGCATCGACCTGATCAATCCGGTCGCACTGGCCATGGCACGGCGCTGGGACCGCCGGCTGGAAGGGCAGATGCTGTGGGATGCGCTGCCAGAACTGGTCGGCACACTGACCGAGGCGCATGCCCGGCACAGCCAGGTGTCCGGCGAAATCAGCGCTGCGGATATTCCCTCCCCCTTCCGCGACGATAGCTGGCTCCACGTCGAAACCTTTCCCTTCGCAGACGGGATCGGCCTGCTGCTGCGCGACATCACGTCCGACGTGCAGCGCCATCGCCTGGCCGACGTCAAATCGGCCATCCTTAAGGCGATGGGCATCCATGGCGGCGTCGGTTATGCCCGTCTCTCCAACCGGGGTTTCATCGAATATGTCGATGCCACCATCTGCACCCTGGTCGGGCTCCCCGAAGCCCGCCTGATCAACGCCTATATGACCGACCTCATCGCCCTGCCACAGCGACCGCATTTCCGCCAGGAACTGGAAGCCGTGCTGCGCGGCGAGGGCGACCGCCGCGTCCAGGCCCATCTGCTCACCAATGGCGGCGCCTTGCTTCCTATGGAGGGCGCCCTCGTTCAACTGCGCGGCACCTACGGAACGGAGGGTGTCGTGCTAGTAATGACCCCGCCCTGCTTGAGCGAAAACGACCAAGCCGGTTCCCAATGATGTAAAATCCAGCGGTCGTAGCGGATTTGTCCGTGTAGAGCGTTCAGTATCACCCCAAAATGTCCGAAAAGCCCCGAAAACGCCGCATCGGATTTACACAATTCGCACAAAATGTGCGCGAATTTCGCATACCGCTTTTTGAATGTTGCGCCTTTATTGGAGTGACATGCGGAACCCTCCTCTCCATGCGGTGCTTCGCCTCGCCCGACTGGGCCAGGCCATGTCCCGTCATGAGCGTGGCAGCGTGCTTGTCGAAGCCGCCTTCGCCCTCCCCCTGATGATCGTCCTGTTGCTAGGCATCCTGCTCTATGGCGGCTGGTTGATGACCGCCCATAGCCTGCAGCAGGCAGCCAATGACGCGGCACGCGCGGCCGTGGCCGGCATGACCGCGACCGAACGACGGGCGCTGGTCGACGAAAGCGTCAATGCCAGCCGCCCATCCTTTCCGCTGCCGGGCGCGCAGACAATCGGCGTCGCCGCCAATTCCAATAGCGGTTATTATACGGTCACCCTGACCTATAATCTCAGCAACGCGCCCTTCTTTTCCGCCGCCATCTTCCCGATGCCCGCTGCCCAGATCCAGCGGAGCGCCGTTGTGCGGATTGCATCATGAGCCAGCCGCACAAGCGCATGCGCCGCCTGCTCGTCGACAAGCGCGGCGGCATCAGCGTTCTGTTGGCGGGATCACTGTTCATGCTCGCCGGCGCCGCCACGGTCGCCGTCGACCTGGGATCGGTCTATCTCGCCAAGCGCCAGTTACAGGGCGTGGCCGATGCCGCCGCGCTGGCGGCCAGCAGTGGCGGGCGATCTGCCGCCGAAGCCTTGCTGACCAAGAGCGGCGTGCCTGGCGTGTCCCTGGTGGCGGTCCAGACCGGCTATTATGACCAGAACAGTGCAGTCGCGGTCGGCAATCGCTTCGTATCGGGCGACCCGCGCGCCAGCGCGATCCAGGTCCAGGTCCAGCGCCGCACCCCCCTCTTCTTCGGCCGCCTGCTGGTCGGCAAGGATGGCGTCGATGTGCGCGCCCATGCCACAGCCGCCCGCTCCGACGCGGCAGCCTTCTCCATCGGCACCGGTCTTGCCTCGCTCAGCGGCGGCCTTCCCAACATGCTGCTGTCGGCCCTTGCAGGAACGGAACTCAATCTGTCGGTCATGGACTATCAGGGGCTGGCCAACCTGAACGTCGACCTGCTCCATTTCGCCGACGCGCTCAAGGTCCGCACCGGCCGCAATGATGCTGCCTATGGCGAGTTGTTCGGTGCCAATATTCCTTTGTCCGACGTCATCGGCGCCATTGCCGACACCGCGGACAATAGCGGCACGGCCGCCCTGCTCCGCAATATCGGCGGCAAGCTGCCGGGCAAGAGCGTTCGCCTCAGCGATGTCATCGATCTGGGTCCGATGAAGGGGACCGGCAGTTCGACCGGCCAGCCCAGCCTGCTGCTAGACTCCTTCTCGATGCTGCGCATGGTGCTGAGCCCGCCATCCTCGACCGCGGTGCCGCTGGACCTGACCCTGAACGTTCCGGGCCTGACCAGTACGCGGCTGAAGCTCATCACCGGCACCGGCCAGGCCAGCACGCCCCTGATCAGCATCACCAATGACAAGAATTTCATTTTGCGCACGGCGCAGACCCGCATCTTCCTCGAAAGCCGGGTAGGCACTCTGCTCACCGGGATCGCGACGATCCGCATCCCGCTCTATGTCGAACTGGCATCGGCCGAAGCGCAATTGTCGAATATCGTCTGCGATCAGGGTGCCATCAACAATGGCGTGACGCTGGCGGTCAAGCCGTCGATCGGCACGGCGGTGATCGGTGACGTCGATGAAGCCGCGCTCACCAATTTCTCGACGCCCGCCAATCCGCGCACCGCGACTTTGGCGTCGGTCCTCGGATCGCTGACCCAGGTCCATGCCTATGCCAATATCGCGCTGGGCGGCGTGACCCAGCAGAATGTGCTGTTCACGCCCAGCGATATTTCCGGGAAGCAGAGCAAGACCGTCAGCACCCAGGATCTGACCCAGGGGGTCGCCTCCAGCCTGGCCAACCAGACCAAGGTCACGGTGACGCTCGCCGGGCTGCAACTGCCGCTCAGCCCCCTGATTTCACCTGTTGCCGGCTTGCTGGGTACGACTGCACCCATCCTGGACGACCTGCTGAGCAACCTCACCGCCATCCTTGGCGTGAAGCTGGGCACCGCGACGGTCAAGGTCCACCAGATGCGCTGCGGGATGCCGACGCTGGTCGCCTGATGCGCTAAGAACCTGTCTGGAAAATGCGCGGGAACGCGCATTTTCAATGCGGCACCGGCCCGCACCCCCACCCGGCCGCCCAGACATGGTATCCTGATGGGTGGCCGGGTGGGGGTGCGGGCCGGTGCGGATGCGCCAGAGGCGCATTTCCAAACAGACTCTAAACCCTTGCCATCATTGCCGCCGGCTTGCAGGAACAGGCCATGGGCGCAATCATGCTGCAGGGAACCGGATCGGACGTCGGCAAATCGGTGCTGGTGGCGGGGCTATGCCGCGCCCTGCTCCGCCGGGGGTATCGCGTCCGGCCATTCAAGCCACAGAATATGTCGAACAATGCCGCCGTCACCGTGGACGGCGGCGAGATTGGCCGCGCACAGGCGCTGCAGGCGATCGCCTGTGAGGTCGAGGCGCATACCGACATGAACCCGGTGCTGATGAAGCCCCAGGCCGACCGGACGTCCCAGTTGATCGTCCACGGCCAGGTCCGCGGCACATTGGGCAGCGGCAATTTCCGCAGTGCTCGCGGGCAGTTGCTGGGCGCCGTGCTGGAAAGCTATGAGCGACTGAAAGCGCAATGCGACATCGTCGTGGTCGAAGGCGCCGGATCGCCGGCCGAGATCAACCTGCGCGCCGGCGACATTGCGAACATGGGCTTTGCCCGCGCCGCCGATGTACCGGTGCTGCTGGTCGGCGATATCGACCGGGGCGGCGTGATCGCGGCGATCGTCGGCACCAGGGCCGTGATCGACCCGGACGATGCCGCGATGATCCGTGGCTTCCTGATCAACAAGTTCCGGGGCGACCCCGCGCTGTTCGAGGATGGATATCGCCAGATCGAGGCGCTGTCGGGCTGGCGCGGCTTTGGTGTTATACCCTGGCTGGAGGCGACCGCCCGCCTGCCCAGCGAGGATGCGGTGGTGCTGGAGCGGACAGCACAATCCGGAACCGAGCGCACCATCATCGCCTGCCCCATCCTGCCGCGCATTTCCAATTTCGACGATCTCGACCCGTTCAAGCTCGATCCCGGCGTGGAATTGCGCATGGTGCCACCCGGCCAGCCAATACCGGCCGAGGCCGCGCTGATCGTCCTGCCCGGCTCCAAGGCGACGATCGCCGACATGGCGGCCATGCGCGCGCAGGGCTGGGACATCGACATATTGGCGCATCATCGCCGCGGCGGCGCGATCCTGGGCATTTGCGGCGGATATCAGATGCTGGGGCGCCATATCGCCGACCCTGACGGCATCGAGGGGCCGGCCGGCACGGTCGAGGGCCTGGGTCTACTCGACGTCGAGACGCGACTGTCGGCGGGCAAGCGGCTGGAACGGGTCGACGGGGTGGCGCTGGGCGCCGTCTTTAGCGGCTATGAGATGCATATCGGCGAAACGACCGGCCCCGACAGCGGCCGCCCTTTTGCAAGCCTTGGCAGCAATGCAGACGGCGCAATCAGCGCTGACGGCCGGGTGATGGGCACCTATGTCCATGGCCTGCTCGCCAGCAGCCCGCTGCGCGCGGCCCTGCTTGCCCGGCTGGGCGCTGATGGCGGCATGGCGGATTATGATAAGTCGGTCGACATGGCGCTGGATGCGATCGCCGCCCGGCTGGAAGAGCATCTGGACATCGACGCGATCGTCGCCTTGGCGCTCGGCTGAGCGCCCATTTCCCAAACGCCAAATGGGCCGGGAACCTTGCGGTTTCCGGCCCATTTTATTCCTGTGAAGGAATGGTGCACCCGGAACGATTCGAACGTCCGACCCTCAGATTCGTAGTCTGATGCTCTATCCAGCTGAGCTACGGGTGCGTTGTGGAGGCGCAGATATAAGGGCCCGGCTGATCTGGCAACCCCCAAAAATCATCAATGTGAAATTTATGCGAAAATCACCGACAAAAGCCCGCATTTCCGGGACTTGGCCCTCGCCGCCTATTGCTTGCGCCGCGGCCAGGGATGGAGAATCGGGATGTAGATGGCGGCAATGATGCCCAGCGCCAGGAAAGTGAGGCCGATCGCCAGCGCAATCACCCAATAGCGCGGGTCTTCCTGCGACACGAACCAGCCCGCAATCAGCGACGGGATGAACAGAAGGAGGCGTGCGATCCAGACCATGGATATTCCCCGCATGTCGAACGATGCGATGATCCTAGCATGCTGACTTCGGCAGGGAAAATAATCTGGAAGCCACTTTGGCCTCCGATCGGTCATTCCCGATAGGGTGGCCGCAGTCGCATGCCCTTGGTCCGGCTGGTCAGGTGATATTGGCGGCACAGCGCGCAGCGATACGGGCGAAGGACGATATCGGCCCGATGGGCGACAGCCCAAGCCTCCTCCTCCGTGGCATAGCGTGCCTTGCGAGTGCAGATGCCCAATGTCGTGCGCATATAGGGATGCTTCGCCAGATCGCGCCCGGCGTCAATGCCGATTGACGCGGCAAAATCTCAAGCAACCACAGTGAGTTGCGTTCGATCGTTCAGCGATGAAGGAAAATGGTGCACCCGGAACGATTCGAACGTCCGACCCTCAGATTCGTAGTCTGATGCTCTATCCAGCTGAGCTACGGGTGCATTGGAGTGGCGCTGTTAGAAGCGTCCGGCGGTGCTGGCAAGCACTTTCTTTCACTTTTTTCGACAATGCCCGAACCATGGGCGTTTTCGGCAACTTCCCGGCGGGCTGATCGTTTCGACGCTGGAAAGGATGCCGACATGAGCTTCACACCCAATGAGATTGCGCTGCTGTTGGTGGCGCTGCTGGCCGGCCTGGTGCTTGGCCTGATGATGAGCGGCCGGGGCAAATATAAGCGCCTGTGGCGCGAGGAGCAAAGCGCCCACCACCATGCCATCCGGGATCGCGATGCGCGGCTGAATGCCGCCAATGAACGGATCGCCGAACTGGAGCGCCAGTCCGCCCCGATCGGCCCCGGCACGGCCACCGCCGTGGCCGGCGGCGTGCAGGGCCGCGATGACCTCAGCCGGATCAACGGCATCAGCCAGACGCAGGAGGTCGCGCTCAACGAGGCGGGCTATCACCGCTATAGTCAGATCGCGGCCCTGAATGGCGAGCAGGAAGCGACGCTGGAAGCCCGCCTGGGGCTCAAGCCCGGCACGATCGCGCATGAGGACTGGCGCGGCCAGGCGCACGATCTGGAACGGGGCGAGAAGCCGGGCCTGCTGAGCCGCCTCACCGGCCAGGCCTGACCCCCTGAAACGAAAAGGGCGGGAGTTGCCTCCCGCCCTTTCCTCTTACTTCTTCGCCAGCGCGGCCTGCGCCGCGGCGAGGCGGGCGATCGGCACGCGATAGGGCGAGGCCGAGACATAATCGAGGCCGGTAGCCTCGCAGAAGGCGATCGAGGCCGGGTCGCCGCCATGTTCGCCGCAGATGCCGAGCTTGATGCCGGGACGGGTCGCCCGACCGCGTTCGGCCGCTAGTTCGATGAGCTGACCCACGCCTTCCACATCGATGCTGACGAACGGATCGCGGGCGAAGATGCCCTTGTCGACATATTGCGTCAGGAAGCGGCCGGCGTCGTCACGGCTAATGCCGATGGTCGTCTGGGTGAGGTCGTTGGTGCCGAAGGAGAAGAATTCTCCGACCTCGGCAATCTCACCGGCCTTGAGCGCCGCGCGCGGCAATTCGATCATCGTGCCGACCAGATAGTCGACCGACGCGCCTTGCTCGGCGAACACGTCCTTGGCGACCTGATCGACGATCGCCTTCATCAGTTCCAGCTCCTTCTTCGTCGCGACGAGCGGGATCATGACTTCCGGGATCGGCGCTTCGCCGCTCCGTTCCTTCACGATCAGCGCGGCTTCGAAGATGGCGCGGGCCTGCATCTCGTAGATTTCGGGATAGGTCACGCCCAGGCGGCAACCGCGATGGCCCAGCATCGGGTTGAATTCATGCAGTTCGGCGGCACGACGCTTCAGCGCCTCGACACCGACGCCGGCCGCCTTGGCCACTTCCTCGAACTCCGCTTCGCCATGCGGCAGGAATTCGTGGAGCGGCGGATCGAGCAGGCGGATGGTCACGGGCAGGCCGGCCATCACCATGAAGATCTGCGCGAAATCGTCACGCTGTTCGGGCAGCAGCTTGTCGAGCGCGACGCGGCGGCCCTTCTCACTGTCGGCCAGGATCATTTCGCGCACGGCGGTGATGCGGGCCGCGTCGAAGAACATATGCTCGGTACGGCACAGGCCCACGCCTTCGGCCCCGAAGTCGCGTGCGGTCTGGCAGTCGAGCGGGGTTTCCGCATTGGCGCGCACCTTCAGGCGACGGACCTTGTCGGCCCAGGCCATCAGGATGCCGAAGTCGCCGGCCAGTTCGGGCTGCACGGTCGGCACTTCACCCGCCATGACTTCGCCGGTGGCGCCGTCGATGGTCAGGATATCGCCTTCCTTCAACTCGCGGCTGCCGATGCGCAGGATCTTGTTGGCATTGTCGATCGACAGGCTGCCCGCGCCCGAGACGCAGGGACGGCCCATGCCGCGCGCCACCACGGCGGCGTGGCTGGTCATGCCGCCCCGCGCCGTCAGGATGCCCTTGGCCGCGTGCATGCCGTGAATATCTTCCGGACTGGTTTCGACGCGGACCAGGATGACGGCGTCGCCCAGTTCGTTGCGACGCTCGGCGGTGTCGGCATCGAACACGATCGCGCCGCTGGCTGCGCCCGGCGAGGCGGGCAGGCCCTTGGTCAGCACATCGCGCGGCGCCTTGGGATCGAGGGTCGGATGCAGAAGCTGGTCGAGAGCAGCGGGATCGACGCGAGCGACGGCTTCTTCTTCCGAGATCAGGCCTTCATTGGCCATTTCAACCGCGATCTTGAGCGCAGCCTTCGCCGTGCGCTTGCCCGAACGGGTCTGGAGCATCCAGAGCTTGCCCTGCTGCACCGTGAACTCGATGTCCTGCATGTCGCGATAATGGGTTTCGAGGATGTCGAACACCCGTGCCAGTTCGGCATAGGTTTCGGGCATCGCCTCTTCCATCGACAGCGGCTTGGCCCCTGCCCGCTCGCGCGCCTGCTTGGTGAGGTACTGCGGCGTGCGGATGCCGGCAACGACGTCCTCGCCCTGAGCGTTGATCAGATATTCGCCATAATAGGCATTCTCACCGGTCGCGGGATCGCGGGTGAAGGCGACGCCGGTGGCCGAGGTGTCGCCCATATTGCCGAACACCATCGCCTGCACATTGACGGCCGTGCCCCAGTCGCCGGGGATCGAGTTCAGGCGGCGATAGACCTTGGCGCGGTCCGCCTGCCAGCTGCCGAACACGGCCGAGATCGCACCCCAGAGCTGGTCGGCGACATCCTGCGGGAAAGGCTTGTTCCAGAGCTTGGCGACCAGCGCCTTATATTCCGAAACCAGCGCCTTCCAGTCGTCGGCGGTCATTTCGGTGTCGAGCGTGTAGCCCTGATCTTCCTTGGCGATTTCAAGGGCTTCCTCGAATGCGCCATGATCGAGTTCCAGCACCACGTCCGAATACATCTGGATGAAACGGCGATAGCTGTCCCAAGCGAAACGCTCGTCGCCCGATGCAGCGGCCAGGCCCAGCACAGTCTCGTCATTGAGGCCGAGGTTGAGGACAGTGTCCATCATGCCCGGCATCGAGATGCGCGCGCCCGAGCGGACCGAAACCAGCAGCGGATCGGCCGCGTCGCCGAACTTCTTGCCGGTAACCGCCTCGATATGGGCGATGCCATTGGCGACTTCCGCCTTCAGGCTCTCGGGATAGACGCCGCCATCGGTATAATAGCGGGTGCACATTTCGGTGGTGATGGTGAAGCCCGGCGGCACCGGCAGGCCGATCGCGGCCATGCCGTCCAGGTTCGCGCCCTTGCCGCCCAGCAGATTCTTGTCGCCCTTGCCCCCGTCGTTCACGCCACCGCCGAAACGATAAACATAGCGCGTCGAAGTGGTGCTCATCTGGGCCTCTTCCGTCATAACCATATACCGGCTCTCCCTGCACTGATTGCCGAGTTGTGCGTTGCAATAATAATGCCGCAATTAGCGGCTCAAGCCATTAGGGGATAGGACTTATCCCGCTTAACTTCGCATATTTCCCGCAGATTTTGGAATTTCGTTTCCTTATCCTGTAATCTTCGAAAAGTCGGCGACATTGTGCACTGCATCACGGACCCGCGCCAGCAGCGCGAGGCGAGTCGTGCGCTTCGCCGGATCAGCATCATTCACCGTCACGGTCTCAAAGAAGGCGTCGATCGGCGCACGGAGCGTCGCCAGCGCCGCCATGGCGCCCTCAAACTCCTCGGCCGCGACAGCCTGTGCCGCCTGCGGTTCCGCCGCGTCGAGCGCAGCGATCAGATCAGCTTCCGCCTTTTCGGGTTCATAGGAAAGCGAAATCGCCTCCGCCTGCTCCACGCCTTCCTTCTTGAGGATATTGGCGGCGCGCTTGTAGCCCGCGAGCAGATTGGCACCATCATCGGTCGCGACGAAGGACTGGAGCGCCTTCACGCGGGCGAGCAGGCGGACAAGGTCGTCCTCGCCGCCCAGCGCGAACACCGCGTCGATCAGGTCGTGGCGAACGCCGGCTTCCTTCTGCTGGACCTTGAGGCGGTCGGCGAAGAAGTCGAGCAGGTCGCCCTCTGCAACAGGCATACGCAGACCATTGGCGGTCACGATCTGGATCACGCCAAGCGCCGCACGGCGCAGCGCGAACGGGTCACGCGAACCAGTCGGCTTTTCATCGATACCGAAGAAGGAGCGCAGCGTATCCAGCTTGTCCGCCAGGCTGACCGCCACCGTCACCGGCGCGGTGGGGACGTCATCGCCCTGCCCGACCGGCTTGTAATGGTCGCGGATCGCATCGGCGACGGCATCGGGCAGGCCTTCGGCGCGGGCATAATAGCCGCCCATAACCCCCTGCAATTCGGGGAATTCGCCGACCATTTCGGTGACGAGGTCCGCCTTGCACAATTCCGCCGCCTGGCGCGCCAGCGCCGGGTCGCAGTTCGGCACGACACCTTCGCTCGCCAACCATTCGGCCAGTTGGGCGACGCGCGCCACCTTGTCGGCGACGGTGCCCAGCTTCTCATGGAAGGTGATGCGGTCGAGCTTCTGCGCCTGATCGGCGAGCGGGGTCTTGCGGTCCTGCTGCCAGAAGAAGCGGGCGTCGCTGAGGCGCGCGGCCAGCACTTTGCGGTTACCAGCGACGATCGCCACGCCGCCATCCTTCGCTTCGATATTGGCGGTGCAGATGAAGGCCGGGGCCAGCTTGCCCGCTGCATCGCGCAGCACGAAATATTTCTGGTTGATACGCAGGGTTAGCTGAATGACTTCAGGCGGAACCTCAAGAAATTCCGGATCGAAATCGCCGAGTAATGGCACCGGCCATTCGGTCAGGCCGGCATTCTCCGCGACCAGGCCCTTGTCCTCGATCACGCTATAGCCCTTGGCCGCGGCGGCCTCGCCGGCCTTCGCCTCGATGATCGCCTGACGCTCCTGATGCGAGACGATGACATAAGCGGCGCGCAGCTTGTCGGCATAGTCGTCGGCACCGTCGATGCGGATGGCGCCGGTCGAATGGAAGCGATGCCCCACCGTCTCGCGGCCAGCCTCGATCCCCTCGATCGACAGCGGGACGATCTCGCCGTCGAGCAGCGCGATGATGCCCTGCAGCGGGCGGACCCAGCGCAGGCTTTCGGTGGTGGCGCTGGCCGCGCCCCAGCGCATCGACTTGGGCCAGGGGAAGGCGCGGATCACCGCCGGCACGGCTTCGGCCAGCACGTCGGTGGTGGCGCGGCTGGGCTTGTTCACCACAGCGAACCAGACGCCGTCGCGATCCTCCAGCTGATCCTGGGTCAGGCCGGTCTTGCGCAGAAAGCCTTCAAGCGCCTGCGCCGGGGCGCTGGTGCGGGGGCCTTTGAATTCCTCGCTGACCGCCGCGGTTTCCAGCGGCAGGTCGCGGGCGATAAGCGCCAGGCGGCGCGGCGTGACGAAGCTGTCGATCGACGCGGGCTTGAGCCCGGCCTTGGCCAGTTCCTCGGTGAAGAGGCGCGCCAGATCGTCGGACGCCTTCAATTGCATACGCGCGGGAATTTCCTCGCAGCGCAGTTCGAGGAGGAAATCGGTCATCAGGCGGTCCATCCGTTGGTCTTCATCCACGCTTCGCAGCTACCCTTCGCCATGTCGCGGACCTGGCCCATATAGCTGGCGCGCTCCTGCACGGAGATCACGCCGCGCGCCTGCAGCAGATTGAAGGTGTGGCTGGCCTTGATCGCCTGCTCGAAAGCCGCGAGCGGCACATCATTGGCGATGCACTGGTCGTACTCGGCCTTGCAGTCCTTGAACCAGCGGAACAGTTTTTCGGTGTCGGCGACCTCGAAATTCCATTTCGACATCTGCCGCTCATTTTCCAGGAATACATCGCCATAGGTGACGCCCTGGTCGTTGAACTTCAGGTCATAGACGCTGTCGACGCCCTGAATATACATGGCGAGGCGTTCCAGGCCGTAGGTCAGCTCGCCCGCGACCGGCTTGCAGTCATAGCCGCCCATCTGCTGGAAATAGGTGAACTGGGTGACTTCCATGCCATCGCACCAGACTTCCCAGCCCAGGCCCCAGGCGCCGAGCGTCGGGCTTTCCCAGTCATCCTCGACAAAGCGGATGTCATGGACCAGCGGATCGATGCCGATTTCCCGGAGGCTGCCCAGATACAGTTCCTGCAGGTTGGCAGGGCTGGGCTTCATGATCACCTGATATTGGTAATAATGCTGCAGCCGGTTCGGGTTCTCGCCATAGCGGCCGTCGGTCGGACGGCGGCTCGGCTGGACATAGGCCGCGTTCCAGGGCTTGGGGCCCAGGCTGCGCAGCGTGGTCGCCGGGTGGAACGTACCCGCCCCCACTTCCATGTCGTAGGGCTGAAGAATGACACAACCCTGCTTGCCCCAATAGGCGTGCAGGGTGAGAATGAGGTCCTGGAAGGAAAGCGCTTTGCCCTCGGCCACCGGTGGTCCTTGCAATAATGACAGATTATGGTCGGCCGCGCCTTGGCGCAGCGCGGGCCAAGGGTCAAGGAAAAGCCGCGTCGAACAGGGTTAAGCCGCTTGCCCTGCGCGCCCGGCGCCCGCATGGAAGGGATATGAGACTGACCGCTTTCCCGTCCCGCTGGCTTGCCGCGGGACTTTTGCTGCTCGGCGCCTGGGGCCAGACCCAGCCCGTCGCCGCCCGCGAACCCGCCAACATCGCTGCCAACGTCGCCCCTGCCCTGTGGCAGGTGAAGGACGCCGACACGACCATCTATCTGTTCGGCACCGTCCATGTGCTGAAGCCGGGGATCGACTGGTTCAAGGGCGGGGTGAAGCAGGCGTTCGACGCGTCGGACGAACTGGTGCTGGAAATCATCGAGCCGGAGAATCCCGGCGAGATGGCGCAGATGATGGCGGGCAAGGCGATGGCGACCGACCGGGTCGCCCTGTCCACCCGCCTCGCGCCCGATGCCGCGCAGAAATATCGCGCAGCGATGGTGGCGGCCGGCGTGCCATGGCAGTCGTTCGAGGCGTTCAATCCCTGGATGGCGGGCATGATCCTGTCGGTCGCGCCGCTGCAGAAGCTGGGCTATCAGTCCGACATCGGCGCGGAGAAGATATTGCGCGCCGCGGCCGAGAAGGCCGGCAAGAAGGTCGACGCGCTGGAAACGGTGGAGCAGCAGCTCAATTTCTTCGCCGACCTGCCGATGGCGCAGCAGGTCCAGTTCCTCAACGCCACGGTCGAGGGCATGGACGGCATGGAAGGCGAGTTCGCCGCCCTGCTCAATCACTGGCAGACCGGCCAGCCGGACAAGCTGGCGGACGAGATGAATGATTCGCTCAAGGCCACGCCGGAACTGGCGCAGGTGCTGCTGATCAACCGCAACGCCAATTGGGCCAAGTGGATCAAGGCGCGACTGGATCAGCCCGGCACCGTCTTCGTCGCGGTCGGCGCGGGCCATCTGGCCGGCAAGGGCAGCGTGCAGGATCAGTTGAAGACGCTGGGCATCGCCAGCGCGCGCGTGAAGCAGGGGGAATAAGGCCATGACAAGCTGGATGATCCGTTTTCTGGCCCTCTGCGGCCTTGCCCTTATCTCCGCGTGCGGCAGCGAGCAGAAGCCCCCTGCCCCCAAGGTCGAGGCCGGCCAAGGGCCAGCGCTGTGGCGGGTGGAACGCGCAGGCCTGGACGGCTGGATCTTCGGCACCATCCATGCCCTGCCCGAAGGGGTCGACTGGCAGACGCCGACGATCAAGCAGGCCTGGAAGGATGCCGACCAGCTGGTGCTGGAGGCCGCCGACCTGCAGGACCAGCAAAAGACGCTGGGCCTGTTCGAGAGCATGGGCCGCAGCCCCAACCTGCCCGCGCTCGACGCGCGCGTACCGGCGGGCGAGCGCCCCGAACTCGACCGGATCGTGAAGGAAGGCGGCACCAGCGCGCAGGCACTGTCGGGCTATGAAAGCTGGGCGGCCGCCATGCTGCTGTCCGCCGCATCGCAGGAAAGCCTGAACGTCAGCCAGGAAAATGGCGTCGAGCCGGTACTGATCGCCGCCTTCAAGGGCCGGCCGATCGGTGGCCTCGAAACCGTCGAGCGCCAGTTCGGCGCCTTTGACGGCCTGCCCGAAGCGGCGCAGCGCAAGCTGCTGATCCAGACCATCCATGAAGCCAAGGACATGAAGACCCTCTATAATCGCATCCTGAGCGCCTGGGCCAAGGGCGACATGGAGGCGATCGCCAAGGAGGACCAGAATGGCGAGCAGCCCGACCCGGTGGTCGAGGACGCGATCCTGACCGCGCGCAACCGCGACTGGGTCGGCGCGGTCGACAAGTTGAAGGGCCGTCCCTTCATCGCCGTGGGCGCCGGCCACCTGACCGGCAAGGACAATCTCGTCGATCTGCTCAAGGCGAAAGGCTATAAGGTCACGCGCGTGCAATAAGCCAACGCTAAACTTGCTTTATCGCCGCTTTCTGCTACAGGGCCGCCTTCCCGCGATGGTCATCCCTGGAGGCGTGGCGGGAAAATTGTATCAAATTTGCTTTTGGAGACACGCAATGAGCGAGCAGCTTACGCTGTCGGCCGAGGCACGCGATCGGGCAGGCAAGGGAGCCTCCCGCGCCCTCCGCCGTGAGGGCCGCGTACCCGCCGTCATCTATGGTATGAACGAAGAACCCCTGTCGATCCACGTCGAGGAAAAGCTCCTCAACAAGCAGCTCGGCACCGGTCACTTCTTCAATTCGGTCATCATGGTCGAAGTCGGCGGCAAGACCGTCCGCACCCTCGCCAAGGATGTGGCCTTCCACCCCGTGACCGATCGTCCGCTGCACGCCGACTTCCTGCGCGTTTCGGAACATGCCACCGTGACCGTCGCTGTCCCGGTGCGCTTCGAGAATGAAGACGCCTCGCCCGGCCTCAAGAAGGGTGGCGTGCTGAACGTCGTCCGTCACGACGTCGAACTGGTCGTCGATGCCGCCGAGATCCCCGATGACGTCGTCGTCGACCTCAAGGGCTTCGAAGTCGGCGATTCGATCCACATCAGCGCCGTGACCCTGCCCAAGGGCGCGAAGGCTGCGATCGAAGACCGCGACTTCACCATCGCCACCATCGTCGCTCCCTCGGCTCTCAAGAGCGCCGAAGGCGAAGCCGCCGAGGGCGAAGGCGAGTAATCGCCTTACAGCTTGCTTGCAGGCTGGAAATTCCGATCCCGCCGGAGGGCGGTCCACTCCATATCGGAGAGGGCCGCCCTCCGGTTTTTCTGCCGCATTTTCCGAGCCGCCGGGCGTACCGCCCGACTTGAAAATGCTATGCCTACTCGGCGGGCGGGATTTTTCTTTGGAGCCATGAAACATGCAGATCTGGGCCGGCCTCGGCAATCCGGGGCAGCAATATGCGATGCACCGGCACAATGTCGGCTTCATGGCCGTGGACCTGATCGCCGACATGTATCGCTTCTCGCCGCCCAAGAAGCAGTTCCAGGGCTGGGTGCAGGAAGGGCGGATCGGCCCGGAGAAGATCATCCTGCTCAAACCCGCCACCTTCATGAACGAAAGCGGCCGCGCGGTCGGCGAGGCGATGCGCTTCTACAAGCTGACACCGCAGGACGTGACCGTCTTCCATGACGAACTCGATCTCGCGCCGATGAAGGTCAAGGTGAAGCGCGGCGGCGGCAATGCCGGCCATAATGGCCTGCGGTCGACCGACGCCCATATCGGCAATGATTTCCGCCGCCTGCGCCTGGGCATCGGCCATCCGGGCCACAAGGACAAGGTCCATGGCTATGTGCTGGGCAATTACCACAAGAGCGAGATGGACGCGCTGGCCGACATGCTGGGCGCGATCGGTGCCGAGGCGGAATGGCTGGCGAAGAATGACGACGCCCGCTTCATGAACGAAGTGGCGCTGCGGCTGGCCGACTGAGGCGGATCAGAAGCGCGCCGACAGACCCAATAGCGGCCCTTCCTGCGATACGTTCCAACGAAATTGCTGGCCGGTAAAGTCGCGCATCCGATATTGCTGGTGAACGAAGCGATAGCCGGCACGCACGGTCAGCGGCAGGCCGGCGAGGCGCAGCCGATAACCGATCGTCCCCTCACCATCCATGCTGGATTTGCTGTCGGTGAAGCCGCCGACATTCAGGCGCGCGTCGATCACCCAGTGTCGGTCGATATCGCCCGCCGTGCGGACGCCGGCCAGCACCTCCGTCCAGTCGGCCTTGCGATTGGCCTCCATACCCAGCGTCGCGACATCGGCCGACAGTTTCGACCAGCGCAAACCGACGACCGGCGCGAAGGTAAAGCGCCGCCGATCCCCATGGACGGTTCGCTCCGCCATGCGATGGTCGATGATATTATAGAAGAGGCCACCCGACACATGGGTCTTCCTGATGCCCAGTCCGACCTGCTGGTGATAGACGGATGCGTCCTGACTGGTCTTCACATATTGGCCATCGACATAGGCGCCGACCTTGCCATTGCTCAGGAGGACTTCACCCATGGTGACGAAGTCGAGATGGTCGAATATCTCCGAGAAGGGCATGTCGACCCTGGTGCGGAACCCAGCCAGTTCCGCATTGCCGTGCAGCGATGCCGCCCAGACATAGGGCGAGACGGTGAGATGCCAGCCCTGATCGGGCGTGTCATCGGACAGGTGCGCCGGCGCCTCCTGCGCCAAGGCCGGTCCGGCATAGACAAGGGCATTGGCGAGCAGGCAGCATAGAGGAAGATATCGCATGGCGGCGCTCCCGGCCGATCAGGACAGTCCCAGAAATTTGAAGGCCGGCGCATCCTTGAACTGTCCGCTGACCTCGCCCGAATAGGTTTTGGTCTGGTTCGGGCCAAGATCGAGCTTCTTCACCTTCGCGGAAGGGGCAAAGTCGATCGTCTTGAGGTCGACCCAGAAGCTGTTGGGGGTCATGGCGGATTCGAAGAAATAGAGCTTGCGCTTGTGGTCCGCGACCGTGCGCCAGCGGGTCGAGGAGATATTGGGCTGGTCGGGGGTCGAGATGCCGAGTGGCACCGAGACATTGCGGATCACGCTGAACACGCTGGCCAGCGCCGTCACCGGGTCTTCGCTCTTGGGAATGGCCTTCACATAGAAGGAGGCGCGGGCGAAGCGATCGGCCGAGCGGTTGGTGCCCGGCAACATGGTGGTGCCGCCAATATCCTTCCAATAGGCGTTGAGTGCCAGTTGCTCGTCGAAGATCGGCGAATTGGTCATCACCGGATATTGCGGGCCGTGATGGATCACCAGCTTGCCCTTGATATATTCGAAGATGGCGCTGTCGCCCGACGCATCCGAAATTGCGAGGTGGAGCGTGCCGAGCCGTTCCTCGCCGGGAATATTGTCGGTGACGACGACAAAGCTTTCCTTGCCCAGTGCGTCGACCGCCTCCTTCACCGTGGCGAAATTGTCGAGCACATATTGGGTCCAGATGGCGATGCTCATGCCCGGCTGCTTGCCATCGAAATGCGGATATTCGGATTCGACCAGCCACAGGAGATTGGCGGTCAGCCCTGCCTCGTTCATGCCGTCGGTGGTGGAAATGTCGTAACCGGTGGCGATCACGCTGCCATAGCGGGACGTCCATTTGACCGAATTGGGGCCAGCCTCCCCACTGCGCGCGATGCCGCGCGGAAAGATCCAGAGGTTGGTGCCGACATCGACCTTCCAGTCCATCGACCGGGCGGTGATCACATCGTCATTGGCGCCATGATAGACCAGGCGCGTGCAGGCATCGGCCGATACCGAAGCCAGTTGCGCCGTCAGCAGCGCAAGACCGGACAGGAAAGCAGGCAGACGAGACATGGAACCTCCTACAAAGGTCACGATACTGTCACTGAAAATGCCGATTTTCTGAATAGTTGCCATGGGTGATAACCCGCATGACGGCTTTGGCCAACCCGTCTCTTGCGCAGTAATCGCATGCGATCACGGCCGCCCGCACCTTCGGCGCGACAAAGCGCATTGCGCAGTGCAGCATGAACAAGCCATAGAGGCGTAACGACTTATTAGGCAAAGCAGGGGACAGAGGTGATCCAGACCGTCGCGACCACGCCTTTCGACGACCAGAAGCCCGGCACATCGGGCCTGCGCAAGAAGGTTCGGGTCTTCCAGCAGCCCCATTATGCGGAAAATTTCATCCAGTCGGTGTTCGACAGCCTGGACGGCTATGCCGGCCAGACCTTGGTGATCGGCGGCGATGGCCGCTATCTCAACCGGGAAGTCATCCAGATCGCACTCAGGATGGCGGCGGCCAATGGCTTTGGCCGGGTGCTGGTCGGTCAGGGCGGTATCTTGTCGACCCCGGCCGCGTCGCACCTGATCCGATCGTCCGGCGCCTTTGGCGGGCTGGTGCTGTCGGCCAGCCATAATCCCGGCGGGCCGGACGAGGATTTCGGCATCAAATATAATGTGTCGAACGGCGGGCCAGCCCCCGAAAAGGTGACCGACGCGATCCACGCGCGGACCCTGACCATCGACAGCTATCGCATCCTCGATGCCGCCGACGTCGACATCGACACGCTCGGCACCAGCCAGCTCGGCGCCATGACCGTCGAAGTGGTCGATCCGGTCGCCGGCTATGCCGCGCTGATGGAAAGCCTGTTCGATTTCCCCGCGATCAGGGCGATGATCGCCGGTGGCTTCACCCTCGCCTTCGACTCGATGAGCGCGGTGACCGGCCCCTATGCGACCGAGATTTTCGAGAAGCGCCTGGGCGCGCCGGCCGGCACGGTGATGAACGGCACCCCCCTGCCCGATTTCGGCCATCATCATCCCGACCCCAATCTGGTCCATGCCAAGGCCCTCTATGACCGCATGATGGCCGCCGCCGCGCCCGACTTCGGCGCGGCGTCGGACGGCGACGGCGACCGCAACCTGATCATCGGCCGCCATTGCTATGTGACGCCATCGGACTCGCTCGCGGTGCTGGCCGCCAATGCCCATCTGGCGCCCGGCTATGCCGGTGGCCTCAAGGGCATTGCCCGGTCCATGCCGACCAGCGGCGCGGCCGACCGGGTGGCGCAGAAGCTGGGCATTCCGCTCTACGAGACGCCGACCGGCTGGAAATTCTTCGGCAATCTGCTCGACGCCGGCATGGCGACGATCTGCGGCGAGGAAAGCGCCGGCACCGGGTCTGACCATGTGCGCGAGAAGGACGGCATCTGGGCAGTGCTGCTGTGGCTCAATATCCTCGCCGCGCGCCAGCAGAGCGTGGCGGATATCATGGCCGATCATTGGGCAACCTATGGCCGCAACTATTATGCCCGCCATGACTATGAAGCGATCGCCAAGGACAAGGCCGATGCGCTGATGGCCGCGCTGCGCGACACGCTCGCCAGCCTGCCCGGCACTGGCAACAGCGGCGGCACGGTGAAGGCAGCGGACGATTTCGCCTATACTGACCCGACCGACCAGTCGGTGAGCCGGAACCAGGGCGTGCGCATATTGTTCGAGGATGGATCGCGCGTCGTCTTCCGCCTGTCGGGCACCGGCACCGAAGGGGCCACCTTGCGCGTCTATATCGAACGCTATGTCGGGCCGGACGGCGATCTGGCGCTCGCCACCGGCGATGCGTTGGCACCGCTGGTGGCGGCCGCACAGGAACTGGCCGACATCGCCGGCTATACCGGCATGGACCAGCCCAGCGTCATCACCTGAACCGGTTCACCATCGCTTACCACGCAGCAACGGGACAGCAATGACAGCAACCTAAAGGCGGTGGGAATGTCGCTTTCCACCGCCAGAGGTTTCATGCGTTTCCCGTCGCTTGCTGTCGCCCTATCCCTTGCCACCCTCGCCGTGCCCGCCCAGGCCGCGACGAGCGAGGATGAACAGCTCTGGGTCAATCTGACGGCGATGGGGTCGATCAAGGACGAGCTGGTCTATTTTGCGGAAATCCAGCCGCGCGTCGGCGACGGCGTGTCGCGCATCGACCAGGCGCTGTTCCGCGGCGCGCTGGGCGTCAAATTGTCGCGCGATATCACCCTCTATCAGGGTTACGCCCATGTCGTCGTCCCGATCGAGGGTGGCAAGGACGTCAATGAGGAACGCAGTTTCCAGCAACTGAGCTGGACGCTGGCGCGGCCCAAGGATGCCGAGATTTCCTCACGCACCCGGCTGGAGCAGCGCTGGCGTTCGAACGGCAGCGACATGGGCTGGCGCCTGCGCGAGATGCTGCGGGTGGAACATGCGCTCAAACCCGGCAGCGACGCGGTCAATGCGCTTGTCTATGGCGAGGTCTTCTTTGCCCTCAACGATACCGACTGGGGCGCCCGCAAAGGCTTTGACCAGTTGCGCAGCTTCGCCGGGGTGGAAATCGGCCTGCCGGGCGCATCGACCATGGAAGTCGGCTATCTCAACCAGCTGATCGACCAGGGCGGCAGCCGCCAGCGCGTCAACCATGTCGCATCGGTGACGCTGTTCTTCCGCCATTGACGCAAGGCTGGCCAATCCGCGCCGAAACCGCTATCGGCGCGGCATCATCTGAGACATGAAGGCAGTCAAATGGGTTTTCGTTGCGGTATCGTCGGGCTTCCCAATGTGGGCAAGTCCACCCTGTTCAATGCGCTGACCGAGACGCAGGCGGCGCAGGCGGCGAATTATCCCTTCTGCACGATCGAGCCCAATGAGGGCCGCGTCGCCGTGCCCGACGACCGGTTGCAGACCATCGCCAGGATCGGCGGCAGCGCCAAGATCATCGAAACCCAGCTTGCCTTCGTCGACATTGCCGGCCTGGTGCGCGGCGCGTCGAAGGGCGAAGGGCTGGGCAACCAGTTCCTGGCGAACATCCGCGAGACCGACGCCATCGTCCACGTCCTGCGCTGTTTCGAGGATGACGACATCACCCATGTCGAGGGCAAGGTCGATCCGATCGCCGACGCCGAAACCGTCGAGACCGAACTGATGCTCGCCGACCTCGAAAGCCTCGAAAAGCGCGTTCCCAACCTGCTCAAGAAGGGCGCGCAGGGCGACAAGGAGGCCAAGGCCGCCGCATCGGTGCTGGGCCAGACGCTGGAACTGCTGCGCGACGGCAAGCCCGCCCGCCTGACCCAGCCGCGCGACGAGGAAGAGGCTCGCCTGTTCGCCCAAGCTCAGCTTCTGACCGCCAAGCCGGTTCTCTATGTCTGCAATGTCGAGGAAAGCGCCGCGGCTGAGGGCAATGCATTTTCCGCCCGCGTGTTCGAGAAGGCAGCGGCCGAAAATGCCAGCGCGGTCATCGTGTCGGCCGCGATCGAGGCCGAACTCATCACCATGCCAGTCGAGGAACGCGGCGAATATCTCGAAGCGCTGGGCCTGACCGAAGCCGGCCTCGCCCGCATCATCCGCGCCGGCTATGAGCTGCTCGGCCTCATCACCTTCTTCACCGTCGGCCCCAAGGAGGCCCGCGCCTGGACCGTCGCTAAGGGCAGCAAGGCCCCGCAAGCCGCCGGCGCCATCCATTCGGATTTCGAGAAGGGCTTCATCCGCGCCGAAACCATGGCCTATGCCGACTATGTCCAGTTCAATGGCGAAGCCGGCGCCAAGGAAGCGGGCAAGTGGCGTTCGGAAGGCAAGGAATATGTGACGCAGGACGGCGACATCATGCTGTTCCGCTTCAACGTCTGATCCGATGGCGCTGCGCATCGGCCAGCGGCCTGCGCAGCGCAAGGCTGCCTTCCCGCCCAGCGTGGACGCGGGAACGCGGCTGCTGATCCTGGGCAGCCTGCCCGGCGACGCATCGATCAAGCAGGGCGAATATTACGCCCATCGCGGCAATGCCTTCTGGACGCTCGTCAGCGATTTACTGGGCGAGGATCTGCGCAGCGCACCCTATGCGATGAAGCTCAAGCGGCTGCGCGCACGGGGCGTCGGCCTGTGGGATGTGATCGAAAGCGCGGACCGCGACGGCAGCCTGGACAGCAGCATCCGGGGCGCGGAGCTGCGCGACCTCAGCGCCTTCCTGTCCCGCCTGCCCAATCTCCGCGCGATCGCCTTCAACGGCAAGACCGCCGCCCAGCATGGCCGCCGCCAATTGGGCGAAAGGTCCGATCTGGTGATGATCGACCTCCCCTCCTCCAGCGGCGCCTATGCCAGCCTTTCACGCGATGCCAAACGACAGGCCTGGAGCGCGCTGGCCCCCTATGTCGATCCGACATGAACCATTCGTCACTTTACCGACATGGTTGGACTGCTAAGCAGCGGTCAAATCTTCCTTTTTGCCATGAGGCCATGATGTCCGCCCGTCGCCTGTCGCTCGCATTTGCCCTGTCCGTTTCCACCTTGCTCGGCGCCTGCGCCCCGGTGCAGCAGCATCCAGCGAGCGTCGCCGCCGCCCCGGCCGAACAGCGCGCGCCGGTGACGATCCTGGTGTCGATCGACGGCTTCCGTCCCGACTATCTGACCCGCGGCGTCTCGCCCAATCTCAATGCACTGGCGGCCGGCGGCGCCGAAGCATCGATGCGCCCGTCCTTCCCGACCAAGACCTTTCCCAATCATTGGGCGATCGTGACCGGCGACCGGCCGGACCGCAGCGGCATCGTCGCCAATAATATGGAAGATGACAGCCGGCCCAAGGACAAGTTCACCATGGCCAGCGACGATCCATACTGGTGGAACGAGGCCGAGCCGATCTGGATCACCGCCGAAAAGCAGGGCGTGCGCACCGCGACCATGTTCTGGCCAGGCTCCAACGTCGCCTGGGGCGGCAACAAGGCCGCCGAGTGGCCCTACAAGATCAGCGGCGGATCGCGCCCGAGCGACTGGGCGCAGTTCAACGAAGCGATCAGCCCGACCCAGCGCGTCAACGGCGTGCTGGACGTGCTGCGCCGCCCGGCCGACATCCGCCCGCGCTTCGTCACCCTCTATTTCGATGAGGTCGATACCGCTGGGCATGTGAACGGACCGGCCGCACCGGAAACGACCCAGGCGGTCGCCGATGTCGATGCCCATATCGGTGACCTCCTCGCCGGCCTCAAGACGCTGGGCCAACCGGCCAATATCGTCATCGTGTCGGATCATGGCATGGCCGCCAAGGCGAATGACCGGGTGCTGCCGATCGACAAGATCGCCGACCCGGCCGACTATCGCGTGGTGGAGGCCGGCCCCTATGCCAGCCTGGTCGCCAATCCCGGCCACGAAAAGGCGCTGGAGGCCGCGCTGTTCAAGCCGCGCGACCATATGCAGTGCTGGCGCAAGAGCGAAATCCCGGCGCGCTTCCACTATGGCACCCATCGCCGCATCCCGCCCTATTTCTGCCTGGCCGAAACCGGCTGGGTGTTCCAGAACACGACGCCGACCAAGCCGGTCACCGGCGGCGACCATGGCTGGGACGACCGCGCCCCCGAAATGCAGGCTTTGTTCATCGCCAACGGCCCGGCCTTCGTCAGCGGCTTCCGTCCCTCGGCCGATTTCACCAATGTCGATGTCTATCCGCTGCTCGCCCGCCTGCTGGGCGTGACGCCGGTGGCGAGCGATGGCAATCCGGCGGTGCTGCAGGGGCTGGTCAAGCCCTGATCGGGCGACATGTCTTTGTCATAAAGCGGTTCTAGGCGGCGCGTCATGTTCACGCGCCGCTCGCTCCTCTCCGCCGCCGCCATCGCCCCGATCGCCGGCGCGCCGGCCATCCTCCACGCCCAGAGCTGGTTCGCCGGCTACCCCTTTGCACTGGGCGTAACATCGGGCGATCCGGCGCCCGACGGCTTCGTCATCTGGACCAAGCTGGCGCCGCGCCCGTTCGAGCCGCATGGCGGCATGCCGATGACGCCGATCCCGGTGAAATGGGAGGTCACGGCCGATGATCGCTTCAGGACCATCGTTGCCGGCGGCGAAGCGACCGCCCGGCCCGAACTGGGCCATAGCGTCCATGTCGAGGTGACCGGCCTTCAGCCCGACCGCCCCTATTGGTATCGCTTTGCGCTCGGCAATGACCAGTCGACGCGCGGCCGCGCCCGCACCCTGCCGCTGGCGTCGGCGAGTCCCAAGCTGCTGAAATTCGGCGTTGCGGGTTGCCAAAATTATCAGGACGGCCTGTTCACTGCCTTCCGCCATCTGGCGCGCGAGGACGATCTCGCCTTCATCTATCATTATGGCGACTTCATCTATGAATATAGCCAGCGCGGCCCGGACTATGACAAGAACGGCCTGCCCGGACCGCAGGTGCGCGACCATATCGGCCAGGATTGTTATGACCTTGCCGACTATCGCCTGCGCTACGCCCAATATCTGAGCGATTATGATCTGCAGGCGGCGCGTTGCCGCCATAGCTGGTTTCCGACCTTCGACGATCATGAGGTCGCCAACAACTGGGTCGGTGACATCGACGCCAAGGGCGCGCCGGCCGATGCCTTCCGCATGCGCCGCGCCGCCGGCATGCAGGCCTGGTATGAATATATGCCGGTCCGCGCGGCGATGGCGCCCCGCAGCGAGATGATCGGCACCATGTATCGCCAGGCGCGCTTCGGCGACCTGCTGTCGATCGACTTCCTCGACACCCGCACCTTCCGCACCGACCAGCCCTGCGGCGACAATTTCAAGCCGGCCTGCGCCGAAATGACCGCCACCCAGGCACAGGTCATTTCGGCCGAGGAGGAAGGCTGGCTGACCCGCAACCTTGCCCGCCGCGACGCCAAGTGGAACTGCCTGGCGCAGCAGGTGATGATGATGGCGCTCGACCGCCGCAACAGCGAAGATGCGACCGATCCCATCTACAATATGGACACCTGGGCCGGCTACAAGGTGCAGCGCCAGCGGCTGCTCGGCCGGATGAAGGGGTTGAACAATGTCGTGGTCCTGACCGGCGACGAGCATCAGAATTTCGCCGGCCTGCTGGATGACGGCACCAAGCCGGTGGCGGTGGAGTTCGTGTCGACCTCCATTTCCTCCGGCGGCGACGGATCGGACCTGCGGCCCGGCAGCGACACCATCCTGAAGAACAACCCGCAGCTCAAATTCATCAACGACCAGCGCGGCTATCTGACCTGCGAAGTGACGGCCGACTCCTGGACGACGCAGGCGATGGTGATGGATCAGGTATCGGCGCCGGGCGGCCAGATCCGCACACGCGCGACCATGACCGTTCCGCGCGGCACGCCGGGGCTGAGCATCAGCTGACAGTTGACGTAAACGGAAAGTCACCATACACCATGTCCGTTGCAATGGGAGACGGATAGATGGACGACATTCTCTATTTCGAGGATATCGAGATAGGCGACAGCTTCGCGTTCGGGCCGCTGACCCTGTCGCGCGAGGAAACGATCGCCTTTGCCGCGGAGTTCGATCCCCAGCCCTTCCATCTGTCCGACGAGGCTGCGGCTACCACCCATTTTCACACCCTCTCGGCCAGCGGCTGGCACACCACCGCCCTGTTCATGAAGATGTTCGTCGCCGAAATGCAGAAGCAACCCGGACGCCAGGCGGCCAGCCTGGGCGCGATGGGCGTCGATGAACTGCGCTGGCTGCGCCCGGTCCGCCCCGGCGACACGTTGCGCGGCACCAATGAGGTGATCGACAAGAAGATTTCGCAGAGCCGCCCGGAAATGGGCATCGTCCGCAACAAGGTGACGCTCTACAACCAGAAGGACGAACCCGTGCTGACCATGTGCCCGATCGCCATGTGGCGGACGCGGCCGGCCTGATCCGCCCTCGGCCGGATGGGGCCACTTCCACTATCCCGGACCTGTCGGTGCGGATCGCCTGCCATTAAGCAAAGGCGCATTCTCATCGGGGAGCCCAGCCATGCCCAGCGCCGCGCATCTTGCCGCCTTCGCCCTCATCTCGCTCGGCATGGTGCTGACGCCGGGTCCGAACATGATCTATCTGATCTCGCGCTCGATCAGCCAGGGGCGCGCCGCCGGCATGGTCTCGCTGCTCGGCGTCGCCTGCGGCTTCCTCTTCTACATGGTCGCTGCCGCCTTCGGCATCACCGCGCTGCTGATGGCGGTGCCCTTCGCCTATGATGTGCTGCGCCTGGGCGGCGCGCTCTATCTGCTGTGGCTCGCCTGGAATGCGGTGCGGCCCGGCGGCCGTTCGCCTTTCCAGGTGAAGCAATTGCCGCTCGTCGGCCCACGCAAGCTGTTCGCCATGGGGCTGCTCACCAACCTGCTCAACCCCAAGGTGGCGATGATCTATCTTTCGTTGCTGCCCCAGTTCGTCGATCCGGCGCGCGGCCATGTGCTGGGCCAGTCGCTGATCCTGGGCGCCACCCAGATCGTCATCAGCCTGTCGGTCAACGCGATCATCGCCTGCCTCGCCGGATCGATCGCCGGTTTCCTTGGCACCCGGCCGCGCTGGCTGACAATCCAGCGCTGGTTCATGGGCACGGTTCTGGGTGGCCTCGCCGTGCGGATGGCGGTGGAACGCTAGGCGACCTCAGCCGTCACGCCGCCAGCTTGCGCGCCCGTTCCCGCCAGGCTTCGGCCAGTTGCGGCATGTCGGCCAGCGCGCGCACCGCATCGGGATCGGCCTTGTGGCCGCCACCGATCAGCAGGCGAAACACCCGATCGATGCTCCAGTCGGGCAAGGGCCGCTCCAGCAATGTCATCTGTGTGCCGGCCTCCGCCTCACCTTCGCGGATTACCCGGAAATAGATGCCACAACGCGCAGTCTTGACGATCGTCGCCATCACGTCGCGGGCACCGAAACGATGGTCGAGCTTCCAGCAGGGCTGGCGGCCATGGCTCACCTCCACCACCGCACTGCCCAGGCTGAACCGATCGCCCAGGCAGATGTCGCTTTCGGTCATACCGCGGCTAGCGATATTCTCACCAAAGGCGCCGGGCGCGTCGAGCAGCGGATGATCCGGCTTGCGATCGCGCCACCAGCCATAATGGTCCTGCGGATAGAGATGGATCGCCTTGTCCCAACCGCCATGATGGACGGTATCGGCCACCCCGTCGCCCGCGAACCCCAGCCAGTTGATGCGGATCGGGCCGGCGACCGGCTGCTTGGCGATGGCGCTATGCTCGTTATCGCGAAAGGGCCGGGGCATGCCGATCAGCAGCGCATCGATGGTCATGAAAGGCTGGGTCATGCCGCTCCATGCCATGGTTGCAGCGCGATGACGATGGCCAGTTGCGGCCAGCTTGCCCCGTCCGCCCGCTAAGATCAGGCGACGCTCAGTTCCGATCCCAGCTTGAGCACCAGGTCGCCCTTGTCGGTATGGACCAGATAGGCGGGATCGCGCGGCGATCCGTTGCGACGGATCAGGGAGCCGGCGATCATCCGCTCCACATGTCGCTCGAACCGCTCGGCTATGCGTCCCCGGCCGACACCCTGCCCCCAATTCCACCTGACCCGTGTTCCCTTACGGAATCTCTCGGCCATCAGCAGACATCCTCTCCTTCGGGGGCAATCATGCCGGCCGGCTTTCCCGGTCAGCCTCAGCAAAATTCCCGAGACCCGCTCTGGTTCCTTGGGTTTTTCGCCGGTCTGGTCTAAGGGGCCGCGATGGATGTTACCGGACTTCGTGTCGCGCTGTTCAGCGGCAATTATAATTATGTGCGCGATGGCGCGAACCAGGCGCTCAATCGCTTCGTCGGCTATCTGCTGCGTCAGGGTGCGCAGGTGCGCGTCTATGCCCCGACCACCGATACACCCGCCTTCCCGCCGACCGGCGACCTGGTCAGCGCGCCGTCCATCCCCGTGCCCGGCCGCCCGGAATATCGCATCCCCACCCGCCTGTCGCGCGCGCTGCGCCGGGACCTAAAGGCGTTCGCGCCCAACATGATCCATCTGTCGAGCCCCGATCCGCTCGGCCATCGGGCACTGACCTGGGCGCGCGATCATGACCTGCCCGCCGTTGCTTCGGTCCACACCCGGTTCGAAACCTATCCGCGCTATTATGGCCTCGCCTTCCTGGAACCGGCGATCGAGGGCATTCTCCGCCGCTTCTACCGCCGCTGCGATGCGATCGTCGCCCCGTCGGAATCGATGGCCCAGTTGCTGCGCGAACAGCGGATGAGCTATGATGTCGGCATCTGGACCCGTGGCATCGACCGCGAGATATTCACCCCTCAG
The DNA here is from genome assembly GCF_003950715.1 of Sphingomonas sp. S-NIH.Pt3_0716. NCBI lineage: Bacteria > Pseudomonadati > Pseudomonadota > Alphaproteobacteria > Sphingomonadales > Sphingomonadaceae > Sphingomonas > Sphingomonas sp. S-NIH.Pt3_0716. The sequence goes on along the minus strand of NZ_QLJK01000006.1, from coordinate 28,353 downwards.
CGCCGCGATCTCGACTGGCGTCGATCGCTCGGCTTTGCCGACGATGTTCCGGTGATCGGCTTCATCGGCCGTCAGGTGATGGAAAAGGGGCTGGACGTCTTTTCCGACACGATCGACCAGCTGACCGCACGCAAGGTGCCGCACAAGGTGCTGGTGGTTGGCGAAGGGCCGGCCCGCGAATGGTTCCAGAACCGCTTGCCCGATGCCGTCTTCACCGGCTTCCAGGGCGGGGCCGACCTGGGCCGCGCCGTCGCCAGCATGGACATGCTGTTCAACCCGTCGGTCACCGAGACGTTCGGCAATGTCACGCTGGAGGCGATGGCCTGCCGCCTGCCGACCGTCGCCGCCCGCGCCACCGGCAGCGAAAACCTGGTGCAGGAAGGCGTCACCGGCCGGCTGATCCGCCCCGGCGCCATCGGCAAGTTCGCCGATGCGCTGCAAATCTACTGCACTGATGGTGCTGCCCGCGCCAGCGCAGGCGCCGCCGCCGAGGCGCAGGCTGAACATTTCGGCTGGGATCAGGTAAACCAGGCGCTGGTCGACACCTATTTGCGGATCATCCGCCAGCGCGCCCAGGGTGCCAAGATCCGTTCCAGCCCTGTTCCCTGATCGGGCCGGCCGACCTATATCGGGGACGATGGCTGATCTTTTCTCTTCCGACGATGTCCTTCCCGCCGGTATCGACCATGCCCCGCTGGCTGATCGGTTGCGTCCGGCCGTGCTGGCCGATGTGGTCGGCCAGGAGCATCTGACCGGCCCGGACGGCGCGATCGGCCGGATGGTGGCCGCCGGCCGCCTGTCCTCGATCCTCTTCTGGGGACCGCCCGGCACTGGCAAGACCACGATATCGCGGCTGCTCGCCGACGCCGTCGGCATGCGGTTCGAGCCCATCTCGGCCGTCTTTTCCGGTGTCGCCGACCTCAAGAAGGTGTTCGCCGCCGCAAAGGACCATGGCCGGCGCGGCGAAAAGACCTTGCTCTTCGTGGACGAGATCCACCGTTTCAACCGCGCCCAGCAGGACAGTTTCCTGCCTTTCGTCGAGGATGGCACGGTCACGCTGGTCGGCGCCACGACGGAAAACCCGAGCTTCGAACTGAACGCCGCGCTCCTGTCCCGCGCGCAGGTGCTGATCCTGCGCCGGCTCGATGCCGCCGCGCTCGAACAATTGCTGGACCGGGCCGAAGCGCTGATCGGCCGCCCGTTGCCGTTGGATATGGCCGCGCGTGAAGCGCTGCTGGCCAGCGCGGACGGCGACGGCCGCTTCCTGCTCAACCAGGTCGAAACGCTCTATTCGATCGACATTCCCGCGCCGCTCGACCCGGCCGGCCTCTCCGCCCTGCTCCACCGCCGCGTCGCGGTCTATGACAAGGATCGCGAGGGCCATTACAACCTCATCTCCGCCCTGCACAAATCGCTGCGCGGCTCCGATCCGCAGGCGGCGCTCTATTATCTTGCCCGCATGCTGACCGCTGGCGAGGAACCGCTCTATGTGCTGCGCCGGCTCGTCCGCTTCGCGACCGAGGATATCGGCCTCGCCGACCCGCAGGCAGTGGTCCAGTGCCTTGCCGCCAAGGATGCCTATGAATTTCTCGGCTCGCCCGAAGGCGAACTGGCGATCGTTCAGGCCTGCATCTATTGCGCCACCGCGCCCAAGTCGAACGCCGGCTATATGGCGATGAAGACGGCCTTCCGCACCGCGCGCGAAACCGGGTCCCTGATGCCGCCGATGAACATCGTCAATGCCCCGACCAAGCTGATGAAGCAGGTCGGCTATGGCAAGAATTACCAATATGACCATGATGCCGAGGGCGGTTTTTCCGGCGCCAATTACTGGCCGGAGGAGATGAGCCCGCAGACCTTCTACACGCCGACGGAGCGTGGGTTCGAGGCGCGGATCGCCGAGCGCATTGCCTATTGGAACAAGCTGCGCGCCGAACGCGGCGCGGCGTGACGCCCCGGTTCGCGCGCTTCGCCGCGATCGACTGGTCGGGCGCCAAGGGCGCGCGGCATAAGGGGATAGCGGTCGCCATCTGTGGCGTCGGTCAGGATGCGCCGGAACTGGTCGAGGCGCCGGACGGCATCTGGTCGCGCCAGGCGGTCGCCGACTGGCTGATCGCAACAGCGCGCGAGGCACCGACCCTGTTCGGCTTCGACTTCAGCTTCGCGCCGCCCTTCGTCACACGCGGCGCCTATCTGCCCGGCGACCCGACGCCCACGAACGGGCCCGCTTTCTGGGCCTATGTCGATGCGGTCTGCGACGATCCCGATCTGGGCGCCGCCAGCCTGCTGGAAACCACTCATCGTCGCCATTTCTATTTCGGTAAGGCCGACGGAATGAAGGCCGGCTTCCTGCACAATCGCGCCTGCGAAGCCCATTATAATGCCGGAGGCGGCGGCAAGCCCTCGACCATCTATGACGCGATCGGCGCGGCGCAGGTGGCCAAGGCCAGCTTTGCCGGCATGCGCCTGCTCCACCATGTCCGCCCGCATGTGCCGGTCTGGCCGTTCGATCCGCTGCCCGCCACCGGATCGCTGGTCGTCGAAATCTATACCAGCATTGCCGCGCGCGCCGCCGGGCGGCCCAAGGGCCGGACCAAGATGCGCGATCTCGCCGCCCTCAACGACGCGCTGGCCATGTTCGCAACCGCCCCATACGCCAGCCCGATCACCGCCGACCATCAGGCCGATGCCTTGCTGACCGCCGCCTGGATGCGCGAAAGGGCCGAAAATCCCGCACTTTGGACACCTTTGCCCCTGACCGACGAAATTGCGCGCACAGAGGGCTGGACGTTCGGCGTCGTCTGATAGTAAGGGCGTCCGACCCGTCGGGTGCGCCGGCTTAGCACAGCGGTAGTGCAGCGGTTTTGTAAACCGAAGGTCGGGGGTTCGATCCCCTCAGTCGGCACCATTAAACCCCCTGAAATTGTTAGATTTTATCATTCCCCTCGGGGGCATGCCGACGTGACCAGATTTGCTGGGGGAAACTCTGGGGGAAACTTTTCCAATTTCGCGTTTCGGGGGAAGAGTATGGTGGAAACCGACTCGCTTTGACGGCGGATCATTCCCATCGATTCGCCCCCAACGCCTTGATCCGGCTCGACCCTTTCCAGGCGACCGTTACGCCTATCAATGCTATCGTCTCGTCGTAGGGAGAACTCAGGTGGACGATCACCTCAAAGCAGCAGCCCAAGCGTCGGCGATGACGAATTCGCAATTGATCGCGGTTCGTAATCGGATCGTGGACATCGACAATCTGACCAGCCAGCAACAGGCGGTGATCGACGAGATCAAGCGCCGCGCGATCAACACCTGATGCGCAGCGGCCCCGACATCGCGCTGACCATCGAGGCGTTCGTTCTGGCCGTGATGATGTTCGTCGCCGCGATCAGCGGGATCGTCCGACTGATCGACTGACCGCGCAACCAATCGACGAGAACGGTCGTTTCATCCCGACCCGCACACCTGGAGAGACAAGCATTGCGCCGCCCCGACACCGATCCCACGACCCGCACGACATCGTTTTTCGAAATCGACGGCGTGCTGGCCTTGGGCATCCTGTGCGGGGCACTGTTCGCCGCGCTGGTGGGCTTGATGCGATAGGCGTGGAACCGATGCGGGGCAGCGACCGTTAGACGGTCTCCCCGATATTGCGAAACCACCCTACCCCGCCATCTTCGGCGGGGTATTTTTTTTGAAGGCGAACATTTGAAACCCCACCACCAATATGACCGCGACCGATCGTCGCTGGTCCTCAAGGTCCAGGCGATCTTTCTCGCTGCGATGATGATCGGATCGTCGGCCGCAGGCCTTTACAGCCTGCTCTAACACCCGCGTCAGGCCGGACCTTGGCGCCAGGCGATCCCATGTCGATCGCACCAGGCCGCATACGTCGTCGAACTGTTCGGCGAGATTTTCAGCCGAGGGTTCTGAAACCACATCTCGATCGTCCAGTCGGGATGCTGGTCGCGAACGGCCAGAACTTTCCTTCGGTCCTCTGCGAGAAAACGACCCTTCGCCTCGATTATCCGCCGACCTTCGACATCGACAAAATCGGGCAGATAGGTGTGGGCGATGGTGTAGGGCAGCTTGATGGCTTCGTGCGCGAATTCGGCCGGGACGAGCGCGGCGCAACGGGCTTCGAATTTCGACCGGTAGCGCGGGGCGTCAGGCTTCATTCGTCGAAACCTTCGCGCCCGCCGAATTCACCACCGGTGCCAGCGCGATCGGCTTCGCGGCCCCCTTCGGCCATCGCATAGCAGCACACCGGCTGCGTTCGATCCAGGTCTCGTTGACCGAATTCGACTGGTTTCCGCCCAGCACGCGGAACAGCCGACCGTCAGCCGAGACCCCGGTCAGAAACGCGACGTGACCGCCACCAGGACGCTGGAACCGGACGATGGCGCCGAGATAAGCCTTTTCGACCGGTTCGCCGAAAGCGTCCCAAGACGATGCCCGGACGGCGATTTTCGGCGGCTGGAAACCAGCGTGGGAAACGACGTGCGCGGCAAAGGTGCCGCACCAGGCGGTTTCATCGGAATCGACGGCGATGCCGAGAATTTTCGGACCAAGCGCTTTGATCCACGACATGATCGTGGGCGAATGCTTGGGGCCGACGATTTCGCGAACGCCGACCAGAGTGCGGGCATAGGTGAGCCAGGACGGCTCGAAAGGGTCACATAACCGCTATTTATACGGAGCCGACGACCACTGGCATTTGCGCCATTCTTTGAAACGCAGTAGTCGCCATTCATGGCACCTATCTCTTACAATCTACTTGGCTGGCTCTACCAAGAAGGCCTCAGCCGCCTCAGAGATAGCTACTTATCTGCAATGGATGGAATTGGCCTGCGGATAAGGGCTGCTTACGATGACATCGACCAGCACGATAAAGAGGTCGCCGAAACCAACAACGACCAAATTGAACGCGATGATGATGGAAATGTGATCGCGGACCCGCGCGACATTCTTCTTTATTCTGCCGAAGTTGCTGAAGAAACAGAGTCAGACTTAAACAAGGCATTTGCCATTGCTATATTTCATTATTGGGAACGATCTGCACGATCTTGGACAAAAAAGCACAATGGCAAATTCACAACACTCGTTCATGATGTTGAAGCCATGGGCTACAGTGTAGACCGGGAACTAAAAAATTTGCATCTAGTGGTAAACCTACTCAAACATGCGAATTCCAAGCATGGAAATCTATTAATGCAGGAAAATACCAAATACCTAAAAAAAGATAATTACAGCGACGCAATTTCCCATGAATGGTATGACGAATTATTATTGAACAAGCAAGATATCTTAAATTTCTTCAAAATTGCGGAAATTTCTGGCCCAACGCTGAGCGAAAATTAAAATTGCAATTTTGGCTCAAAACCCACACATGCCGTATCTGTATTATAGCCAAGTCCATTCATCGCACTTAGTCATATTCAAAGTTTCTGTTCCGTCGCAGTCGTGATTGCGGGAGGTGAAGTTGTTGCGGCTGGTGCGACAACGATTTGCGCACCCAGATATCCAAGGATTCCGACCAATGCACCAACTGCAAATTTGAAGAAACCACCGGCTTCGATCCACCCCCGCGCCTTGCCTTCGACGGTGGTGCGCCACGTCTTGAGGTCGGCTAGATCGGCCTCGACAATACGATAACCGGGGATCATGGCCGCACGGTCGGCCTCGATCGTGCGAACAGCGCCTTCCAGCGAAGACAGCCGACTTTCGTGCGCATCCTGGCGCTGGACGATGGCGGAAAGGGTCGCCTGAATGCTGTCCACTTTCCCTTCAAGCCGACCGAGGATCAGGCTGGTGTCATCCACCGTTCGCGAGGCCGTCCGCAATAGCGACAATGATCGAACCAATCGCGCCACCACCGACGACACGGACGATGTTCGTTACGATGGCGGATCGCACAGGCGGGAGGTGCCACAGCCAGATCGCGCCAGCGCCGATCTTCCCACCCGCGCTTTTCAAACGGTCGATCACGCGGGCGTCACCGGCAGCGTCGGGGTGAAGGTGCCTGCGGCGCCCAGCGGCTCTTCACCGTCCCAACCCCGGCGCACGTTTTCCAGCGTCACGCGCCGCGTCTCAAGCTGCATTCGGATGCCCGACATGCTGGACATGGCTTGGCCGACCACCTGGGCGGTCGGATAGTCCTGCTCCAACGTCGCACCCTGGGCGCTGGCCCGGAGAGCGTCGATGTCGGCGATCAGCGCTTCAAGCGTGGCGATCGAAAATGCGTTGACCTCGCGGAGGGTCGTTTCTGCTGTGATATCCATGTCGGTATTTATCATTCGACAGTGCTGACCCCGACGCGCTGCGTGACGTTCGCCCCCGATCCCAAATTCCGCGTGATGTCGGCGCTGTATGTGCGCGACGCGGTGTTATGTTCGGGATCAGTATAGGTCAGCGACGCCGCATAGCTGTAGGTCCAGGTGATCCGGCCGCCGCTATCACCAGGCATCGGACGAACGCCTTCAAGCGACAGAAGCCCGGTTCCACCCGCCTGGCTGGCGACAAGCGCACCGTTCCGACGAAGGTTCAGCACAACGCCATTACCGTCCAGGCCGATTGACTTCGACCCAGTCCAGCTATCACCACCGCTTGCCTGGAGAAACTGCCGCCCGAACGAGTCCAAATCTGCGTCGAACGCGTTCCGCCCCTGCGTCGTCGCCGCATAGGTCTGCTCGCTGGTGTAGCTGTATGTCCAGGACGCGTTCGCGACGATCATGCCACCGTTCGAACCGAAGGCGCCGGTCGAAACCGAGGCATTGTTGGCAAGGCTGCTGGTCTGCTGGCTGTTGCGGATCGAACCCGCGAGCAGCGTGCCGCCGAAAAATACGTCGCCGTTAACACGAACATATTTCTTAGCGTTCGCCTCGCTGCACTGGTTGAGATCAGCGAAATATGGGCCGGTCCACTCGACGAACCGGTTACCAGCACCGAAGGGCTGACCGTAAACCGACATCCACGACGAGCCATCGGTCGCGATCATACGGCCGTTGATGAACTCCATCCGCGCGCCACCACCCGGTTTCAAGATGCGAAAACGGTCGGCCGACACAGTGAAATCGGACGACTGGCCGTCATTGCTGGTTTCCCAGCCGCTGACGTAGCCGTTGACATCAAGCTGGACGGCAGCACGGGCCAGCGCCTGATTGGCTTTGCCATCGGTCGAAGAAAGCGCGGAATTGATGGTCGATATCGAAGCGCCATTCGCGGCAACCGTGGTCGTCAGATTTGCCAGGCTGGTGTTAGCAGTTGCGATTGCGTTCTGGTTCGTCGCGATCGACGAAGACATGTTCGCGAGCATCTTACCAGGGCGACCAGGCGAATAGGCGGCAGGCGACGGCGCGTTCTCAAAAGTCTCGCGCACCTGGGGCTGGAGGAACCACGCATAGCTATCCCCCTGCCCCGCGATCGTGGCGAACTTGCGCATGATGAAGTTCGCACGAACGGCGCCTGATGGCGACTTCGCTTTGAAGCCATATCGGGTAAAGCTACCGACTGTGTTGCCACCCGAACTCGGAACGAACGACCCCGTAGAAGGCGCGCCCCATGGCGTTTGACCGTTCGCATCAATCCACTGAATGTAGACTTCGATCGCCTGGGTGCGATGGGCAGCGACGCGACCAGACACGTCATACCATGTGTCGCCGCGAATGTTGATCGTCTGCGTCCACTCGCTGTAGCCGCTGGACGTGCCATTGTTCTGACGGATCGCCAGGACGTTCTCTTCGATCGGATGCCACCCATCGCCCGCAAGGTTCAGGTCGAAATCGACGCCCGATATCGCGGAATAATAGTTCCAGTTATCTCGGGTCTGGAAATCGGTATTCGACAACAGATTGCCACCCGCTGTCGAGTAAGACGCGACCAATAGCGCCGTGGACGACACGCTGGCAGCGAGATCGGTCACGGCGGCCCTGTTTGCGGCGGTTTGCTCCGCATAAATCCGGGTCGTGTTCTCGCTGGTAAGGTCGCGAATTTCGATCTGCTGGACGAAATAGATGCCCCGGCTGTCCAATCGGAACAGCGGCCGCACCCATGCACAACCTTGATCGATCAGTGTGTTCGCATTGATGTCGAGTGTGTGTGTAGCCCATTGCCCGGTTCCCCAACCCGCCTGTCCAGACGAGATCGTCACCCCCAGATTAACGTCATTATACTGGCTGTTGTCGGGCTTGATACCAATCGCAAACATCGACGCGTTGACGCTCTCGCCACTCTGGTAACCTACCAGCAGCCACTTCACCGTGATGCGATACGTCTTGTCACGGACCAGCGCGAGACGCCCCTTGGTGGACATATGCGGGCTGAAAGCCGGATCGTTCTGGACTTGGACTATGCGCCCAAATGTGGGGTTGTCATATGCGTTATAGCGGCTGTCATCCGCGAGGGTGTTGGTCCCGTTGGTATAATCCCAAGTGAAGTTGCGGAGGTCACCAAACGTCGAAGGCAGCGTCGATTGCACGACCGTTTCGGCCATTAGCCGCTCCGCGCGCGCCGCAGCGGCGTGCTGACCGGCCTGATCGTTTGCCGACTGCGCGGACGCGGCACTGCCCGCCGATGCATTAGCGGATTGACCCGATTGGTCGCGATATTGTGCGCCTAGGTTTGTCTGATCGGTAGCCGTCTGCGCGAAACCAGCAGTGTCATCGCGAATGGTGACGGTCTGATCGCGAAGGGCTTCGGTAGCGCCACGCGCAGTCTCGGCCGCAATTCTATCAGCTTGCGTGGCTGCTGCGTTTTGGCCTGCTGCATTATTGGCAGCGCTTGCGGACGCGGCATGTTCAGCGCTAGCTTGTGCCGATCCCTCCGCATTTACCTCGCCGGTAACGTCGCGGATTTCGAGGGTTTTGTAAAAATAGACGCCCTGGGAATCGAGGCGGAACAGCGGGCGAATCCACTGACAGCCCTGGTCCATCAAAGAGTTCGATGTCACGGTCAGGCTTTGGACTGCCCATCCCGAACCCCAACCGGCCCAACCCGGCGCAATGCTGCAACCGGTCTCAATATAGCCATTCGCGGTCCCGTTCGCGTGGATTCCGACCGCGTATAGCGCGCCATTGACTGGATTTTCGCTGGGCTGTTGGCCCACGAGCTTCCAGGTGATCGTGATTTTGTAGGTTTTGTCCCGAACCAGCGGCTCGCGACCAACCGATGCCACGTGGGGCGCCCAAGCCGGATTGTTCCAGACCCGCAGAACACGGCCTTCTGAACTGTCGTCGTAGGCGGTGAAGCGGGAATCGCCCTCGTATGATCCGGTTCCGCCGCCCCAATCACCGGTCCACATCGAAATGTCGGTGAAATCGGAGGGCATCATCGCTTGGGCAGTCGCCCGCGCCGTCAGTTTTGATTTTTCTGCCGCCGCAGCCTGTTGCTCCGCATTGTTCGAATACGATGCCGCACCCGCCTCGTGGGCGGCACCAGCTTCGGCGCTGCGCTGCGCATTATCCGAATTCGCTTTAGAGGCCAGGTTCGACACTTCAGCGGCTTGGGCAGATTTCCCTGCTGCATCGTTCGCGGCGGAGGCTGTAGCCGCATGGGCAGCACCAGCATCAGCAAAACCGCTCGCTCGCGTTTCCTGCGTGATATCTTCCATGCGGATACTGCGCCAGTTGACGCCGTGTCCGGCCACGCCCCAGTTTCCATCGCTGTTCAGGAACGGACGGATCGCCACAACATTCTGCGGCAGGGTCAGAATGAAAGAGAAATCGCCGTAGCCGGTATGGGCGGGTCTAGCCTGCCAATAAACGTAGGATAGTGATCCGTCCGCTCGTTGAAAATTCAAGCCAGCACCGGCTGGGAAATCAGCGTAGGCGGCGGCGTTGCCAGAGACGCGAATGTTCCGGTTGGACCAATCGCCGGGGATCATGTCCCCCTCGGTCAAATCACGATCGGTCTGCTGAAGGACGTAGGCATTGATCGAACTATCGTATTGGACGGTTCCAGAACCGCCCCAATCGCCACGGCCGGTCGCGTCGAATGTGGCCTTGCCGACGATGTTGCCACCGGCACGGGACGCAGCGATGTTCGCGGCACGGGCCGCAATTCCCGCCTGCTCAGTGACTGTGCTGACCTGGCCCGAAACGGTTTGTTGGACAGCGACGGACTGATCGCGATATGTCTTCGCATCACCACTGGCGGTCTGCGCGAGAATTCGGTCGGCTTGAGTGGCCGCCGCATTTTGGCTGGAGGCGTCTTCGTGCGCTGCGGCTGAACGATCGCTTTCCGCACTCGCCTGCGCGTGACCGGCCGCGATAACCTCTCCAGTCACATCTTCGAAACGGATCGACTGGAAATCATAGACACCTGGCGAATTCAGCCGGACCAGGACACGCGCGCGGGCAGATTGTGGATTTCCGTTCGCGAGGTCATCGGACGAGAATTCATAGACGGCAGTGGCAAAGCCACCGTTGCCGCCCCACCCGATCGCGTAAACCGGAATGCCGAAGTCTTTTGCGGCATTGTTGAATTGGACACCAGAGACGCCAGGGATGCCGATGCGGAAAATCTGCATCGCCGGGACACCCGAATAGCTATCGACAACGCGCCATTTAACGGTGATCCGCATTTTACGACCGGCTACGATCGCAATCGACCCGACGTTCGCGATGTCCTTATCGCCACCCGAGTTCGTGATGCGTGCGACCCGGCCATACGGGGTATCGACCAGCGTCCAATCCGAGGACATCGCAGCCGATCCGGTTGCCCAGTCTGCACCCCAATATTCGAAGCCTTGGGCGAAATCGTGCGGAAGCATAGCCGCCACGACGGTCCTTGCGGCGATCCTGCTGGCGTCGGCCGCTGCTGCCAATCGTCCCGTTTCGTCGGTCTTCGCAGTGACGATCGCGACATTGTTGGCAACACTCTGGGCCGAACCATGGGCGGACTGGGCGGCCTGCTGCGCCTGATCGCGCACCTGTTCGGTCGCGGTCTTGAGCACTTCAGTCGCGGCTTTTGTTGCCGCCGTATCTTGGGAAAATTGTTGGGTTTGATCGCGGGCAGACAGGACAATGGCTTTCGCCTGGTCGATGGCCTGCGCTGCGATCTGCGCCTGATCGTTTGCGGCTACGCTGTTCCCTGCCGCCGTCTCGGCAACCGTCGCATAGTCACGCGCGCTGTCAGTAGAGCCAAAGGTTTCGACAAGCTGGTCAGTCGTCTCTTTTTGGGCAGCCACGTCGGCATCAAGCTGGGCAAGCTGCTGGTTCAGAATCGATGTCTGGCTGACGGCCGAATTCGCGGTTTCCTGCGCCTGCTGCGCGGTGTCGATTGCGGTGGTGGCGTTTTCGCGCGCCTGGCCATCGACGATCTCGATCGCAGCCGACACGACATCCGCGCCGACCCACTCGCTGTAAACGCCGGTATCCATACGATAGCGGGCACGCACGGCGAGATCGACGCCGCCGACATTCGACCCGAACCGGAAAACACCGGACACGGGATCGTGGATCGCGGCCTGTTCGGTCCAAGCGATGGCGCCGGTCGGTCGGCTCTCAATCTGGATTCCGACGATGCGCGCGGACGGTGCGGGAAGCCAGGTGACTTCGACTTCGCTGACTTGCTGACCGCCTGCGCCTTCAATGACCGAACTGCTGACCGTGAGATTTTCCGGCGCGATCGCGTCGCGCGGATTATAGCCGTCGGGTCGGATCGTCGCGGGAAGCGGCTTCTCCTCGCGGTCCCAAGCGTAGACTTCGCTGGATTCTTCGCGAAGCGCCATGGTGAATAGAAGATCGTGGGTCTCGACCTGCTCGATCACCCTGAACAGCTTACGGTTCCAGCCGCGTTCGGGAAGGGACATGGTGATCAGCGAGCCGACCTGGACGCGGAAGGCTTTCGGACCAAAGGTCGCGCTGAAAACGCCAGGCGTCTTGGCCTCGCGGAGCAGCCATTGCTTCGCGATACGCTGGCAAGTCTCTGCGCGGGTGACAAGGCCCAAATCCAACGATAGCGTGCGCGGGATCGCGTCCGGTAGCGGATCGGTTTCGACCACACCCCAATCGACAAGCTGATAGAGCGAGGACGGATCGGCAAAGCGACCGCGCACGATGTTGTGCAACTCGCGGGTCGGCGGCGCCGGTTTCCACAGATACGGGGATGCCGATCCGGCTGCGGCGACCAGGTCGTTTTCGTCAAAATCGACCTTTGGGCCGAGCGTGTCGTCGTAACCGCCGACAAGCTGATAGACGCCGGACGTATCGACCAGCTTGCACGAACCCATGGCTGCCGAAAGGCCATTTATGACGGTTTCGTGCGGGTCAGCGGTCGAAAAGGTGCCATCGGCGGTGTAGCGCTGGACCGTCGCGCCAGACTGGGTCAGGACGCGCTCTTCGCAAAGGTTGGCGTAGGCGCGGAAATTGTCGAAATCGATGCGATGGGCCGGGATGCCCATGCCCCACACCAGCTTGTTATTGATCCGGTAACCGAGCAGATAGGTCAGCAGCGCCAGCGCGGGATTGCGGCCGATTTCGACCGCGCCTTCCCGGAATGTCCAGGTCGCCTGGTCCGCGATGCGGTGGGAACCGCTGCCCCCATTTGTGCTGTCGCGGCGGGGATCGTAAAGCGGGCAACCCTCGACGATCGTGGTGTAACGAGATGGGATGCCGCTGGGCCAAACCTTCGAATCCAGCTTGTATCGGGTCGCGAGGTAGGCACAGCCGGTGAAGGTCGATTGCGGGGTCCAATATTTCCCCGATCCCCAGGAAAATCCGTTTCCGGGCTTGCCTTCGAGACAGGTCTGGACGGCCAGAACGCCACCATCGTGGCTATCGACGATCGCGCCGTTCGCCCAAGTCCGGGTCTCTTCGAGATACCATTCCTTGACCGCATTGATCCGATGGCTCGCGAGCGCGATGATCTGCGCGTAACCGTCCTTTTTCGAACCGGCGCGGTCGAACGTTTCTGCAAAGCGAACGTCCGAACCGCCCGCCGTGGTGCCAAAGACGATCTTTCGCGGGGCGCTGGGAACGACGCTGGTGTGAAGACGATCGACCAGCGACTGCGACATCGACGGAGCCTTGCGCAGCACCGACGCGGCCGCAGCCATGCCAAGCGAAACGCCAAGGCCGACCAGCGACGACGTGATAGTGGCGAGCGTGGCCGCCGTGACGGTTGCGCCGAAAATGCCGCTGGCACCAATAGCCGCCGCAATCTGCGGGGCAAACACGACGATCGCCACCGCAACGGCGACGACCAGGACGGTCGTTACGACTTTACCCATCGATCGCCACCGGCGCTTCGAAGGGCACGCTGAAGGCGTATTTCAGACTAGCGGTCGGGACCGGGATCAGACCGACCTGGCCAGGGCCTTCACCGACAAAATAGCTGTAGGGGCCGACGCAGACGCCACAGGACAGGTCCGCATTCATGACGATGTCGCCGCGTTGGGCGAGATGGATCGACTTGGATTTTCCAAGCCAGGAGGTGACCGTCCGAAGGAGCGTCCCCGCGCCGAATTCGCGCAGCGCTTCAGCCGCGCCGGTCTTGGTGTCGTATCGTCCGCGATACGCTTCGCCGGGATCGAACCCGGTCATCGCCCGGATACAATCGGCGGCAAACAAGGCGCAGTCGTGGCGGCCCCACTTGAAGGGTTCGTCGTTTACGCGGTCGAGGTATGTGCGGAGGCGATCTTCCCAATCGCCATATCTGTGGGACGCAAGCTGCATCCCATATTTAGCTTAACCGCCCTACGCCTAACGCTGCTGCCAGTTGTTGATCGTGGACTGGACCGCCGCCCAACCCGTCGGCGCCGCCTTCATCAGATCGTCGCCGTTCGCGATCGAAGACACATAGTCCTGCGACCGATCATTCGGATCGAATTTCGGTTGGTCGAGATAGGTGCCCTGGGTGGCCGCGCTGATCATGCCAGCATGGCCTTCGATCGACAGTTTGAACGTCCGCGACAGTCCGTCACCGGAGACTTCGACCGTGTCCATCGTGCCCGATCGAATTCGACGAAAGACCCAATGCGGTTCGGCGATCAGGCCAGGCTGGATCAAAAGCGCGCGCCAAATCGTGGCCGTTCGCCCCTGATATTCGGTCGGCTCGACCGCCGCCGCTTCAAGCGCGAGTGGCACCGAAGACGGCAGGCCAAGCGCGATTTCCAACGCTTCGGAGCCGCTATACGAGAAGCTGTTGTCACCGATATCGACGATCACGCCGTTTTCGAGCGGGTGAAAGGTCTGATCGTTCAAGAGGCTGTCAGCCCAACCGGTCACCTTGATCGAATGGCCGCCAGTCCAGGCGCAAACCGTGCCGCTTTTGAAATCCAGGCGTGCCAACAGAGCCGTCGTAATGCCTGCTTCCGCAAGGGCAGCAGTGATTTCGGGCGTGGTGCCGGGTCTCATGCGCCCACCGCCTCCACAGCGGTCAGTGTGCCGAATTCGGCCAAGTTTCCGCGCTGCCCGCCAGGCGTCAGCGTATAGGTCTGGCCTTCGCTCGAATTCAGCCGAAACAGACCGCTGGGCCGGAAAAATTCGACATCGGTATCGACCGCAAAGGTCTGGCGAAGCGCCGGTTCGAACTGAACAAGGCACCGGCCATTGGCATCGGCGTTTGCTGGTGCGTCGGTGATTTCGAACAGTTGCGACCCGATGGAAAATAGCTGGCCGATCCGAAGCTGGCTGGCCTGTCCCGCCACCCATCCGCCCATCACGACGGCGGACAGATAGGCATAGGCGGTCTCGGCGACCTTCCGACCCGTCAGCGTCGAAGTGACGGTTTGTCGAGGGCAGTAACGAAAATGACCGACCTGTCCGCGCAAGCTATTGAGCCAGGCGCGCAGGCGTTCGGCGACATTCTGGCGCATCGGCGGCCAGGTCCAGGTCAGCGTCCACTGGCTGGCGGTGTTGATCGTCTGCTGGACCAAGGAAAAATTGGACGCGATAGCGGCCTGGCGACGATTGACCGCCAGGCGCTCTGAATTCGGGGTGACGGCGGGAAAGGACAATGGATAGGTCGGCATCCATTATTTAGGCGGATGCCTCCCGTCACATTGTCGGCCGCTGGAACCGACCCAGCGTTCGATCACTCGCCTGTTTCGACAAGAGCGGCGCCGCCTGGGCGATCCCCTCAAAGACCATGGCGCGCACCATCGCGGGGTCGTTGCTGGTGATGTTCCCGATGGTGACGGCGGGACCGGCCTGGCCCGCGCCGCGTATGCTTCGAAGAGCGTGATTCGGGACCGTGTTGGCTGTATTCCCAACATTGACAATTTCCGGGCCGCGTTCGCCGACCACATAGGTGCCAGCGCGGGTCAGGCCACCATTAGCGCGCGCGCCGATTTTGAGAGCCGCACCGCCCAGCACGATATCGCTGCCACCGCCACCCGCGAGGCTGGTGCCAATCGACCCTAGCACTGATCCAAACAGCGATCCCAGCGGCTTCAAAATCGCTTGCTGGAGGGCGATGTCGATCAGTTTGTCGATGATCCGGTCACCGACCGCTTCGAACGCATCGCCCAGATTTCCGGCACCCCGGATCGCTTCGCGCAGACCGTCGTTGAACGATCCCAAGCCTTCCGCCGCAGCGCTGCCGAGCGCATCCTGGATTTCCCCGACCGTGCGGGGGATGCCGTCCAGATACTGACCCAACGGCCCCATCGTGTCACGGCTGACCGCCGCAGTGTCGTTGGCCTGGAGACGATCCAGCACGCCAAGCCTAGCCTCCGCGATGGCCTTTTCTGCGGCGGTGGACTGTTTCGACGCAAGGATCGCGTCGATCGAAAGCCGCTCCTGCTGATACTGGAGATCGACCAGGCGCAGGCTGATGGCGCGACGATCGGCGGACGATCGCGCGAGTGCCATTTCCGACCCGAGGAGGTCACGGCTATTATCGAGATAAGAGTGCTGAACATCGAGTGCCTGGCGGGCCAGTTCTTCGTTTTCGCGCAGGTTGATCTCGTCCGCCCGCGTGTATTCGATCTTGTCTTCGAGCAGCTTGAGCGCGTCGCCTTGTGCCACCGTCAGCTTCTTGTCCGCCACGTCTTGGTCGATCGCTGCCTTTCGGCGATCCGTTTCGATAGCCAGCATCTCGCGCTCCAACGCGGACTGCTCAACGATATCGGACAGCAGCGCCTGTTTCGCCGACAGCAGTTCCATGTCGCCCGACGCCATGTCGGCGGTGAAGCGGGCAGACTGTTCGGCTGCGATTTCAGCGGCGGTCTTGCCGGTCGATTTCTTGCCGCCACCGGCGACAGGTGGAAGAGTGCCACCACCGCCGCCGCCGTTTCCACCAGCAAGCAGTTTGGCCGCAGCCTCTTCCTCTGCCGTCATTCGCGCCAGGCGGGCGTCGATGGCTTTGATCCGGGCTTCGTTCTTCTTCCATTGTGGCGATCCCTTGCCGATCGCGTCGGCGTCGATGCCGACCGCAGCAAGGAGCGGATTCTTTCCGGTGTTTTGGGCGACTAGCGACGCGCGTTCGTCGGTCAACGTTTTGCGTTCGCCGCGACTATTGTATCCCAGCACGGCGCCACCGATGCCGCCCGCGACTGCGCCGCCGACCATTCCGGGCAAGCCGCCCACAAGCCCGCCACCAATGCCACCAGCCAGCGCGCCCATAATCGCCATGGCCGCTGTCGGATTTTGGCTCCAGAACTGCGCCATGGCGGTCGCGATCTTGACCACCTGGTCGGCGAGGTTTCCGATGGCGTCGGCGTTCTGGACGATGGCGGACGCGAACCGCGCGTCGAGGGTCATCTTCAACGTATCCAAGCGATCGTTGATCTGACCAGCGTTGCGCAACAGGTCATCACCCAGCACGATGCCAAGATCGGCCGCCTTGTCGGCGAATTCGTCGAAGCCCTTCGCGCCTTCGCCCATCAGCGCGGTCAGAGTGCCCGCCGACTTGCCAAAAACCTGGAGCGCCGCTGCATTGCGCTGGCTGACGGTCGGCAGTTTGCTGATACCGTCTATGGTTTCGCGCAGCGCCTGGTCGAAGTCGCTGGACGTGACGCCCAACGATTTGAAGACTTCGCCCATCGCCTTGCCGCCAGATTGTGCGGTGCCAAGGTTTTTCGCGAATTTCTCCAGCGCGCCGTCGGCCGACGCGAAGTCGCTGCCGGTCATCTGGGCAGCGTATCGGAGTTCCTGAATCGATTTGGTAGTGGCGCCGGTTCGATCCGCGAGGTCCACGATGCTGTCGGCGTAGTCAAAAGCGGCCCGCGCGGCTGACACAAAAGCATCGACCGACATAACCGCCAGGAGGCCAGTGACGGCCGTCTTCGCGCCATCCATCGCGCGGGAAATTGCTTTGTTGGTTGCCTCGGATTGGGCCGCTGCTTTCTTCATCCCGGCGATGAATTGCGCGGATTCCAATCCGAGGTTTACGAAGAGAGAACCTAGATCAGCCATCGATTATTTAGGTCGATGGCGCCTTCTGAGCGGCGATCCGGGCTTCGAAATAGGCTTCGATCGCGTCGTCGAGCGGCGGCCGTGCCAGGTCACGCAGGTGCGCCGACCATGCGGGATCACGGTCCAGCCAGTGGATTTCCTCTTTCCCGCCAAGGCCGGAATATTGCAGGGCGAGAAGGTTACGAAAGCGATCGTCTTCCACCGGCGAACCAAATGGTTCGACCTCGTAATATGCCTGCCATTCGGCAAATTCATCCGCCGAAATGGTGGCCGACAGTTCCTTCACCGTCCGGCCCATTTGCAGAGCCAAGCGAAAGAGGAACCGTCGATCAGAATTTAATCGGAACTTTTTTTTAGCGCAGCCTGGTCCGGCACCGTGTTGATCTGCCGGATCGCGATCATGATCGACTGCAAAGACGTGTAGGACAGCGCGCGGATACGGTCGTGATCGGCCAGGTCGAACAGGCGGGCGCCCGTTTCATCGACGCAGCTATGGATGATCTCCAGCACAGCGGCGTCGAAGCGTTTCACCTCGTCGAGTCCTTCCCGTTCGTCTTCATCCAGCGCCTGATCGCGCTGGAAGAGTTCGACCGCGTGGGCGTTTTCAGTCGCGGCATCCATCAGGGCGATACGGTCGATCAGACTGTAGGCGCGGACCATAACCGAGCCGCCCCACTCTGGAATCTCGACCTCAATGGTGGCGGGGGCGGCCGCAAAGATCGCCCCCTTGGAAAGGATCGCCATGGTTAAGCGGCGGTGCCCTTCACGACCAGGCCCGACACTTCAAGCGCGACCGAACCGGCGATGACCGCGTCAACACCGCCCGACTTTTCGAACGACAGCACGGCGGCGGAAAAGGTGTAGGTCGCACCGCTCCGAAGGGTGATGACGAATTCGGAAAGTTCGCCCGACAGACGCGCTTCTTCGAGGGCGACCTGACCGGGATCGGCGGGCATATAGTTGAGGGACAGGGTGACCTGACCTTCGTCGGCCAGACCGATCATCTTTTCTTTTGCGTCACTGTCGAGATCGGTCACGTCGATGACGGAAGCGGAACCACCGCCCAGACCCGAGAATTG
Source organism: Sphingomonas sp. S-NIH.Pt3_0716 (assembly GCF_003950715.1). Classification (NCBI taxonomy): domain Bacteria; kingdom Pseudomonadati; phylum Pseudomonadota; class Alphaproteobacteria; order Sphingomonadales; family Sphingomonadaceae; genus Sphingomonas; species Sphingomonas sp. S-NIH.Pt3_0716. Next base: position 9,920 of record NZ_QLJK01000006.1, on the reverse strand, counting down.
CGTCAGTCCCTTGATCTGGACCTTGGTCGCGCCGTTGGTGATTTCAATTTTCGTTTTGCGGCTGTGGATTGCACCGGATGCCATAATTTATTCGCGTCTCCATATAGGGTTACTTCGACGCACAGGCGCGCCGGACGCAATTATTTAGGCAACGGCGCGATTTGATTTGTTGGTCAGAGGACCGCGAACAGGCGAAATTGCAGCATCGTCCGAAACAGGCTGGTATCGGTCGTCTCGTCGATCATGTCGGTCTCGCCGATCCAGGTCACCGACTGGACCGTGTCGTCATCCCATTCGATCATGTGGTCGCGGATGTCGGCGGCCAGTTCTTTCGCCGCGAGATAGCTGGGATCGTAGACATCAATCTGGAACGTCAGCCAGCCTTCTCCGGTCCACCCTTCGAGATCGTCGTTCGGGTCGGTCGCGATCCGATTGTAGACGACACACGGCGTCGAATAGTCGAGCGGCGCAGCGCCGGGATACATGTTCGGACAAAGGGCCGCTAGATGGGCGACAAGCTGGGCCTCGATCATACGCCCGCCTTGTCCAGCCGACGGGCCAGGACGGTTTTGATACGATCGACGGCATCTTCGCTCGCGAGCGCAAAGCCAGTGCGGAAAAACGGGTTCGGGGCATTATGGATGCTGCCAAATTCAACAAACGAAGCGTGATACGCGTCCTTTCCGATCACGATCGCGTTGATGACCCGACCAGCTTCCGCCCTGACTTTCCGCACCTTGACGTTGTTGATGATCTTGCTGTGCTTTTCCTGGACGACCCTACCACTTTTTCGAGTGCGGTTGCGGATCGAACCCTCCGCATGCGGGCCAATCGGGACGCCTTCTTTGATCTTTTTCTGGATCACCACGGCACCGGCGCGGTTGGCCGATTGGCCGACCTTGGTCGCAAAATCGTTCGACAGCGATTTCATCCTAGATTCGAGCGCGGCGAAGCCGGTAGTGGTGACGGTGACGGTCATTCCGCCACCCCCTCGACCGTGACGACCAGCGTCGAGCGACGATCCGGTTCGTCGATTGCGGTGATGGCGTAGGTCTGACCGTCCACACGAATTCGGTGCGCGACCGTCAAACCTGGACGGTATCGGATCAGATAGCGGCCCGCTGGGACGGCCTGGCGACCGGCGCCGCGCTCAATGTCCGACGTGCGCAGTTCCAGGCGCTGGCCGTAGACGGTCGCGGTGACGGTCCAGGTCGAACGCTCTTGGCCGACCGCGTCGCGAACCTTGGTCTGGGTCATGATTTCGATACGGCGATCCAGCGCCCCGGCGTCGATCCGCATGGTCAGATGACGATCCGGCGAAAGGGCTGGCAAAGCGCAGCGACAGTGCGAAGTGTGGCGTCGTCGATAGCGTGGCGGCTATCGTATGCGGCCCCGACATAGACCGCGATGGCGTGGCGCAATGATGCGGGGACCATCTCTTCGGTCGTCCAGCCAGCCGTCACGCGGACGGTTACCGGACCACGGTCAGCCGGAAGCACTTCGACGAAGACCAGATCGCCGTGGACGCTGGCTTCGACGATGTCGATGTCGGGGATCGGGTCACCGGCCTGGTCAAAAAGGGCGACCGCTGTGGAATTGCTGATGGTGATGACATGGCAACCAGGCCCGTGCAAAACAGTCTCGTAATCGGCGCTGACGACGATTTGGCCCGTCAGGGCCTGGACGTGATCAACGGCAGAGCCGAGCAATAGATCAAGGGTGTCGGCATCGACATCCGGGTCGAGGCGCAGCCATTCACGCAACTGGTCGGCGGAAACGGCAGGAAATGCGGGGGCGGAAATTCTCTTCACGCCGGTATTTATCTTGTCACGAAAAAGGGCCGGGTTTCCCCGGCCCCTCCTTTGGTTCGATCGTCGAAGCCGATTAGGCCGCGATCTTCAGAACCTTGACCGCATCGGTGTCGGTCGGCGTGCCGCCGACGCGGGCGCGGGTCTGATAGGCCACATACGGTGCGAAGGCGTAAGGGTTATACTGCATCGAGATGCCCACGCGATCGGCGATGGTATAGCCGCGACGGAAGTCCCCGAACATGATCGGGGTGGCGCCAGCCGCGATGTTGGGCATATCTTCCATTTCGACCACTTCATAACCCATGAAGCGACCCGGCTGACCAGCTTCGAGGCCGTCCTGCCACAGATAGCGGCCGGTCGAATCCTTGAACGACATCAGGGTGCCGATGGTGTCGCGGTTGGCGATCCACTTGGCGTTTGCGCGGAATTCGGCCTTGAGGCTGTAAACCAGCTTACGCAGCGGATCGACGCTCGTCAGGTTCGACGCTGCACCGCTGGTGACGTGCTGAAGCGTGCCGAACGCGCGGGTGTTGTCGGCGGTCGCAGCGGTGGCAACGGTCAGGATGCCCTTGGGCTGGTTGATGCCGGTGCCGTTGAGGAACGCGGCGCCCTCCATCTGGGCAAACTTGATCGCAACCTGGTTCACCAGGAAACCTTCGATATCGTAGGCCGAATCCTCCAGAAGGGTCGGAGTTACGAACGGCGAAGCATACTGTTCGCCAAACGACGGCGTCAGTTCGATGATCTTGGGAGCGGAAGTTTCGGGACGTGCGTCCTTTTCGCCAACCCAGACAGCATCGGCGCCAGTGGTGGCGAACGGAATGCGATAGTCAGGGGTGGAAACGGTGACGACTTCGGCAACACTGCGGAACGGCGAGATTTCCTGCACGCGGGCGCGGATGCTTGCGGCCATCTGCTTGGGGATGGTCACACCGCCTTCGTCGGTGCCAGTGGCGGACATGGCCTTGAATTCGGCCTGGTTGCCACGCAGGAAGGCGTTAAACGCCGACTTGAGTTCGGGATTTTCCGCGCCGTCGATGATCGGTCGGTTGCCCGCCTTTTCGAGAGCCTTCATTTTGCCTTCGATGTCGTCGAAGCGCGAGGTAACAGCAGTAGCGAGAGTGTTGATCTCGTCGAGGATTTTATCGGCCATGGTTCTCCAGGTTTTTCACAGCAAGGGTTAGGTTACGCACGGCCTCAATTCGTGCCGTCAAATTATATTTAGCTTCGCCTTCGATCTCTTCGTCGGACGGAACCTCGGCTTCATTTTCCGGCACTGCGTCGTCCGATGAATTTTCTTCGCTTCCGATACTTTCGTCGTCATCGGCCTGATCATCGACCTCGGACTTTTCTTCGTCAGCTTCGGTTACGAGACCATCGATCAGGTCTTTCGCTTCACCGAACAGTTCGGCCAGGCGTTCGAGCGACTTGCGCTGCAATTTCATGTTTTCTGCATTCTCCAGTTTTTGGGATTTCACATCATCGACGCGGGCAAGGTCGTTCGCGGGAAAGGTCACCAGGCTGACTTCGATCAGCTTCACCTCGGTGATGACGCGGACGGTTTTGCCATCGCGCTTTTCGATCTCGGACGCGGTAACGATGTAGCCGATCGAGAGTCCGGTCACGGCACCCGCTTTCGCGATCGTGTAGGCATCGCGGCCCGCCACGGTGTCGAGGAACCGACCCGACATTTTCAGGCCGTGTTCGTCTTCAAAAAGGTCGGTCCACACGCCAATCGGCATCGCCATCGCGTCATGGTTCCACAACATCACCGGCATGGTCCCGGCCGCTTTATGTTCGGCGATCGACGCCGCGAAAGCGCCAGGCGCAATGATATCGTCGTAGCTGTCGATGTTGCCGAAAACCGCGCCGTATCCTTCAAAGGATCGGGCTTCGGTCGTATCGTCGGTCGGTGGCGCGAACTTTACGTTGCGCAGTGCCAGGGCCTTTTTCTGCATATCAGTATTTATGCTGCGGCGGGCGGGGCCTGGTCGGGACCGAACAGGTTCGCGGCGGGCGTCAAACGGTCGGCCGACGGATCGTCCGAACGGTCAAACCCTTCCATCTCTCTGGCTTCGTTACGGGTGATGATCCCGGCCGCGATACCAGCGTTATAATAGGTCATCCGTTCGACGGCGGTTCCGCGCAAAAAGTCACGGTTGTCGAGCGAGATTGTGTAACCGGCCGCGCGCTCTGCTGCCGTCAGCAGGTGGACGGAAGCCGATTGGACGAAGCGGGTGTGCCAATGGGCGTCCGTATCCTGGTCGTGGGCGATATGCGCCTGCTCGACGCTGGCATAGGACTGGCTGCCGCCGCTCTGGAAAACCTTGGTCGGACTGACGCGGAAGAACCGGCAAATCTCTTCGATCTGGTAACGACGGGCTTCGATCATCTGCGCGTCGGTCGCGGTCGCGGACATCGGCGTATAAGCAAGGTCGGCGGGAAGAAAGGCGGTCTTGTGCTGCTTTCCTGGGCCGGAATATGCGCGCGACCAGGCCTCGCGAAGCTGCCGAACCTGGTCGTCGGTCATCGGCGTCTTGGCGCTGATCAAGCCGGAGAGTTTGCCCCCATTTACGAACAGGTCAGACGCGAATTTCTCGGCGTGACGCGCGAGGCCGATCGCCTGTCGAGCGTTATCTACGGCGGTCATCCCGCGATGCGATTGCCACGACGAACCCTTGAGGTGCCAGATTTGGTCGGCAGGCACTTCCAAGCCGTAGAGAAAGTATCGGACAGGCCCGCCGATCACCGACGGATCGACCAGCACGGTTACCGAACCAGGCTCCATCGGCAGCATTTCGAGGATTTCGCCGGTCGCGCGCGAGCGGTTGACCCAGACAAAGGCGTTGCCGTTTAGGGCTAGGTGGAGGCCGATCTGCTCGCGGAATTCGTAAGAGGTCTGCCTATCGTTCGGTGCCAGGTGGAGCAGACGATACAGCGGATGGCGGGTCGCCAGCTTTTTCCCGCGCGCGTCTGTTTGGTGGAGATAGCAAGGTGGCAGCGCCAGACCTTCGGCGATCACACGCGCGCAGGCGAAGACGGCCGAGATCGCAATCGCGGACGTGCCGAATTCATGCTCGTCGCGTAGTTGTCGCTCGATCGTTTCGGGCGAATGAACCGGGACGGTGGTCGTGGTGGCGGACTTGGTAGCGAACGACTGCTCGACCGGATGACCGAACAGAAAATCGATGATTTTTCCCATCGACTATTTAGTCAGTCCCAGAATTCCAGGGCGATGTCGGCGCGTGCCGGTGGCGGTTCGACGCCTGAAATCGCGTGGGCCATCAGCGCAGCCACCATGCCATCGATCTTGAGATGATCCTGGCCGGTCGGACGACATGGCGACATCATCGCGCCGCGCCGGGTGACGCTGATGTTCGACGCCATCCAGTTAAGGCAGGCATTGTCAGGGTGGACAATCTGGCCGTTCAACAGGTCGGCCTCAAAATCGACCATTGCCGGATGCATCGTGGCCGCCTTCTGCGGAAATTCGACCACGCTGATCCCGTCCGCCGCGAGCGATTGGCTGATCGTCGCGGATTGCCAGGCGTCGAATGCAACTTGCTGGACATTGTAGGTCCGGCACAATTCGCGGATTTTCGCCTCGACCGCTGCGTGATCGGATGCACTGCCTTCGGTTTGATGGACGACACCAGATGCGCCCCAATCGGTGTAGGCCTCCCGGTTCGGCGAGCGATCCAGTGCGCCGATCGGCAAAAAGAGATATGGCACGACAGCTTTCCGGCCGTCGGCGAGCAGGCACACGGCAACGATCGCGGTCAGGTCAGTCTTCGTCGAAAGGTCAACGCCAAGCCAGGCGGGTGTCCCAGGCGGGATGTCGAGCGCGGGATCGGCCGCCTTCGCCCAATCGACAGAATTCAACCAGCCGGACGCGCTGTTGCACCAGACGTTGAGATACTTGGTCAGCATCTCCGTTTGCGATCGGGGCGACTGAAGCGCCTTTTCATATTCGCGACGAAGATGATCTTCATCGACGCTGACCCCATATCCCGGATTCGCCTTTTCCCAGACCCGGAAATCGCGCCAATCGTCGTCGGCGTCGATCGTGTAGATCATGGCAAACTTGCTGTCGTCGCGGATTGTCCCAGTCAGCACGGCCTCGAAATATAGCTGCTCCTGGCGACACACCCCGGCGAGATTGAACCCGGCCGTCGTGATAATCAGCAAGAGGGGATCGGAACCGCGACGCTTGCCCATCCCAGTCCTGAAGGCCGCAAGCTGGGTGCCGTCTATGGCCTGGTGCAACTCGTCACAGATGCTGATCCACGGGATGCCGCCGTCTTTGGTCTTGGCGATAACTGGCTTGAAACTGCTGCCGGTGTGAGACTGGAAAATGGCGCGGGCCGACACTTCCAAGCCAAGGGCGTCAGCCAGGTCCGGGGTCATCTCGACCATCTTTTTCGCAGGGTCGAACACAGCAGCGGCCTGGTCCATCGACGTGGCACCGCTAAACCCTTGCGCGCCCTGTTCGCCGAGCGCGAAGTTCATGTAGACGCCAATGGCGGCGCCGATCAGAGACTTGCCGGTTCCGCGCGGAAACAGCCCCAGCGCTTCGCGAAAGCGGCGCAGGCCGGTCGCCTTCACAATCCATCCGAAGATGTTCGCGATGAAGAAAACCTGGAACGGCTCCAGCTTGATCGGCTGGCCTGCCAGCGCGCCGGTCACATGCGGAAGAGCCTCGATAAATTCGCAGGCGTGATCGACATATTCGGTGTTGAACTCGATGTCAGTGCGGTCGTGGTCGTCGAGATAGCGCTGACACGCGGCGCGGATTTGCCAACACGCTTCGATCTTGCCGTTGACGACTTTCTTCGCGTAATCGGTGGCAACCCAAGCATATGAATTTCGAGGATAACGGGGTAATGGCACCGTATATTTAGGGGGAAAGCAATGAAATTCGGACTTGCACTGGCCGCGATGGTAATGGTCATTCCGTCGATCGGATCGACCGCGACCGTTGAGCAATGGAGGAAGCGCCCGCCCCGTTGGGAAGGCCAGTCTTCGGTCCCGATGGACAAGCTGTTGGGATGTTTGGGTTCGCGCTGGGTCGGGACACTTTCGGCGTCAATGCGCGCAATGCCGATCGAAAACGGAATGTCCTATACGAACGACGGCATCCAACGTGACATTCTGGTCGATGTGATCGACGAAGGAAATCGGCGAGTGGTGAAGCTGTGGCTTCGGAATTTCATGGGCATCACGGCTGGCGCGAAGGAGCAAATCGAGAAACTAAGCGCCTGCGCCGAACCTATCGCCGAACGCTGAACGGACTGGCCTTCACCGGTTCGGCCGACGCGATCCGCGCCAGACGCGACTTGGCGCCCGCAATACCGAGCAACTCGGCTTGCTTACGAAGTTCCGATCGAAAGGCGGCGTTGACCGGCTCGCTCGCGCGAACGGAAGCGACGAAGACAGCCATGGTTTCGCAATAGAGGGCGACGGCACTGCTATCGACGGCGGTCGCCCCCATCGCGGCAATCCGCTCGATGTCAGTGGTCCACACTTCGCGGGCGCCGGGCGAGAGCCATTCCGGCATGACCGGCAGATCGCGGACGATGTCGGTAGCGATCGACACGACGTTGGAATCTACGCTGGGTTTGTGGGTGTTGGCCAGCTTTTTCCTTGCTGGATCAGTTAGTTTCTTGCCAGGATGCATCAGTATATTTATCGACGCGATAATCCGATCACACAAAGTGGGAACATAAACATGCTGCTTGAAAAGCACTCTCGCTTTTTTCGACGTTACGAATTTCAATTTTCTTCTAAAGCGCGGAGCGTTCCCCCGCCGCCGCTGGTAGATTCTCGCAACAACTATCCTTGTGTCTTGAAGGCGATACGCAAGGCAATGCTGAATAATAAGGCGTCACTAACCGTCGAGAATAATGACTCGATAGAGATCATCAAAGCCGAACATTATGCGGATAAAAACGCGATAGCGCTGCTGATTCACAAAGGAAGCCCGAACGCTGCCGATCCGATGTATCGGACGAAGAAGAAGGACGGAATTACCGTCCGACCAGGGAAAAAGGACATTCTTGAGGAACAGGCGCATTCCGCCCATGTGGTCGTCAGCACGAATGCCATCAGGCCGCACGTTTACAGTGCAGTTCTTGAAGAAATTCCAGGGATCAGCTTTAGCCGCATAAAAGAGCTTATAGCACTCTGCCTCAGAGAATATACTTATCCTTACGAAGATAAGAAAAAGGAGCAAAAGGACACTTATTGCTGCTTAAAAGCTCTCGGCTTGAAAACCGAGGCTTTGACTGACGCGCTCAAAAAGAAAGGGTCCATCAATTTCATCACTTTGACCCGAACCGAAGTCAGCGGTGTTCCAGACAGCGAGGGCATCGCGGAAGCTCGTGAGGTTCAAGTCAAATACCGAGTTATCGGTGATCCATCAGGCGCTGCATGGCGCGACAAATTTACAACCTTTGTCGCCGCCGCGCGCGACGAGAAATGGGAAGATGTAAGGCTAGACCTAAACCTCGACGACGAGCGCCACAAGACGGTCAAACTAGATCGACTTGCAGAAGCATCTGAAATACTTTTTGTTCGAGCAGAACAGGTTCAGTTTACAGTCCCCCTCGAAAACTGCACTGTTTCTGTAGTTCCAGCCATCGTAAATGCATCGTTAAAGCTTATGAAGAACTAAGGGGATTTTATGAACATCCCGTTCTACCCTTTGAGATATCTCAGCTTACGTGGCGAGAACGGCTTTCCAATTTGGTGGAGAGACATTTTTTTAATTTTACTTTTCCTTTTAGGGATATCGATCCCCTTCATCATTAAAAACAATGCGAACTTTTTTCACAAAGACGGCTTCATCGATAAAGTTGGAACTTTCTCGTCTGTTTTGACCGGCTTTTACGTCGCCGGTTTGGTCGCTGTCGCAACTTTTGCGCACCAGGTAAATGGACTTGATAAAACAATCGAAGTTGGGCGTATAAAATATCCCCACAAAAAAGGTGAAGACGCAGAATTCTTATCGAGGCGTCAGTTCGTTTGTTCCATGTTCGGCTACCTTGCCTTTTTATCCTTAATAATCACCCTGGCTTCTATCGTCATCGTCATCGTAGCGGATGCCAACCCAAAAGTAGAAGATGCGTCATTCTCTTTCTCTGATTGGAGAGTTGACATTGACAAAAATTACATGCGTGGCGTTTCGATTATTTTGTTCAATATTCCCGTTGCAAGCTTGACCATCACGACATTGCACGGACTTTATTATTTGATAGACAGGCTTTACGCTGTCTCGCCATCACTTTTGCCGCTTAAAGACGAAGAGCGGGATGATCGCGCCGAATTTTAATTCGGACGCGTGAAAAAAAACCTGGACTGCGGTAGTCCCAATATATGGTATATTATGATTTTACCCGCCCCACTATATGGGACGATTGCGCTGCCGGATCGTGGTCGTCACCGCGATCCGACAGCACGGGAGCAACGTCTCTATTTATCGTTCGAGCCTCGACAGCCCGCTAAATATCTGCCTCCTCGACCGGTTTCACACGGAGGCAAACCATTATGCGCATACCATTTTCAGCGGCATTCGGCGCCGCGATACTGATCGGCACCATCGGCTATACAATCACCGACAACGTCATCAACGTCGGCCCGCTCCAGGCTGCTTTCGGCGACCTGGCCGGACCATTCATCATTGTGCTGGTCGCGTTCTTCCTCGTTCCGTCGTTGGCGTTGCTGGGACGGTCACGGATAGCGCGGGGATGGCTGTCGCTGGCGGTCCTTGCCGGGGCTGCTTTCCTTGGATGGGCGGCGCAGTTCTTTTACGCCGACGACGTGATCCGCGAATTTCCGATCGCATCGACCGTCACGCAAATCGCTGGCGTCATCGCGTTGTGGTTACCCGGCGCCGACGACTGGTTCAACCGTCGGGACGACGCCTGCCGCGCTTGATCCAGTCCGCCAGTTCGATGTCAGCCATGATATCGCGGATGTCATGGCCACGGCGAATGAACCGCGCTTCAACCCTACCTTTCGCATCATTGCAACAGGCGCACGCGGGGGCCAGGTTGCCCCCGTCATTGCTTCCAGCCAGCGCCAGCGCGACGATGTGATCGACCACCCGCG